>JANYJJ010000184.1 GCA_025358485.1 Burkholderiales bacterium | reverse complement strand
GCATCGCGTCACAGCAGCTTGTTTTTCAATGGTCTGGGGCCAACAAGCCGACCGGTTCTTGACCGGTGGGCAGCAGCTCAATCGTGACGCGCAGGTTGCGCACCGCCGCGCAGCGCGCCGAAGCCGAGCGCTGTTTGATGGCGGCGGTGCGCAACCTGCGCGTCACGATTGAGCTGCTGCCCACCGGTCAAGAACCGGTCGGCTTGTTGGCCCCAGACCATTGAAAAACAAGCTGCTGTGACGCGATGCTGGCCCTGATTCAACGGGTGAGCCAAGCGCGTGTTGAGGTCAACGGCCAGGTGACTGGCCGCATCAATCAAGGCTTGCTGGTTTTGGTTTGCGCCGAGCCCGCTGACACCGATGCGCTGGCCGATAAGCTGGTGGCCAAGTTGCTCAAGCTGCGCATCTTCAGCGACGCGCAAGGCAAGATGAATTTGAGCGTGGCCGATGTGCGAGGCGGTCTGCTCATCGTCAGTCAATTCACGCTGGCCGCCGACGTCTCAGGCGGCAACCGCCCCAGCTTTACGGGTGCCGCAGCGGCAGAGTTGGGCCGACGTTTGTACGAGCGCGTCATTGCCACTGCACAGGCTTTGCACCCAGTCGTGGCATGCGGCAAATTCGGTGCCGACATGCAGGTGCATTTGGTCAACGACGGGCCGGTGACGATACCGATGATGCTGCGCGGCTGATGTTGCGCGGCTGATACGGCGCAGCGCAAACAGGCCGCGACAAAAACCCGGCGAAAAGCCCCAATCAATCGGTCTTCACCACCACCGCAGTGGCCAACTCCAAATCGGTGGGCGACTCAAATAGTTTTTCCATGAAGTCAAAGACGGCTGGGCTGACTTCAAATGAAAAAGTGTCGCCTTGGGCAGTGTTGCGTTCCAGCACGCGGCGGCGACGCAAGGCGTGCGCGGCGGTCACTTGGTGCAGTTGCACTTGCAGCTGCGCGGCCAAAGCCAAGTCAATAAAACGCGTGCGGTCGCTGACTTTCATGAAGCCCAGGTCGAGCACCGCCGTGCCGCCGTTTTTTGCAATTTGCGAGGCCACATCCCAAATGCGCTGCTCGCAGCGCTGCACCCGTTGCATGACCCACGGGAAGCTGATGGGCTGCGGCATGTCGGGGCCGAACAAGGCTCCCATCCAGTCGTCAATGGAAAAACGCGTGGCTTGAAGTTGGACGGCAAGCTCCCGTGCATAGGTGCTTTTTCCTGCGCCTTGGCGGCCGAAAACAATGTGAATTTGTGCTTGCGACATGGGCCCCTTTGTTTACTTGAGTGCAATGCAAATCGCACCTGTTCGGAGCTGGCTGCACCGAGTGCGCCGTCCTCGGTTGGACTGCGCTGATTCCCATCACGCCGGTTCAATTCGACGAGGCCAGCACAGGGGCACTCCCTTGCCCCATCACCCGCGGCATTTGTCCGTCGGTGGTGCGAAAGGTGGTGAGCATGCCCACGATGCGGGCTTGCGTGCCGATAGGCAGCGCGGCGAAGCCGGTACCGGCCACTGCTTTGTCGCCGAGCAGGAACGAGCGGTAGAAGAAATTCAGGGTGCGGCCCGCACGCTCCAAAGACTTCGGTGATTTGTCGACGACGATGTAAGTCGCCGTGACGATGGGCCACGCGCCCGGGCCGTCTACGTTGATCAAGGGTGCGGCGGTCAGGCTGTTTTTGAACAGCTCGCCCGCGCGCAAGGCAGCGCGGTAGGCCTCTAAATTCGGCAGCACCCACTCGCCGCGTTTGTTGGGCAAACTGACCGCCGTCAAGGTGTCGCGCAGCACGTAGTCAGACGACACGTAGCCAATCGCACCCGACGTTGCCTTCACAGCAGCCACCAATTTGTTGGAGCCTTCCACCGCCATCACGCCGCTGCCGGCCGCGTTGGCACTGCCCGCAGGGTTGGCACTGGTCTTTGCGCCTTTGATGTCGGCGCTGCCTGCGCTTTGTGAGGCCACTTGCTTCAGGTAGCTCAGAAACACCTCGGTTGTGCCCGAGCCATCGGCGCGTACCACCGGTGTGATGCGCAGCGCGGGCAAGTTCAGGCCGGGGTTCAGCGCCACGATGGCCGCGTCATTCCAGGTCTTGATTTGCTGCGTGAAGATGCCCACCAACACGTCGGCATTCAAACGCAAACGCCCACTCGCGATGCCCGGCAACTGCACCACCGGCACCACACCGCCTACCAAAGTTGGGAACTGGAAGAGTTGAAATTTTTCCAAGTCGGCCGCACTCACGGGAATGTCAGTGGCCCCAAAGTCGGCCGCGCCGCTCTGCACACTTTTCACACCGGCCGACGAACCGCTGGCGGTGTAGTTGATCTTCACGCCCGTGTCTTGCGCATAGCGTTCTGCCCACTGCGCGTACACCTGTGCCGGGAAGCTGGCCCCGGTGCCCGAGATCACCAGAGTTTGTGCTGGTGAAGGTGCCGTTGCTGCGCTTTGCGCGCACACGCTTTGAACCGCGGCCAAGCCCAGCAAGCAGGCAAAAAAAGTTCGGTTCATCGTGAGCCTTTCAAGATCGCTGATCGCCTCAGCAGACTAGCACCAACGTGGGCGGAAAAAACCGATCGTGGCGTCTGCCGACGAGCCGCCGCGCACCATGCGAAAGCCGAGGCCATCGCCACGATCGGGATTGAATTTGCAGTTGTCCGCAGCTGAGTTAACGGCCTGACCGAGTCATTCGACGGTCACGCTCTTAGCCAAATTCCTCGGCTTGTCCACATCCGTACCCCGCGCACAAGCCGTGTGATACGCCAGCAATTGCAGCGGCACCACGTGCAATATGGGGGACAACGCGCCGTAGTGTTCCGGCATGCGGATCACGTGCAGGCCGGGGCCAGATTCGATTCGGGTGTCGCTGTCGGCAAACACAAACAGCTCGCCGCCCCTGGCGCGCACTTCTTGCAAGTTGCTCTTCAGTTTTTCCAACAGAGCATCGTTGGGCGCGATGGTGACCACCGGCATTTCTGATGTCACCAAGGCCAGCGGGCCGTGCTTGAGTTCGCCGGCGGGGTAGGCCTCGGCGTGGATGTAGCTGATTTCTTTGAGCTTGAGCGCGCCTTCCAATGCGATGGGGTAGTGCAGGCCACGGCCGAGGAAGAGGGCGTTTTCTTTGCGCGCAAATTCTTCTGACCAGGCAATGATTTGCGGCTCCAGTGCCAACACGGCTTGCACGGCCACCGGCAGGTGGCGCAGGGCTTTGAGGTGTTCTTGTTCTTGCACATCGGTCAAATGACCGCGCGTTTGGGCCAGCGCCAAGGTCAGCAAAAACAGACCGACCAATTGCGTTGAAAACGCTTTGGTGGATGCCACGCCAATTTCCACGCCCGCACGTGTGATGTAGGCCAGCGCGCATTCGCGCACCATGGCGCTGGTGCTGACGTTGCAGATGGTCAGGGTGTGCTTCATGCCCAAATTTCGCGCGTGTTTCAACGCGGCCAGGGTGTCGGCAGTTTCGCCGCTTTGCGTGATGGTGACGACCAAAGTGCGCGGGTTGGGCACGCTGTCGCGGTAGCGGTACTCGCTGGCAATCTCTACGCTGGTGGGGATTTTTGCGATGCTTTCCAGCCAGTACTTCGCCACCGAGCCGCTGTAGTAGCTGGTGCCGCAGGCCAGTATCAGCACCGAGTCGATGTCTTTGAAAACTCTGTGCGCTCCGTCGCCAAACAGCTCGGGCGACACGCCTTGCACCGCGTCCAGCGTGTCGGCTATCGCACGCGGTTGCTCAAAAATTTCTTTCTGCATGTAGTGGCGGTAAGGGCCGAGTTCGGCCGCGCCGCTGTGTGCGTTGACGGTGCGCACTTCGCGGTTGACGTTGGCGTAGCGGCCGCTCTCGGCACGCGCGCTGATCCACACTTTGCCCAGCTGCATGTCCACCACGTCGCCTTCTTCCAGGTAGACGATTTGGTTGGTGACGCCCGCCAATGCCATGGCGTCTGAAGCCAAGAAGTGGTCACCGTTGCGCTCATCGGTGCCCACGCCCATCACCAACGGCGAGCCTTCGCGCGCACCGATCACGCGGTGCGGCTCGTCGCGGCAGAACACGGCTATGGCGTACGCACCGCGCAGCTGCACCACGGTGCGCTGCACGGCGTCCAGCAAGTCGCCGCTGTACAAATGGTCGACCAAATGCGCAATGACTTCGGTGTCGGTTTGGCTGGTGAACACGTAGCCTTTGGCTTGCAGGTCGGCACGCAGCTCTTCGTGGTTTTCAATGATGCCGTTGTGAACCAGTGCGATGCGGCCCACGCTGGCGATGTTGTCGCTGTCGGTTTTAGACGAGGGTCCACTTGAGAAATGCGGGTGCGCGTTGTGCACAGCCGGCACGCCGTGGGTGGCCCAGCGGGTGTGGGCAATGCCGGTGCCGCCTTGAATGCCGTCGGCCGCCACATTGCCTTCGAGCTCGCTCACGCGCGAGGTGCTGCGTGCGCGGGTGAGTTCGCCGTTCAGGTGCACGGCCACGCCGCAAGAGTCGTAGCCGCGGTATTCAAGTCGCTTCAGGCCCTCCAGCAAAACGGGGACGATGTTGCGGGTGCTGACGGCTGCGACGATTCCACACATGGCTGGGCTCCGGTGTCACTGAATTAGGAGGGCCAGATGGTAGAGAGGCTGGCTTGAATTAAGTTTGCAAAATTGCACTGAATATGAAACATTAAACCAGACGTTAATTTTTACCGGTTGAATATTTCACTAAATACAGATTTATGGAATCTAAAGTTGACCCCTTGTTGTTCGATCGTCGCTCGCTGGACGCGACCGACATGCGGCTGCTGGATTTGTTGCAGCGCGACGCATCGTTGTCCAACCAAGCTTTGGCTGAATTGGCCCACACCTCACCGGCCACCTGCTTGCGCCGGGTGAAGACGTTGACGGACTCAGGCGTCATCGCCAAACGCGTGGCCATCTTGTCGCCCCAGCATTTGGGTGCCGGGCTGACGGCCTTGGTGGAAGTGACGCTGGACCGCCAAGGTGCCGAGCACCTCGCCGCGTTTGAAGCCCGCGCCGTGGCCGAGCGCGCCGTGCAGCAGTGCTACCGCGTCAGCCCCGGGCCCGACTTGATGCTGGTGCTGCAAGTGGCCGACATGGCCGCGTACCACACGCTGGTGCAGCGGCTGTTCACGCAGGATGCCAATGTGCGCAACGTGAAAGCTTTCTTCAGCGTGTTTCGGGCGAAGTTTGAAACGGCGGTGGCGCTGCCGGGGGCTTGAGTGGCGCATCGCTGATTGAGTCATGCCCTGGGCTGGGCTGGTGTCGGATGTGAGCGAAGAAGTCGTTTTCACTTCACCCTGTTTGCTTCACCGGCCGCACCCAGCCGCTCAGGGTCACTTGCTTGCCGCGTGCCACCGTCAATGCAGCCGCAGGCGCGTCTTTCGTGATGGTCGAGCCTCCTCCTATCGTGGCACCCGCGCCCAAGCTCACCGGGGCCACCAACACGCAGTTGCTGCCCACGTGCACATCGGCACCAATGACGGTGCGGTGCTTGTTGGCACCGTCGTAATTGGCGGTGATGCTGCCCGCGCCGAAGTTCACGCGCTCGCCCAACACAGCGTCTCCCAAGTAGGCCAAGTGGTTGGCTTTGGCACCTTTGGCCATGCTGGAATTCTTGACTTCCACGAAGTTGCCGATGTGAACTTCATCGCCCAAATCGGCACCGGGGCGCAGGCGGGCGAAGGGGCCGATGCGGGCGTCCAAGCCGACTTTCACGCCCAGCTTTTCTCCGTCGATGTGGGTGAACGCGGCGACGATGGTGTCGGCACCGATGGCCGCGTTTTTGATGACGCAGTGGGGGCCTATGCGCACGTTGTCGCCCAAGGTCACGCAGCCTTCGAAGATGCAATTCACGTCGATCTCAACGTCCAGGCCGCACTCTAAATGGCCGCGCACATCAAAGCGCGCCGGGTCGGCCAGGCGCACGCCGGCTTCCATGAACGCCACGGCGCGACTGCGCTGGTAGCGGCGTTCCAAATCGGCCAGTTGCAGTGGGCTGTTCACGCCCAGCACTTCGGTGTCGCTGCTCGGGTGGGCGGCCACCACAGTCACGCCGTCGGCCACCGCCATGGCGACGATGTCGGTGAGGTAGTACTCCTTCTGGGCGTTGTCGTTCTTGAGTTGGCCCAGCCATTTTTTCAGATGCGCTGTGGGCACGGCCATGACACCGGTGTAGGTCTCAACAATGGCGCGCTGCGCGGGGCTGGCGTCTTTGTGTTCGACGATGGCCACGATGCTTGCGTCGTTGCCAGAGATGCCTGCGTCGTTGCCAGAGATGCCTGCGTCGCTTCTGACGATGCGACCCAAGCCTGCGGCTTCAGCTTCGCTGCCCATCACGATGGTCAGCAGCGCCAGTTGCTTGCCGCCGCAAGCGTCGATCAAGGCCTGCGTGGTGCTGGCCTGAATCAGCGGTGTATCGCCGTTGAGGATCAAGGTGACAGCATGGCCTGAATCACTCTGGGTCAATTCAGGCATCGCCTGTTGCACTGCATGGCCGGTGCCAAGCTGCGGCATTTGACGCGCAAAGCGCACCTCGGGCGCAGTGGCCCGAACGGCCGCTTCGACGGCGTCTGCGCCGTGGCCGGTGACGGTGATGATGCGGTCAGCCATTAACGCCAGTGCAGTATCCAGAACATGGTGCAATAAGCTCTGGTGCGCCAACCGGTGCAGCACCTTGGGCAGCGCCGATTTCATGCGTGTGCCTTTGCCAGCGGCCATGATCACTATGTTCAACATCATGCAAACGTCCTTCATGTCTCGGTTTCGAATTATCGGTGCAGTGGTTTTGACGTTGAGCCTGCTCGGCGCCTGCAGCGCGCTGCGCATTGGCTACAGCCAAGCGCCCGAGTTGGCATATTGGTATCTGGACGGCTACGTTGACTTCAACAAAACCCAGACGCCGAAGGTGCGCGAGGCCTTGACCGACTGGTTCAAATGGAACCGCAGCACCCAGCTGCCCGACTACGCCGCGCTGCTGGCGAAGGCTGAAGTTCAATTGGCCAGCAACGTCACACCCGCTCAGGCTTGCCTGTGGTTTGACGACGTCTCCAGCCGCTTCAGTGTGGCGCTGGAGCGCGCATTGCCCAGTTTGGCTGATGTGCTGCTCACGGCCACACCCGAGCAGCTTCAATACCTGGAGAAGCGCTTCGCCAAAGGCAACAAAGAGCTGGTGGCCGACTTTGCGCAGCCCGACCCTGACGACCGTTTCAAAGCTGCGGTGAAACGATCGGTCGAGCGGGCTGAGTCGCTGTACGGCGAGTTAGACGATGCGCAGCGCGAGCGCGTGAGCGCTGCCGTCAGCAAATCGCCTTTCGACGTCGAGTTGTGGGTGGCTGAACGCAAAGCCAGGCAACAAGACGTGTTGCAAACCGTGCGCCGTTTGCTGGCCGAGAAAGCCAGCAACGAGCAAGCCCAAGCCGCCGTGCGTTTGTTGGTGGAACGCAGCCGGCGCTCACCGCGCGACAACTACGCCGCGTATCAACAACGTTTGACGCAGTACAACTGCGACGTGGCTGCACAAACCCACAACACCACCACGCCAGTACAGCGCAAGTTCGCAGCGCAAAAACTCAAAGGCTGGGAGGGCGATTTGCGGGCGCTGATGGCGACCACCGTCGTGGCCAAGGTGACGGCTGCCAACTGATTCGCAAACGCGCAGCCTGACCCATCAAGGCTGCGTGATCAGCGTCGTCACTCGGCGCGGGTTGGATGCACCGGTGCTGGCTGCCGGGAAACCTTGCAGCGAAGCATCAAACATTGCGCCGAGCAGTGAGTTGATCGACTGCGAAGCGCCTTCGTTCATTGCGCGGGCCTCAAAAAGCGGATCGCCGGTTTTCTTGTCGCGTATCAGCACGGCGACTTCGCGCTCAAAACTCGGTGGGCCGTAAAAGCCGCGGCCGAATCCGAGTCCGAACCCGAGGCCGAATCCAAACCCATCCGACCGAAACCCGCGCAGCGAATGGCCGCGATACAAACCGCCGCGCCACCAAAACGGGTCGTCAAACGGCGAGCGGTCTTGCACGTTCACGCGCGCGCCCAGCTGCACTGTCACGTCGGCTGTTTTTGCATCGAGCGACGGTTTGAAACCTGCTGTTTGCAACGCCCGCATCGCAGCATCTTCAAGCCGCTTTTGCTCATCGGGATTGGCTTGCTGAGACGGCAGCCGGTCGAACGCGTAGCTTGCGGGCACACGGCCTGCGGGCCACTGGCTGAAAGTGGACACCTCGCTGCTGAGCTGGTTCATGCCAGCACAAGCTGTCAAGGCAATGGTCAAACCCACGGCGCTGAAACTTTTCCACATGGCAATTCTCCTGACGAATTCGGGCTTCGAATTCAACTTGAATGCAGCGTGATCACCGACGCTTGCGCGCTGGAACGCGGCGTGGCGCAACTGTCGGCTTCGTCGAACGCGCGGTCGCCATCGGAATGCGCCACGCCAGTGGCTTGGAGCGTGGTGAAGGGGTGCAAGTTCCTGTCCATCAAATGCGAAGGCACGATGTGGCTCATGGCGGTGAACATGTTTTCCACGCGGCCCGGAAATTGACGCTCCCAGTCGCGCAGCATTTGCTTCATTTGCACGCGCTGCAAGTTGTCTTGGCTGCCGCACAGCGTGCACGGGATGATGGGAAATTGGCGGTGCTCGGCCCAACGCTCCAAGTCGGTTTCACTCACATAAGCCAGCGGGCGGATGACCACATTTTTGCCGTCGTCGCTCACCAACTTGGCCGGCATGCCCTTCAGCTTGGCCCCGAAAAACATGTTCATCAGCAGCGTTTGCAACATGTCGTCGCGGTGGTGCCCAAGGGCAATTTTGGTGGCCCCCAACTCGCCCGCCACGCGGTACAAAATGCCGCGCCGCAGCCGTGAACACAAGCCGCAGGTGGTTTTGCCTTCGGGGATCACGCGCTTGACGATGGAATAGGTGTCTTGGTTTTCAATGTGAAACGGCACGCCCAAATTGGCGAGGTATTCCGGCAACACGTGCTCAGGAAAGCCAGGTTGCTTTTGGTCCAAGTTGACCGCCACCAAGCTGAAGTTGATGGGCGCGCGCTTTTGCAAATTCAACAAAATGTCGAGCAGGGCGTAGCTGTCTTTGCCGCCCGACACGCACACCATCACCTTGTCGCCTTCTTCGATCATGTTGAAGTCGATGACGGCTTGCCCCACCAAACGGTGCAGGCGTTTGGACAGTTTGGCGACGCTGACCGAACTTTTTTCAGCGCCCTGGTCGCTTGCTTGAATGTCGTCGAGTACCACGCTCACGGTTTGATCCCAAACACTTCGCAGCCCACGGCCTCGCAGTCGGGGTACACATCGGGCTTGGCGGTGGACACGCGCGCCGCCTTCACGCGCGGGTGGGCCAACATCAAAGCCAGCAGGTCGTCGCACAAAGTTTCTTGCAGCTGAATGTGACCTTTGGCAACGCGGGCCATCACGCTGCTGCGAATGAAGTCGTAGTCCACCACCTCGGCCAAGTCATCAGCGTGCGGTGTGGACTGCGCCAGCGGAATGTAGAGATCCACATTGATGAGCACACGCTGCTCGCCGTGTTTTTCAAATTCATGCACGCCGATGTTGATGTTGACCTCGTAGTTGCTCAAAAACAAACGGCGGCAGTCGAGAAGCGTGGGGTGGTTGAGTGAGCTGTTCATTGAATGAGTCAGTTATTTTTCGGGGTTGGCAATGAACATCACGTCGCGTGACTGCGCTTGCAAATGTTGCCCACCATCTACCAAGAGCGTGGTGCCGGTGATGGCCGGTGAGTCGATCAGAAAGCGCACCGCTTTGGCAATGTCCAGCGGTGTGGACGAGCGGTGCAGCGGTGTGAGCGCATGCGATTTTTCAAACTCGGCAGCCGTCATGGCACCCGACAGCAAGGTCACGCCAGGCGCCACACCGCACACCCGAATTTGCGGCGCCAGCGCCTGCGCCAACAGCACCGTGGCGCTTTCCAGCGCCGCTTTCGACAGCGAGTAGCTCAAATAGTCGGGGTTGGGGTTCCACAATTTTTGGTCGAGGATGTTGACCACACAACCCACCTCGATACAGCCCTTCAAGTGGTCATGCAGCGCCTGCGCCAACAACACCGCCGGGCCGGTGTTGGCGCGCATGTGCATGTCCATGGCGGCGAAACTGAAGGTGGCGGCGGTGTCGTACTCAAAGCTCGATGCGTTGTTGACCACCGCATCGATGCGCTTGAAGTGGGCCACCACCGCAGGCAGCAAAGCACGGCACGCGGTCTCGTCGGCCAAGTCGGCTTGGAAGGCCGCAGCGTTGGCACCCATGGCTTGCGCGTCAAGAACGGTGGTCAAAGCATCGGCTTTCGAGCTGCGATAGTGCACGGCCACGTCAAAGCCGCTGGCAGCCAGGTGCAGGGCTATCTCGCGGCCGACCCGGCGCGCAGCACCAGTGACTAAAACAACAGGGCGTGAACTCATGCTTCCCACGCGACCTTTCTACAATGCGTTGATGAAAAAAGATGCGAAAAACATCGAAACGGCGAGTGTATCGACGCCCCTGGAAAGGCTGATTCGCGGTGCCATCACACGCGGTGGGGGCTGGTTGCCTTTTGACCGCTACATGGCCATGGCGCTGTACGCGCCCGGCATGGGTTACTACGCCCGCAGCGACCGCCAATTCGGCAGCTTGCCGCAAAGTGGCAGCGACTTCATCACCGCGCCCGAGTTGTCGCCGCTGTTTGGCGCGGCCTTGGCCAAGCAAGTGGGCCAGGCACTCGACGGTTGTGACAGCCGTGAGTTGTGGGAATTCGGCGCAGGCTCGGGCGCGCTGGCGTTGCAGCTTTTGAGCGCGTTGGGCGACCAGGTGCAGCGCTACACCATCGTCGAGTTGTCGGCCGTGCTGCGTGAACGCCAAAGCGCTAAGCTGGCGGCGTTTGCGACCAAGGTGGAATGGGTTGATGCGCTGCCCGACGCCATGCAAGGCGTGGTGGTGGGCAACGAGGTGCTTGACGCCATGCCGGTGCAACTGCTGCACTTTGACGGCGTGACTTGGGCCGAAATGGGCGTGACCTGGGACGATGACAAGCTGATGTGGTCAGACCGCGCCACCGACCACAAACCACCTTTCGACTGCGCCTTCCCGCCCGACAGCATCACCGAAATTCACCCGCAGGCTGAAGCTTTCATCGCCACCTTGGGCGAGCGCCTGCAACGCGGCGCAGCCTTCTTCATTGACTACGGTTTCCCCGAGGCCGAGTACTACCACCCACAGCGCCACATGGGCACCTTGATGTGCCATCACCGCCATCAAGCCGACGGCAACCCGTTGCTGCAAGTCGGCGAAAAAGACATCACCGCCCACGTGAATTTCACCGGCATCGCGGTGGCTGCGCAAACTGCGGGCATGGACATCTTGGGCTACACCAGCCAAGCGCATTTTTTGATGAACTGCGGCGTGATGGACTTGCTGCAAGGTGCCGACATCAAAACCACGGCCAACACCCAGAAGCTGCTGACTGAACACGAAATGGGCGAGCTGTTCAAGGTGATTGGCTTTGCCAGAGGCTGCAAGCCCGCGTTCAACACGGCACCGCTGGGCTTTGCCAACGGCGACAGGACGCACACACTGTGATCCGATGGCGGCAACAGGAACATCCATCGTGATCCGATGGTTGCAACAGGAACATCCATCGTGATCCGATGGCTGGTGGTCGTCTTCCTGGCCTTGCTGATCTTCAGCAATTTGCACAAATGGCTGGAAAAAATGGGCCTGGGCAAGCTGCCGGGCGACTTTCGATTTCGCCTGTTCGGCCGCGAATTTTTCATTCCCTTCACCAGCGCCGTGGTGCTGAGCACGGTAGTGATGTTGCTGACTAAATTAATTTGACGCTGGTTTTCCGCCCGTCTGTTGCCTGCCCGATGCCCGTTTGAGCCCGGAGCTTCCTTCCTACAATCAACGCAGCTTTTTTGCACCTTCAAGGATCGCCATGAAACTGTCTTGCCTTCTTGCCGTGTTCGTTCTGACCGCCAGCTCAACCGCATTTGCAGCCCCGGCCACCTACCTCACGGTGGATCAATCCACCGCCAGCGTGATGGACGCTGCCACCGCCAAAGCCGCGATGAAGGCTGCGTTCTCGGCCAAGTTGGTCAAGCTCTATCCGGTCAAGCAATGGGGTTTTGCGACCGAGGTGGAGGGCGGTTTTGACGACGCCAAGGTCTGCGTCATCACGGCGCGCGCCATGATGCTGCCGCGTGCGGGCAAAGTCTTGCAGTTCAAGCCCGCCAAAATCGCCACAGCCTTCGGATCACAAGCCGCAGCCACTCAGGCCCAGTGCCAAGCGCTGGGCAAGGCCAAGTTGGATGAAGCAGTCAGAGCGCTCAGTGCGACCCTGCTGGCCAGTTGAGCGCATCGTCGAAGGCCAGCTCAGCTTGGTGAGTGGGTGCGTGCGAGCGTGCGTGTGGGCGTGTCGGTCGTGGCGATTTGCTGTTCAACGCGATCCACGTCGTTGCTCAGGCGGCTGACCAGCAAGTCGATCAAATGAAACCCGAACGTCGGGTTTTCAAAGTACAGCTGTCGCACCGTGGTTTCGTGAATTTCAAGCACCGTGCAATCGGTCGCGCACTGCACGGTGTGGGTGCGAATTCGGGTCGGTGAGAACAGCGCAATCTCGCCAAACACGCGGCCCGGCTCCAGCGGTTTTGCAATGTCGGCCAGCATCATGTCGCCGTCTACCAACAAGAACAGTTTGTCGGCGTGGTCGCCTTTGTTGAACAGCACATGCCCGGCTTTGTAGCTCTTCGCCTTCATGTAAGGCTTGAGCCACAGCCCTGCCATGTTGGCATTGCCGGCCGCTTGCACCACCCGGCGTGTCAAGCGGCTGGCTTCTAGAGCGCGGTACACGTTGATGGGCAATATCACCACCGAGACCACACACGAAATGATGGACGGATGCAGGATCCCATAGCCCAAAAGCGCCACGCTGCTGCCCGCCGCCCACCATCGCAGCGTGACCATCGGTCGGGCCAGAAAACCAGCCACAGTGAAGACGATGCTCAACAACGCAAACAAGTGCGCTGCGAGTTGCTGGTTAGACGCCAGCATGGAGTTGAACAAGGAATTTGCTTCGGTGGCAAGTTGAGTAAACAGCACAGGCTCCCTTTTTGCGCCCGGGCTCTGGCACGGGTTTTGCGCTAGCTTAACGCGCAGCCCGTCCCCACTTGTAGGGATGTCGAAGCGTCACCGGCCCCGATTACATTCGTGAGTTATCTAGGCTGTGTGTTTGGAACAGCCTTCAACTTACCCCGAGTGACCCACCACGATGGAGACACGTGCGCTGCTGCTGACCGACGTGGTGAACAGCACCCAATTGTCTGAAGCATTGGGCGACGCCGCCATGGCCGAGGTGTGGGCCGAGCACGACCGCGCCGCACGCGACTTGTTGCCACAGCACAGCGGCTTGGAAATCGACAAAACCGACGGCATGCTGCTGCTTTTTGAAAAAACCGCAGATGCCGTGGCCTACGCCATGGCCTATCACCGCGCCTTGGCCGCCTTGACAGTGCCGCTGCAGGCCCGCGCAGGCTTGCACGTGGGCGCAGTGATATTGCGTGAAAACAGCGCCGAAGACGTGGCCCGTGGTGCCAAGCCGCTGGAGGTGGACGGCCTGGCCAAACCCATGGCAGCCAGGGTGATGTCGCTGGCACAAGGCGGTCAAACGCTGCTGACTGAACAGGCCCGCTATCAAACTCAAAGCGCGCTGGCCGACGACTTGAAAGTGCAGTCCCACGGCCACTGGTTGTTGAAAGGCATTGCCGACCCGATTGAGCTGTTTGAGGTGGGTGCCCTGACCGCCAGCTTCAAGCTGCCGCCCGACTCCGACAAAGTTCACCGCGTTGTTCAAAGCCATGCAGGCTGGGTGGCTGTCCAAGAAATTGCCAACAACTTGCCGCAGCAAACCACATCGTTCATCGGCCGTGAGCGCGAGCAAGCGGAGGTCAAAGACTTGCTGCGAGGCGCGCGCTTGCTCACTCTGCTGGGCATGGGCGGTTTGGGAAAAACGCGTTTGTCGCTGCAAGTGGCTTCCGAGGTCATGACCGATTTCCCTGACGGCATTTGGTTCATCGACCTGGCCCCCATCCGCGACGACGCGCTGGTGGTCAGCGAAGTGGCGCAGGTGCTGGGCGTGCGTGAAGAGCCCGACCGCAGCTTGCTGCACAGCGTCAGCGCCCACCTCAAACCGCGTCGCAGCATGTTGATTTTTGACAACTGCGAGCACCTCATCCAAAGCGCCGCTGACCTCGCCAATGCTTTGCTGCGCGCTGCCCCGCATCTGCGCGTTATGGCGTCCAGCCGCGAGGCTTTGCGCGTTCCTGGTGAGCAAGCCTATCCGGTGCATCCGCTGCCAGTGCCAGGGCGCGATGACAGTTTGGAAACGCTGGCGCAGTCCACCGCCGTGCGCCTGTTTGTAGAACGCGCTCAGCAGCACAAACCCAGCTTTGCTTTGAACGCACGCGAGGCCCCGGCCATCGCCGAGTTGGTCGCGCGTTTGGAAGGCATCCCCTTGGCGCTGGAGTTGGCCGCCGCGCGCGTGCGCGCGCTCACCGTGCCTGAGATCAACACCCGCTTGACCGACCGCTACAAGCTGCTCTCCGGCGGTGGCCGCGTGCTGCAAGAACGCCAGCAAACCCTGCGCGCGCTGGTCGATTGGTCATACGAGTTGCTCACCCCCAACGAGCAAACCGTGCTGATGCGCTTGAGCGTGTTTGCCGGTGGTTTTGATTTGACCGCCGCCGAACACGTGTGCGGCGACGAACCACTGTTGCCCGACGACGTGCTGGATTTGCTGACATCACTGATTGAAAAGTCCATCGTTATGTTGGAGGAGCGCGAAGACGCCACGCGCTATCGCATGCTCGAAACCATACGCGACTACGCCCTGGAAAAAGCGCAGCTTGTGGGTGGCATGCAGGCCACCGCAGCGCGCCACTGCGAGCACTACGCCGCCGTGGCGGCCGACGCCAACCGCGGCCTGAAAGGCCCCGAGCAAGCCACTTGGTTGTGGCGTTTGGAAGTCGAAATCGACAACATCCGCGCCGCCATGGCCGTCACCTTCACCGGCAGCGTGGACGCCTTCATCGCCGTGAAGATGAGCCTGCGCATGCTGAGCTTCTGGATGCTGCGCGGCTATGTGAAAGAAGGTCGTCGATTTGTCAAAGCGGCGCTGGAAATGCCCGCCATCCAAGCGTCCGATTTGGCCCAAGGCCACGCTTTGTACGTGAGCGCTTGTTTGGCCACCAGCCAAAGCGACCACGCCGAAGCCCGCGCGATGCTGGAAATTTGCCTTGGCCTGCGCCGCCGTTTGGGCAACCCGGTGGACATCGCGGCCACGTTGTCGACTTTGTCGCTGGCGCGTTTGCAGGCCGGTGACGCTGAAGGCGCGGCAGCCGCTGAGCATGAAGCTTTGAAGCTCTTTCGCAACGTGGGCGACCGTTTGGGCGAGGCCATCGGCTTGCTGCATCTCGGCGAAATTGCACTCGTCCAAGGCGATGATGTGCAGGCGCGAACGCACTTGGCGGCCTGCTTGACGATTGCGCAAGAAATCAAAAACCAAGAGATAGAGGGCGCCTGCCAATTGGTTCAAGGCGAGGTGGCTTATGCTTGCGACCAAGCCGCAGAAGCCCGCCTGTGGTGCACCCGCTCGCTCACTGTGTGCCGAGAAGCCGGTGACAAACGCGGTGAAGCCATGGCCTCGTGGTGGCTGGGGAAAGTTGATCTTCAGATGGCTGATTTGGGTTCAGCCCAAGTACGCCTCGGCGAGGCGTTGACCGCCTTCCGCGCCTTCGGCATGCGCGAAGAGGTCTTGGGCTGCTTGGAAGACCACGCTGCTCTAATGGGCTCGCGCTCAAACGTTGAAGCCGCCGTTCGGCTTGCCGCTGCCGCCGCGGGCTCGCGGCATCGCTTGAACTTGGTCAGAACGCCGCGAACAGAGCTGGCTTGGCAGGCAGCACTTACTGGGTGGCGCGAGCGCTTGCAGTCGGAAGGGTTCGATGAGGCGTGGTTTGAGGGCAGCGAATGGAACGTAGACCACGCGATTCAGAGCGCGTTGGGAAAACAGCATGAGGCGGTTCACGCTTGATTTGATTTGGGAATAAAAAACGCCGCAAAACGCGGCGTTTTTTAAGGCGATAGAAATCAGCGATCTTGCTTTTGACGAGCCGCGAAGCCAACCGCCAGCAGGCCAGCCAACATAAGCGCATAAGTTTCGGGCTCAGGAATTGCGGCGGTGACGCGGGTAAATTTCACGTCTGGTGTGCTGCTGGAGTAGCCACAACTTGCGCTCGAGCTGGGAGGCGGGCTGCAATCGAACGAGCCGTAGTTCTCCAAGGTGTAGCCCAAGGTGGTGGTGTTGCCGTTGAAGCCCAAGTAGAACTTGTAGGAATCGGTGGAGGTTTTCGATTCAGCGATCGTTCCCAGCACACCCGCGGAGAAACTGGCGTTCAAGCCGACGAGTTGGGTAGAACCTGGAACAAACGAAATCGAGAGCGGCGTTGCCAAAGTGACCGAGGTCACGGCACCGGGCGAAGTGAAATTCAAAGTCTGCAAAGTGATGCTGGGTGCGGCCACGTTGTAAAAGTCGACCGACGCCGACAGGATGGAAATCGCACCTCCACCGCAACCAGGAGCTGAATTCAAAAAAGTGCCCGAGAGGCCATCGCACGCTGTCGGCAGGGAAAAAGTTGCCGTTCCCTTCCAGCCCAAATTGGGGAATATTCCGCCGAAAGCCGGATCCCAATTGCCTACGTAAACGACCGCTTGAGCCGGGCTGACCGCTCCGAGCAGTGCAGCGGCCGCAACCGCGCCGCTGGCCAAAGAATTCTTCAAACGTGTGTTCATCAGGAAAACCTCTTGATCTGTTGGTGATACGACGTTCAGTTGTGAACCGCGTCGCACAGAGTCACGCAAAATTGAAAATTGAACAATCCCTAACGGCGGTTTCAGCCCGAAAAACACCCGAAAACCCCGTGAACGAGGGGTTGGACGCCAAGGTGTGACGAAACTGGCTGTCAACAATAAACGGCTTGGCAACGGCATCTCAGCGCCTGCTTCGATTTCGCGCAGCGTCTGCTGCGTCAGCAGAAAACGCCTCAGCCAATTTTGGCGGGGCTATTTTTCCCCTCAAATTTTTGATGAGGGAAGCGCCCTTTCAATTTGTCGCGGTTCAGCCGCGCCTGCGATTTGCAACACGAATTGCCGCCCAGCGACAAGACGTTTCGCTTCACGAGAAACACAAAAAACCTGTCCGGGCTGATGAGGTGCCTCCTCCTTCGACGCCTCAGGACGCCCGCAAGGAATACCTCAGGCCGAATGGACACGTACCAAACAGGGTTGCGCCTAGCTTTAGGGCCGACCTGGCTTGGGCGTCAGCTCTCAGCTAGCGCTGACAGGCTCTAGGCAGTTTTTTTTTGCACCGCGGCGACACGCGCCGCATGCACCGCGTCGCCAATGGCAGGCCCTTTGAGTCCACGCAAAGCGGCTTGTTCTGCGACTTGCGCTGCGGCTATGTCGCTCGCCCAAACGCGCACTTGATTCAATCGCGCGCGCTGTTCGTAGGGCCCCAAACCCAAACCCAAGTCCACACGCATACCCAAACGCCCGCGTGCAACGCACTCGCAGGCCCACAGAATTTCATCCCAGCGCTGGGGTCGTCGCAACGCATCGCAGCGGTTAAGCAGATGCACCAAAGCGGCGGCGTCTAAGCTGGCTGAGCGCTGGATGTTGCCGTGTTCGCGCGCCACCACTTCGGCCAGACTGCGGCAGTCGGTGGGCACGCGCAGGCGTTCGCTCAAAGCCGCGACCGAATCGACGTTGCGCTCCTCGCGACCTGAATCTCGCGGCAGCACGTCGGCGGGCGTGCTGCCTTTGCCGAGGTCGTGGCCCAGGCAAGCAAAGCGCACGGTGAGCGGTGCATTCAAGCTGGCGGCCATGTCCAGCACCATCATCAAATGCACGCCGGTGTCGTCGCTTGTGTGTTGATTGGGGTGACAGTCGGCCCGCTGCGGTACGCCCCACAAACAATTGATTTCGGGCAGCAATTTGGCCAGCGCGCCGCACGACCGCAGCACCTCGAACATGCGCGAGGGTTGTTTTTCCATCAAGCCGCGCGACAGCTCTTGCCACACGCGTTCGCTGACCAGCGCATCAACCTCCCCGGCCTCGACCATCTGACGCATCAAGGCTGTGGTTGCTGGTGCGACGGTGAAGTCGTTGAAGCGCGCCGCAAAACGCGCCACGCGCAAGATGCGCACAGGGTCTTCGGCGAAGGCGGGTGACACGTGGCGCAGCAGCTTCAAGGCCAGGTCGCGTTGGCCGCCATGAGGGTCGGTGATGACGCCTTGCGCGTCTTGCGCCATGGCGTTGATGGTGAGGTCGCGGCGGCTCAGGTCGTCTTCGAGCGTGACGCTCGGGTCGGCTGAAAAACTGAATCCGCGGTAGCCCGGTGCGGTCTTGCGTTCGGTGCGCGCCAACGCCACTTCGTCTTTGGTGTCGGGGTGCAAAAACACGGGGAAGTCTTTGCCCACAGGCGTGTAGCCGGCGGCCAACATCGCATCGGGCGTTTCACCAGTGACGACCCAATCGCGGTCGGTCACAGGCAAGCCCAGCAAGCCGTCTCGCACCGCGCCGCCCACCATCCAAATGTTCATGCGGCGAGTGTAGGAGTTGACAGAAAAACGCCTTTCAACAGCATGGCGGTCACGGCCCACATCGTGAGCGTCACGAAAGCGTTCAAGCGGCGCCACGCGCAGGGCTTGGCAACATGGCGCAATTGTTCACCCGCATTCGGGCATCCAAAACCGCAACGGCGGCGTAGAGTGCGCATGACTTCCGCAACCAAGCTCATGAAAAGCAAAACGCTTCGTCCTTTCGTGATGAGACTGCGAGTAACGGCTTGGCGCTCGCTTTTGATGCTTGGCTTGTACAGCTCATTCGCCGCACAAGCGCACGAGTTTTGGTTGATGCCGCAAAGCTTCAACGTGTCGGTCAATCAGCCGATCCAGCTGCAACTGAGGGTGGGTGCGGGTTGGCCGGGTGAATCACTCGGGCGCAACCCCGCTTACATCGAGCGCTTTGCTTGGTTGGATGCGAAGGGTGAACGTCGCATCGACGGTCAAGGCGGCGCTGAGCCGGCTGGTGTGGTGATGAGCAAAGTGCCCGGCGCGGCATGGGCGGTGTTTCGTTCCAAGCAATCCGCGTTGACGCTGGAGGCGGAAAAGTTCGAATCGTATTTGCGCGACGAAGGCTTGGAAAGCATCATCGAAGCGCGGCGCTTGAGTGGCGCGTCGCAAGCACCAGGGCGCGAGATGTACTCGCGCTGCGCAAAGTCACTTTTGCTTGTCAGCCCGGCTTTTAAAACCGCAACCAAAACTACAACCAAAACCTCCGCCGCGCTTTTGAAACGCAACACCGGTTTGGCGCTGGAGCTGATTCCGCAAACCGATCCGCAACAACTGCGCGGCGGCGGGGCGTTCACGGTGCAGTTGCTTTACTTGAACAAGCCGCTGCAAGGCGCGCTGGTGAAGGCCTTGCCGCAAACGTCAACCGGTGGCGTCAGTGCGGCCCAAGTTGCAGGCCGCACCGACGATCAAGGTCGTGTGAGTTTGCTGCTGCCGCACGGCGGCGTGTGGTTGATCAACGCGGTGCACATGGTGGCTGCTGCGCCGCAGCTGAACGCCGATTGGGAAAGCCTGTGGTCGTCGCTGACGTTTGAGTTGGCGACGCGTTAGGGCCTGTCAAAGCGGCGCAGGTGCCTTGCTTGAACTGCGGTAAGGCTCGTCAAAGGCTATGAAATCGTGTTCGACCAAGGCTTGCTCAGTCCACGCCGTCACGCCCGCAGAAGCCTGCACCGCATCGATGTAGTCCGACACCACAGTCGGCACCGGCAACGCATACGTGACGATGCGCTTCACCACAGGCGCGAAGTAGGCGTCGGCTGTGCAATATTTGCCGAACAAAAACGGCCCGCGTTGTCCGGCGTGTGCGCCGAGCAACGAGGTCCAGATTTGCACAATGCGCGCCAGGTCAGCTCGCACGTCGGCCTTTTCTGCCAACACGCGCGCGCCCACTTCAGGCAGGTGCGCTTCGATGTTCATTGGGCAGTTGGCGCGCAGGCCGTTGAAACCAGAATGCATTTCGGCGCAGACGCTGCGAGCGCGCGCACGCGCTTGCATGTCAGCGGGCCAAAGGTTCAGGGCGGGGAATTTCTCGGCCAGGTATTCGGCAATGGCCAGCGTGTCCCAGACGGTGAAGCCCTTGTCTACCAACATCGGCACTTTGCCCACGCCCACACCTTCGCCAGTGGCTTGAGCCAAAGTTGTTTTGAATTTCGAGTTGGCATCGAAGCCGTCAAATCGAATCATCACTTCGTCAAACGCAATGCCCATTTGCTTCATCAGCACCCACGGGCGCATGGACCAACTGGAGTAGTTTTTATTGCCGATGTAGAGCTGCATGTGGCTTCCTTTGCAAGGACAAGATCATCGCCTGAGCGTGGCAAGACGGTGATGAAAGCAACGCGCGCCATTGATGCCGCACGCGCATTGCCGCACGCGCATTGCCCCATACACACGGCCGATCCGTTCAGTCGCGATGCTGCTCGCGCCGCAGCGGGTCCAAACGCGCCACGCCGCTGCGCTTGCTCAACACCGCAGGCATCACACTTTCGATGGCGCTGGCGTGCAGCCCCAAGCTGCCCAAGCCCGCCATCCCGGCATTGGCGGTGTTGGGTGTTTTCATGGAATCGAGGTTGTCGCGCGACATCAGCGGCTGGCCGGGCATCAACTCCATCGCCCTGGCTTGCAAGCGCGCGGCGAAATTTGGAATGCCGAACACAGGCCGCTCGTGGCCCGCCCAATGGCCCGCGCGGCGCACCAAATCGCCCAGCGTGTAAACGGTAGGCCCGGCGCATTCGATGGTCATGCCTATGCTGGCGGGCGTGTCCAAACTGGTCACGATGGCACGCGCCACGTCTTCGACCCAAACAGGTTGAAAGCGTGCTTGCTCACCGGCCAGCGGCACGAAAGGAAACACGCTTTGGAGTTGCGCAAACAGGTTGATGAACTTGTCGTGCTCACCAAAAATCACCGAGGGGCGCAGCAGTGTGAGGTCGAGGTGAGCGTCTTTCAACACGCGCTCACCGGCCGCTTTGGAGCGCAGGTAGCGCGACGGCTCGCGTCCGCTGTTGTCCAGGCCCACACCCAAAGCGCTCACGTGCACCACGCGCTGCACACCAGCGGCTTTGCAGGCCGACGCCAGTCGTCGCGGCAGCTCGACGTGCGCTTTTAAAAACTCGGCTTCAGAGCCGTGCAACACCGCCACCAAGTTGATGACAGCGTCGCAGCCCGAGACCAAACGCACCAGTTCAGCGTCGTTGTGAATGTTGGCCGCGACGATTTCCAGCGTGGGCAGCGAGCGCAAATGCGCGGCGCGCTGGGGTCTGCGGCTGGGCACCGTGATGCGGCCCGAACCGCCGCCATTGCGCGCCACCAATTGCTCGCACACGCTGCGCCCCACAAAGCCGGTGCCGCCAAGCACAAGCAGTTTGGACATGTGATCGGGGGGCAGGTTGACGTTCAGCGTTGGTGTCACGGGAGGTCCTTGTTTTCAAGCGGTGCATTGGGGTCGCGCGGGCCTATCGGACGGCCCAAGCGTGATTTCAAATTGGGCGCCTCGCCAGTCAACATGGCGGCGTAGTAGGCCGAGTTGGACAGCACCTTCTTCACGTAGTCGCGTGTTTCCTGAAAAGGGATGTTCTCAGCCCAGGCCGCGGTTTCCAGCACCGGGCCTTCACGCCATTTGCGAGGGCGGCTGGGGCCAGCGTTGTAGGCCGCAGCCGCCATGGCCTGCGAGCCGCCAAAGTCGTCGAGTGCCAGCTTCAAATAGCTGGTGCCAAGCTTGATGTTGGTGTCGCGGTCGGCAATCAAATCGGGCGTGTAGTCCAGGCCGATGCGCTTGGCCGTCCAGCGTGCGGTGGCCGGCATGATTTGCATCAAGCCTGACGCGCCCACCGACGAGCGCGCGTCCATGATGAAGCGCGACTCTTGGCGAATCAGGCCGTAAACATAGGCCGGGTCGAGCCCGATTTCGCGCGCACGCGCCGTCACCTCTTTGCGAAAGGGCGTGGGGAAGCGCTGCTCCATATCGACCTCCACTTTGGTGCGGTCGCTGGTGTTGATGCAGCGGTCCCACACCTCGCGGTCACAGGCCATTTGGGCCGACGCCAGCAGCTCACGATCACTCATGCCGCGCAGTGAAAAATTCCATTCGCGCACGCCTTCACTGCGCAGGCCGATGGCAATAAGTTGCAGCGCGCGCGACAGGCCGGGGTTGCGCACCGCATTCGCGCGTTCTTCTGCGGTGAGTGCCGCGGGCTTGGGCGGCAGCACCACGCGTTGGCCCAAATGATCGGCCGCCATCTTGCCGTAGAAGTTGAATTGAGACGCGAGGCCGATCATCAAGCCGCGTGATTGCTCCATCAAACTGGCACTGTCTGGCGCGTCTGGGTTGGCCTTGGCGACGGCCTGCAAGCCGCGCGCTTTCCAATACGTCCAGGCCGAGTCGGCTTGCTCGGCCGGGCTCATGGCGTTGGCGGCTTGCACCACTTGTGGCCACCGGCCTGCGCCGTTGTTGGCGCGCAAGGCGGCGCGCAACTTCCATGCGTTGGTGTCGTCGGGCCAGTCGGCGGTGCTGCTGTTTTTGCCGCTCAGCGTGTCGGCCCGCTGAAAATAATCTGCGGCTTCGGGCAACAACTTTTGCGCCGCTTGCTTGCCTGCGTTGGCCCACGCCCAAGCCGCCAAATCGGCGGGCAGGGCGCGTTCCCAACGTTCGGTCAACGCGGCGGCTGCACCTTCGGGGTCGCTCGCGGACAGACGTATCAACGCCAAGGTCGTCAGCTCGGATTGCGTGCGACTCCCTGCCGATGCCTTGCGCAGCAAATACCGCGACGGGCTTTCATACAGCTCTTGCAAGCCACTGGCCGCAGGCACCTCGATCAATGTGACGGCTTGGCGTGCCGATCGCAGGCGGTTGACCTCCATCGCCAAACGCGCTTTGCGCCACAGGTCAGCGGTGTTGAAAACTTTGGCGTCGACCAGGGCCGCGGCCATAAAGCTGCAACCGTCGTCGGCCTCTTTTTGCGCAAACCAATGGCCACGCGCTGCGTCGCGCACGTCTTTGCCCGCAACTTGATCCAGCATCAGGGCGTAGCAACTTACCTCGCGGTCGTCGTTCATGCGAAAGCGCGGAAAGTCGGCCGCGAAGTTGCGCCAGTCGCGGCGCTTGCCCAACTCAAGCAACCAGTCGTTGCGCAGCCGGTCTTCCACATAGGTTTGCGGCCAGCGCGCGTAAAAGGCATCCACCTCGCTTTGCTGCGCCTCAGACAGGCGGTTGCTCAGCTCGAAATAGTCGGCCCACTGCGCCAACGGGTGTTGCGATGCGAAGGCCGCTGCACGCGCCGCAGTCAAGCCGTTGCGGTCTTTCTTGCGCAGCGCTTCGCGGGCATCGACGATGCTGCCGCTGTTGCTGTTGCCGCCACTTTGCACGTTGCTGGTGGTGATGACTTGCGCGAGCGCGTGGCTGTGAATTCCCAGCACCGCCAGCGCGACGCACAAACCCATTTCATATACTGATTTCATCGGTGTGAGTGTCAATCTGAGTGTCATGCTGTTGTCAAGAAAGCTGCTTTGCCGATGAACCTGCCCGTGAACCCTGCGTCGCCAATCCATGCGACTGCCCGTGCCGCACTTCGTTCAAATTTATTGGCACGCCGTCAGGCGTTTGTCATGTCTGGGATGGCGTTTGTCATGTCTGGAGAGGCGTTTGCGATGTCGCCAGCTGCTGCTGCGGCTGAATCAGCACAGGCCGCGCATCTGCGCCGTTTGCTGATCGAGTTCGAACCTGAAACGCTGGGCTTGTACTGGCCCATGCGCTGCGAATTTAACGCACCCACCGCGTTGACCGATCAGACGGCCGCAGCCGGTGTGCTCATGGCCTTGCCTTATGCACGAAAGCAGCCCAAGGAAATGCACTACCGGCGCTGGAACGGCACGGCTCCAACGGCGCGCGACGAATGCAACATGTCCACCGCCGATGGCGCGGGCATGGTGCCCGATGTGGTGCTGGTGCCCTGTGTGGCCTACACAAAATCAGGCCATCGGCTGGGCTACGGCGGTGGCTACTTTGATCGCTGGTTGGCTGCGCACCCACACGTCACTTCTGTCGGCGTGGCGTGGGCGTGTTGTGAAATCAGCGACGCCGAGTTTTCGGCGCAAGCGCACGATCAAGCATTGACTTTGGTGGTGACAGAAAACGGCGTGGTGTAAGGCGCTACAGCAACCGCACAGCGATGAGCTCCGCTACCGCCTCGCCACCGCGCTGACCTGCCGCCGCTGGCAGTTGCTGCTTGTGCCTGCGCATCCACAGCGCCTGCGCTAACCACAGCGGCGATGACAGCAGCTTCAAGGTCACTAACACGACACGAAGCTGGCCAAGCGCTCAGCTGAACTGCAAGAAGTCAGGCTTGCGTTTTTGGAAGAAGGCTTGGAAGGCTTCCATGGCCTCGGGGCTGCGCAAGCGGCTGGAAAAAATCTCACCTTCGACGGCAATGGTGGACACGGTCTCGGCGGCCGACGCTCGCTTCATCAAGCGCTTGGTGTCGCGCACCGCACCGGGTGGCAAAGCGTTGAAGCGCTCGGCCATGCGACGTGCATGGCTCACAACTTCACCAGCAGGCAGCACGGCATTGGCGATGTGCATGTCCACCGCGTCTTGCGGCGTGAAGGGTTCACCCAGCAGCAGTTTTTCAGCGGCTTTCACGTGGCCCATCAAGCGCGGCACGATGAGGCTGGCGGCAAATTCGGGCACCAAGCCCAAGCTCACAAACGGCATGGCCAAACGCGCTTCGTCAGACACGTAAACCAAGTCGCAGTGCAGCAGCAAAGTGGTGCCGATGCCAATGGCCGCACCCGTGACCGCCGCGATCACCGGCTTCTCGCAGCTGGCCAGTGCCTGCATGAACTGAAACACCGGCGAGTTCGCTGAATTGGAGCCGCTCTCAGGCGGGCGCGCGATGAAGTCTTCAATGTCATTGCCCGACGTGAAGATGCCGGGCTGCCCGGTGATGAGCACGGCGCGCACCGCAGGGTCGTCCTGTGCCGCACGCAATGCGTCGGTCATGGCTTGGTACATGGCCACCGTCAACGCATTCTTCTTCTCAGGCCGCGCAATTTCGATGGTGGCCACGCCGTTGAGGGTTGCTGTTTTGATGCTCATTTTTTTGCTTTCTGAGTTTTGCTTTCTGAGTTCCCCACTCCCGTTCGCCCTGAGGTATCGAAGGGCCAGAGCAGGACTCCCTACGCTGCCTCAGGGCGGTCGGAAACCTACCTCAGGGCGAACGGGGTTTTTACGATGCGAAGTGGGTCGGTTCTGTTGTCCCAATTCACCCTTAGCCCATGCCCGAAAAATCACACTCTTTCGAAAATACCCGCCGCGCCTTGCCCCGTGCCCACGCACATGCTCACCATGCCGTACTTCAAATTGTGCCGACGCAGTGCATGGATCACCGTCGCCGCGCGGATGGCTCCGGTCGCGCCCAGTGGGTGGCCCAGCGCAATCGCGCCGCCCATGGGATTGACTTTGCTGCCGTCCAACTTCAGCGTGTTCAACACGGCCAAAGCTTGTGCGGCAAAGGCTTCGTTCAGCTCGATCCAGTCCATGTCGCTTTGCTTCAATCCGGCGTAGCCCAAGGCAGCAGGAATGGCTTCAATCGGGCCGATGCCCATGATCTCGGGCGGCACGCCGCGGCTGGCAAAACTCACAAAGCGCGCCAATGGTGTGAGGCCGTGTTCTTTGATGGCCTTCTCGCTTGCCAAAATCAAGCAGCCGGCGCCGTCGCTGGTTTGCGAGCTGTTGCCCGCCGTCACGCTGCCTTTGGCCGCAAACACCGGCCGCAGTTTGGCCAAGCCTTCGATGGACGTGTCGGCGCGCGGGCCCTCGTCCAGGCTCACGGTGCGGGTTTTGGTTTGCTGCTCGCCAGTGGCCAAATTGGGGAAGCGGTCGATCACATCTATCGGCGTCATCTCGTCCGTGAACTCTCCGGCCTGCTGCGCTTTGAGTGCGCGCAAATGCGACTGCAAGGCAAATTCGTCTTGCGCTTCGCGTGTCACCTTCCATTGCTTGGCCACGTTCTCGGCGGTGATGCCCATGCCGTAGGCGATGCCTATGTTCTCGTCGCGCTCAAACACGCGCGGGTTGAAGGACGGCTTGTTGCCGCCCATGGGCACCAAGCTCATCGACTCGGCACCGCCTGCAATCATCACATCGGCTTCGCCCACGCGAATGCGGTCTGCCGCCATTTGTATGGCCGACAGACCTGATGCGCAAAACCGGTTCACCGTGATGCCGCCCACCGAATTGGGCAAGCCCGCCAAGGCCACGGCCACGCGCGCCATGTTCATGCCTTGTTCGCCTTCGGGAAATGAGCAGCCAATCACGGCGTCCTGGATTGCCTTGGGGTCAAGCGTGGGCACTTGGCGCAGCGCGCTTTGCATGGCCAGCACCAACAAGTCGTCAGCGCGCGTGTTCTTGAAATAACCGCGACCCGACTTGCCGATGGGTGTGCGCGTGGCGGCAACGATGTAGGCGTCTTGAATTTGTTTGCTCATGATGTGTCCTTGTTTAATCTCCCTCCCCCTTGACGGGGGAGGGCAGGGGAGGAGGTGAAAGCGGTGAATGCTTGCGGTGCTTGAGGGCAGGTTTTCACCTCTCCCCAACCCTCTCCCGAGACCCGAAGGGGCTCCTTCGTTGCCCGTGGAGAGGGGGCTGATTCAACTCAATCAATTCCTGACCGGCTTGCCCGTTTGCAGCATGCCCATGATTCGCTCCTGTGTCTTCGGGTGGTCCAGCAGCGAACAGAAGTGTTTGCGCTCCAGCGACATCAAATACTCCTCGTTCACCATCGAACCCGCATCGACATCGCCGCCGCACACCACATCGGCAATCAGGGCCGAAATATGGAAGTCGTGCGCGCTGATGAAGCCGCCGTCGCGCATGTTGGCGAGTTGCGATTTGATGGTGGCGATGGCGTTGCGCCCGGCCACCGGGAACAGCGCGCGCGCCGGGGCGCGGTAGCCGCTGTCGAACATGGCCTTGGCTTGTGTGATGGCCACAAACAGCAATTCGTCTTTGTTCGGCACGATCACGTCGCTCCACAACACGTAGCCCAACTTGCGCGACTCAATCGCGCTGGTGCCGACCTTTGCCATGGCGGCGTTGGTGAAGCCGTCAGAAACGAACTTGAAAATGTCGGCATTCGCATTGGCAGCGTTAGCCAGCTCGGCCGCGCGGCGCGCGATGTAGGTCAAGCCGCCACCGCCGGGCAGCAAGCCCACGCCCACTTCCACCAAGCCGATGTAGCTCTCCATGCCGACCACGCGCTTGGCAGCGGCGATGGCAATTTCGCAACCTCCCCCCAGCGCCATGCCGCGCACCGCAGCGACTGTAGGGACGGCGGCGTAGCGCAAACGCAGCAGTGCGTCTTGCAGTTTTTTGATCTCGGGCGCAATCGCTGCGGCCCCGCCTTTCATGAACTGCGGCAGCATGGCTTCCAGGTTGGCACCGGCCGAGAAAGGCTCGTCGGGTGACCAGATCACCAAGCCTTTGTATTGCGCCTCGGCAAGATCGATGCCCTTGAGCAAGCCTTCAATCATCGGCGCGCCGATGAGGTGGAGCTTGCTTTTCAGGCTGAGGATCAGGACATCGTCCGCTTTGCCATCTTGATTGACCAGAGTCCAGCCACGAACCTCGTCGTTTTCAAACACCGTGGTGCCAGCGGTCTTCGGATCTGCGGCGCCCGAACCGAACATGGCTTCAGCAAAGTGCTGACGCTGATACACCGGCAGCGAGCTGCGCGCCAGGTACTTGTTCTGCGACGCACTCCACGAGCCTTCGGGCGTGTGCACACCCTCCCGTCCGTCAAAAACCCAGGCAGGTAGCGGCGCGGTGCACAAGGCTTTGCCGGCGTCGATGTCGGCCTTCACCCACTCGGCCACTTGCTTCCAACCGGCTTGTTGCCACAGCTCAAACGGGCCTTGGCTGGCACCAAAACCCCAGCGCATGGCGAAGTCGATTTCACGTGCGCTGTGGGCCACGTCATGCAAGTGCACTGCGGCGTAATGGAAGCTGTCGCGCAAGATCGCCCACAAGAATTGCGCTTGCGGGTTGCTTGATTCGCGCAGCAACTTCAAGCGCTCAGGGGCGGGCTTTTTGAGCATGCGCGCAACGATTTCATCGGCTTTGCCACCACTGGCCACGTAAGCCGACGCTGGGTCGGTCGCTTTGGGGTCAAGGCGCAAGATGTCCTTGCCCACTTTCTTGTAAAAGCCCGCGCCGGTTTTCTGACCCAAAGCACCTTGGGCCATCAGTGCAGCCAACACGGGCGGTGTGCCGTAGGTGCCGAAGAAGGGGTCGGACGCCAAGTTGTCTTGCAGGGTTTTGATGACGTGAAGCATCGTGTCCAAGCCCACCACGTCGGCCGTGCGGAAGGTGCCTGAGCTGGCCCGGCCCAACTTTTTGCCGGTCAAGTCATCGACCACGTCGTAGCTCAAACCGAATTTCTCGGCCTCGATCATCGTGGCCAGCATGCCTGCGATTCCCACGCGGTTGGCGATGAAGTTGGGCGTGTCTTTCGCGCGGACTACGCCCTTGCCCAAACCGGTGGTCACGAAGGCTTCGAGCTGGTCTAGGATCTCGGGCCGTGTGGTGGGCGTGTTGATCAACTCCACCAAATACATGTAGCGCGGCGGGTTGAAAAAGTGAATGCCGCAAAAGCGCGGCTTGATGGATTCAGGCAGCACTTCGCTGAGCTTGGTGATGCTGAGGCCCGAGGTGTTGCTGGCCATGATGGCGTGCGGTGCCACGTGCGCTGCAATCTTTTCGTAAAGCGCTTGCTTCCAATCCATGCGTTCGGCAATCGCCTCGATCACCAGATCGCAGTCGGCCAGCAAATGCAGGTGTTCTTCGTAGTTGGCGGCTTGAATCAAGCCAGCGTCTTCTGGAATGCCTAATGGCGCAGGTTTGAGTTTTTTCAAGCCTTCAATTGCCTTGAGCACAACGCCGCTTTTCGGGCCGTCTTTGGCCGCTAGATCAAACAGCACCACGGGCACTTTGCAATTGACAAGGTGGGCGGCAATTTGCGCGCCCATCACGCCAGCGCCGAGCACGGCCACTTTGCGAACGGGAAATCGGGTCATGGTGGTTCTCAGTGAATCAGGTCAAGGGCGCTGGTGGTCACTCAACGCGGAGCCAAGTCTGGGTGCGGCCCAAGATGGGTGAGCCGATGTAGCCGCGAACTTCCAAACTTTTGCCGCCGTCCAGTGGCTTCAGGCGCACTTTGTAGACCTTGCCGTTGTTCGGGTCCAGGATGTCGCCGCCGTCAAACTGAGCGGCTTCGTCAGCATTCTTTTTGACGTTGCGGATCAGGGTCATGCCGAGGACGGGTTTGTCTTTGCGCTCGTCTGAGCACTTCTCGCAGGTGCTGTCGGCCTTGGTGGCAGGGTCAAGAAACTTCTCCAGCTTGCCAGTGAACACACCGCCTGCCTCGGTCACGCGGATCAAAGATTTTTCCTTCTTGGTTTCGTCGTCGATGGTCTTCCACAAACCTGCGGGTGTGGCCTGCGCCAGCACGACGGTGTGGGCCAGAAAAACAGCAGCAGCTAAAACAATTTTCAACATGTCGGTCTCCTTGAATTGATTGATTGATCGATCGATAAACAAATAAGCAAAAAAAGAAATCAGAACAGCGCTTCTTCCATCTCCATCAGCGACGCCGAGCCTGCGCGCGCGGTGCGGATCAATGATGCCGTCTCGGGCAACAGCTTGGCAAAGTAAAAGCGCGCGGTGATGAGTTTGGCCTTGTAAAAGGCGTCGCCAGTGTCCAGTTTTTCCAGCGCCACTTTGGCCATGCGTGCCCAAAAATAAGCAAACACCAAGTGGCCGCAGACGCGCAAATAGTCGACTGCCGCTGCGCCCACTTCGTCGGGGTTTTTGAAGGCTTTCATGCCGATCTCGGTGGTGAGCTTGGTGACCTTGTCGCCCAAGTCGGCCAGCGGGTTGATGAACTCTTGCATGGCCTCGTTGGTGCCTTCTTCTTCGATGAAGTCGGCCACCAATTTGCCAAACTTTTTCAACTTGGCACCGTTGTCGCCGAGCACCTTGCGGCCCAACAAATCGAGTGACTGGATGGTGTTAGTGCCTTCGTAAATCATGTTGATGCGGGCATCGCGAACGTATTGCTCCATGCCCCATTCCCGGATGTAGCCGTGCCCGCCAAACACCTGCATGCAGTGCGACGTGGCCAACCAAGCGTTGTCGGTCAAAAATGCTTTGACGATGGGTGTGACCAAGGCCGCCATGTCTGCGCATTCGGCGCGCTCGGCTTCATTCGTGCTGCCTGCCTGCTTGTCGAGCAGCATGGTCGTCCACATGGCCAGCGCGCGGCCGCCTTCGGCATAGGCGCGGGCGGTCAACAACATCTTGCGAACGTCGGGGTGAACAATGATCGAATCGGCCGCTTTGTCGGGCGATTTCACACCTGACAGTGAGCGCATCTGGATGCGGTCTTTCGCATACGCCACGGCGTTTTGGTAGGCGATTTCGGTCAAGCCCAGCGACTGCATGCCCACGCCCAAACGCGCTGCATTCATCATCACAAACATGGCGCCCAAACCCTTGTTCGGCTGACCGACCAAGGTGCCCACCGCGCCGTCCAAATTGATCTGCGCCGTGGCGTTGCCGTGAATGCCCATTTTGTGTTCCAGGCCGCCGCAAAAAATCGGGTTGCGGGCGCCCAAGCTGCCGTCTGCATTCACCAAAAACTTCGGCACCACAAACAGCGAAATGCCTTTGGAACCCGCGGGTGCATCGGGCAAACGGGCCAACACCAAGTGAATGATGTTCTCGGCCAAATTGTGTTCGCCGGCAGAAATGAAAATTTTGTTGCCGGTGATGCGGTAGGTGCCGTCGGCCTGCGGCTCGGCCTTGCTGCGCATCATGCCCAAATCGGTGCCGCAGTGCGCTTCGGTCAAGCACATGGTGCCTGTCCACAGTCCGCTGGTGAGCTTGGGCAGGTAGGTGGACTTTTGTTCTTCGCTGCCGTGGGCGTGCAAGCACTCGTAGGCACCGTGCGACAAGCCGGGGTACATGGTCCAAGCTTGGTTGGCCGAGTTCAACATTTCGTACAGAGCCTGGTTCACTACATGGGGCAAGCCTTGGCCGCCGTAGGCTGGGTCGCAGCTCAGTGACGGCCAGCCGCCTTCCACGTACTGGGCGTAGGCCTCTTTGAAGCCTGCGGGTGCGGTGACTTCGTGCGTGGTTTTGTCCAGCACGCAGCCTTGCTCGTCGCCGCTGCGGTTCAGCGGGTAGGCCACGTTGGCCGCGAACTTGCCGCCTTCTTCAATCACTGCGTTGATGGTGTCGGCGTCGATGTCGGCGTGGGCCGGGATTTGTTTGAGTTCGCTGACAACGTCGAGCACTTCATGCATCACAAATTGCATGTCGCGCAGGGGTGGGGTGTAGTGAGACATCAGAGTTGCTCCAAAAGAAAAATCAGCAAAAAATCAAGTCACGGCGTAGTGCGACACCACGCGCGCAAACGCAGCGCGGGCGCGCTCTACCGCACCGGGCTTGCGCAGAAAACGGGCGTCGTGGTGCAAAGCCAAAATCAAACCGTGCACTTCAAACAGCATCTGTTCGGCCTCCACGTCAGCGCGCAGATGGCCCTCAAGGGCTGCGATGCCAATGGCGCGCTCCAAAGCGTCTTGCCAGTCTTGAACCATGCCCACCAGCGCATTGCGCACCGGGCCGGGGCGGTCGTCAAACTCCACCGCGCCGCTGATGTACAGACAGCCCGAATCAATTTCGACCGACACGCGTTTCACCCACAAATCAAACAGCGCCCTGAAGCGCGGCAAGCCGCGTGCATGCAACATGGCGGGGTCAAACACCTCGTCTTTGAACTTCGCGTGGTACTCCCGCACCACAGATATTTGCAGCTCTTCGCGCGAACCAAAGTGGGCAAACACGCCCGACTTGCTCATGCGCGTGACTTCGGCCAGCGCGCCTATGGACAAGCCTTCCAGCCCAATTTGCGATGCCAAGCCCAAGGCGGCATCCAAGATCACGGCGCGCGTGTGTTGGCCTTTGTGCAATGACCTGGCAGGCAACGCGGCGCTGTGCTCGGCGGATTCTTGATGAAGCTCAGTGACGGGAAAATTCACGGTGGTGGCGCGGCATGAAGCCGTAAAAACGAACGGTCGTGCTATTTTGCAGAAAACGCGGTCTGTGCGTTCCTTGAATGGCGGTCATTTCTAGGCATTCGTGCCTACTTCTGCTTTGAAAGTTGCTTAAAACGCGGGATAACCCGGAATTCAGTGCAACGACGCGTCACACAAACGGCTCAGTGCAGGCAAAGGTGGGCGTTGCGCCGCATCGTCACGTGAAGATCACGCGATTGGCGGATACTCGGCAGACGGGAGGTCGGCATTTCATGGAAGTTCTGCAACTCGACATGTCTGGCAGGCCGCAAGCCTGGATTTCGGCGCGTGAGGCCGCCGTCATTTATGCATGCGACGGCATCGCCTGGACTCTCGGCGACGCCTTCTTCGTGCTGCGCGGTGGCACCCAGCGGCGCACTGGCTTGCAATCGCGCATCGAAGTGCATCCCATCATCGCCGTTCGCGGCGCAGTTCCAAGCCGGGCTTGGCGACAAACGCCCGCCCTGTCCAACCCCAAATTGTTTGCCCGCGACCGCTATGTTTGTGCTTACTGCGGTTGCCGCGCCGACCCTGATGACCTTACGCGCGAGCACATCACGCCCACGTCGCGCGGCGGCATGGACACGTGGATGAATTGCATTACCGCGTGCCGCTCATGCAACGGCCACAAAGGCAACCGCATGCCGGAAGAGGCGCGCATGTCGCTGCTGTTCTTGCCCTATGTGCCCAGCTTGCACGAAGACATGATTCTTCGCGGTCGTCGCATCTTGGCCGATCAAATGGAGTTCTTGCTGGCCAGCGTGCCCAAGCACAGCCGCTTGCACGCTTGATGAGCCGATGCTTTACAAAGCTGCGTGAAACTTCGCGGTGGTAAGCACGCTCCATCGCCAGACCCGTCAACGGCGCCCGGGAGCGGTGCGTTGCTCGAACACCTTTTGGAGAATCTCCCATGAAAAAAATCATCCTGACCTTGGCAGCCGCCGCCGTATTGGGCGCTTGTTCGACCACTAGCCCTGACGTGATTCAACGCGGCGACGCGCAACGCTTGGCCCAGGTGCAAGACGCCACCGTGTTGTCGGTGCGACCTGTGGTGGTCGAGGGTGATCAAAGTGGTGGCGGTGCTGCTGCGGGCGGCGTGATTGGCGGCATTGCAGGTTCGACCGTCGGCGGGCGACGCGAGGGCATGGTGGTGGGAGTTTTGGGCGCTGTGGTCGGCGCGGTGGCGGGCAATGCAGTCGAGCGCATGTCCACCCGCGAAGAGGCGGTGGAAATTCTGGTTCAACTGCGCAACGGCGATCGCCGTGCCATCGTGCAAGCCAAAGCAGCTGAGACCTGGAACGCGGGCGACGCTGTGATTTTGGTGACCACTGGCAGCAAAGTGCGCGTGACCCGTGCACCTGCCGCCGTGACACCTGCCTTGATGGCACCCGCCGTCAAAAGCTGATCGCATCACATTTCCGCAAAAAAAGCGCGCCACTCGGCGCGCTTTTTTTGTAGGGGGTGGCGGCCCGCGCAGACGTGTGATTCACTGTGATATCGCGGTTTATTGGAAGCTGCGCAACACCGGGAGACCGCATGAGCAGCCCAGTCCAATTCAAAGTTCGTGCTGCTGTGATGGGCACCTCTCGTTCTTTCAACGCGGGCGCTGACCCGAACAAACCCGCCGCGCTGCGCTTGCCGCGCATCTTCGAGACGACTCAGCGCTCAGCGAACGTCATCGACCAAGACCCGTTTCTTCCGGCTGGCTTGTTGCGCGTCGACGCTGCGCTTGATCTGGGCCCCACGGCCCGGTCAGGGCCAGGCGGGCAGAACGAACAAACGCTGCGCCCCGTTCAAGGGCAGGTGATGGTGTTGGAGCTGCCCGAAGGCGTCACACTCATCAGCCACCCGGCCAACTTGCGCGATGTGTTGCAGCGCATCAACCCGAATGCAATCGACGCCGACGGCGCGCTGAAGTTGGACGAGGCGCTGCGAGAGCGCAGCACGATGACAGGTACAAGCGTCGGCACAAACGCAGGCGCGGCCACCCGAGGCAGCGTGAGCGACTGGATATCAGGTATTTTTCAAATGTCGGTGGGCACCGACGACGACCCGCTGATCGAGGCTGCCAAACGCAAGGCCTGCGAATACATCGGCGAAAAAGCTGAAGAAAAAGTCGCGCAATACGCCGACCTCGGCGTGAGCTGGGCCGGCACAAAGGCGCTGATGTGGGCCATCGAAACTCGCCTCAAACGCGACCCCGGCCTGTACCGCTGGAGCGGCGGTGAGCTGACTGAGCGCCTTGACAGCGGCCACCCGCAGCTGCAAGCCGACGCCAAAGCCGGGCCGTTGTTGGTGCTAATTCATGGCACCGGCTCCAGCACGCAAGGCAGCTTTGACGATTTGCAAAGCGTCTCGGCCACCTACTGGCGCGGTTTCGAGCAGCGCTATGGCAACCGCGTGTTGGCGCTGGAACACCGCAGCCTGTCTGAAAGCCCCATCGACAACGCCCTGCAACTGGCGCGTGCGTTGCCCATAGGTGCGGTGGTGCATTTGGTGACGCACTCGCGAGGCGGCCTGGTGGGCGACTTGCTGTGCCTGGAAAAGTTTGACGACCTCATCGACGGCTATGCGCTTGACGCTGCCACCTTGGGCGAAGCCGACCCCGAAGAGCGCGCCCGCATCACGGCCGAACTGCTGAAGGCGCACGCCGAACAACGTGCCGAGCTGCGTGATTTGGCGGCTGAGTTGGAGCGCAAAAAATTGCGCATCGAGCGCTATGTGCGAGTGGCCTCACCGGCGCGTGGAACGCGCTTGGCCAGCGGCAACTTTGATGTGTTTTTGTCGGGCTTGTTGTCGCTGATGGGTTGGGTGCCCGCGCTGAAAGCCAACTTGATTTATTCAGCCTTCAAGCGCGTGGTGTTGGAGGTGGCGCGCAACCGCACCAAACCCAATTTGGTGCCCGGCATTGAAGCCATGTTGCCCGGCTCACCCATGGCCAAATTTTTGGCGCGCGCCACGCCGCAAGCAGGGATTGAGTTGGCCGTGATTTCGGGCGACATCGAAGGCGGCGGCTGGCTCAAAAAGCTGGCCGTGCTGTTCACCGACTTCACTTTCTTCGACAACTGCGACAACGACTTGGTGGTCGACACCGATGCCATGAGCGCCGGCATTGCGCGGCCCAACAACGCCCGCGTGTTGTTCGACCAAGGCCCCGCCGTCAGCCACTTCCACTACTTCGCCAACGACATCACCCGCACAGCGTTGCAGCGGTGGTTGTTGGACGCCGCCGTGGAACAGATCGACAACTTCAAACCCTTGCCCGCGTTGGACGACAAGGCCTTGATCGTGAGCAGCAAATCTCGCAGTGCTGGCGGCAACACGGCACCGCAGCCCGTCACGATTTTGTTGCCTGGCATCATGGGCTCGCACCTGTGGTTGAAGCAGCGCGACCGCGTCTGGTTCAGCGTGCCGTCGCTGTTGTTGGGCGGCTTGACGAAGATTCAGCGCACGCCCGGTGCGGCCAAAGACGATGTGAGCGCCGAGGCCTTGTTTGCGCAGTTTTACGGCGACCTTCACGAGCACCTCCAAGCCAGCCACCGCGTGGTAGCCCACGCCTACGACTGGCGCTTGCCCATGGACGTGCTGGCCGATGAATTGGCCATCGTATTGCGCGCTCAGCTCGACGCCACCGCTGCCGTCAGTTCCGCGAACGGCACAACGCCTGCGCAACCCGTGCGTGTGCTGGCCCACAGCATGGGCGGCCTGGTGGTGCGCGCGCTGGTGCACAAGCACCCCAAGTTGTGGGACGAGTTGATGCAGCGCAGTGGTGCGCGTTTTGTGATGTTGGGCACGCCCAACCAAGGCTCGCACTTGATGGTCGAGACGCTCATCGGCAAGGCCGACACGGTGCGCAAACTCGGTGTGCTCGACCAAGCGCATGACCTGCAAGAAGTCATCGACATCATCGCGGGCTTCCCTGGCGCGCTGCAACTGTTGCCCAAGCAGGGTTTCAAAGACACCGGTGAGCTGCAAGGCAACCCTGCTGCCATCAGCGACTTTTTCGCCGCCAAGGTGTGGGGCGATTTCAAAGCCGACATGCGCGACTTTTGGTTTGGCAACAACGTGGGCGGCTTGCCCTCAAGCGATGTGCTGAAGCAAGCGCAGTGGCTGTGGGCGCAAGACACTTTGAAGACGCCGTCACTGCCGTCCAAACACGCAGACAAAGTGGCCTATGTGTTTGGCTGCGCCTCCAAAACACCGTGCGGCATCGTCAAAGAAGGCGGCGCGTGGAAGATGCTGGGCACACCCAATGGCGACGGCTCTGTGACCTGGGATTCAGGGCGCATCGGCGGCATCGGTCAGTTTTTTTACATGCCCGCCGAGCATGGCGATTTGCCCGCCACGCACGATTACTTTCCCGCCATCACTGAGCTGCTGCGAGCGGGCACGGGTGGCAACCTTCTGACCGCCCCGCCTGCGGTGCGAGGCATTGAACAAGATCAAAAAAAGGCGATGGTGGCGAGCTACGACGCCGGTCCGGTGCCTTACCCCAGCGACATGGAATTGGCCGCGGGTCTGTTCGGTAGCGGCGGCAAAACACGCAATCGCAGCGCCCGCGCAGCGTCGCAAACCCGCGAGACATTGCGCTTGTGCGTGCACGCCATGGACTTGCGCCAAGTCACACAACCCATTTTGGTGGGTCACTACGAGCAAGACGCCATCTCGGGTGCCGAGGCGCTCATTGATCAAGAGTTAGTGAACGGCGAGCTCACCATCCGCAACCACTTGGGGCTGTACGCAGGCTCGGTTGGCTCAGCCAGCGCGGTGCTGCTGAACGGCACCGACGTCGAGCGCCAGCGCGGCAGTTATCGCGGTGCGGTGGTGGCGGGCTTGGGCCCTTACGACGGCTCACTCACCGTCGGCAAACTGACCGACGCCGTGCGCACTGCCAGCTTGCGCTACCTCATCACCGTGCTCGACAGTTCGGCCATGGCGCGTGGCGTTGAAACCATGCAAGGCATCAGCTTGTGCAGCTTGCTGCTGGGCTACAACTCATCGGCCAACCTCACCATTGCCGACTCCGTTCAAGCTTTGGTGCGCGGCGTGATGGACGCCAACCTTCAGTTCGCGCAAACCACGCGCTCGCAATTGCGCATCACCACGCTGGACTTGGTGGAGATCTACATCGACACCGCCATCACCGCTACCTATGCCACGCAGGCCGTGGCGCAGGCCATGAACGACGACAAGCGCGTCAGCTGCCGTGTCAACGCTGACGCCACCATGCATCAAGGCGAAGGCATGCGCCACCGTTTGCTTGACGGCCGAGGCGGCGGCTACTGGCCGCGTTTGATGATCAGCGACGCCGACCGGCCGACCGAGCCGGGCGTGTCCAGCGCCATGCAACCCGGCTCGCAAAAACCGGCCGAGAACTTGCGCTATTTGTATTTGGGGCAACGTGCGCGGGCTGAATCGGTGGTGCAACAACGCCAACCTGGTTTGGTGGAACAGTTGGTTGAAAGCCAAGTCGGGCTGGGTCACTACGAAGCCGATTTCAGCCGCACCTTGTTCCAGTTGCTGATCCCGCACGACTTCAAAGACGCAGCACGCCAAATGCAGCAAATGGTATTCGTGCTCGACAACAGCACCGCCAACTTGCCGTGGGAATTGATGCTGGCAGACGACCAACCATTGGCCACGCGCACCGCCATGATTCGCCAACTGGCGTCCAGCCAATACCGGGTTCGAGTGAACCAAACCTTGGAAGCGCGGGCCTACGTGGTGGGAAACCCGTCCACCGCCGGTTTTGGCAAAGCCTTCCCCGCGCCCAAGGGCTCTGACCGGCCTTCGCCGAATGCACTGGACGACCTGAGAGCGGCCGAACAAGAGGCCGGTTTGGTCGGCAACGTGTTGGTGCGTCAGGGCTTCGAGGTGGAGCGCGCCATCGGCCAGAACCAACGCGCCATCGACATCATCAACCGCCTGTACAAGCACCCTTATCGCATCGTTCACATTGCGGGCCACGGCTTGTTTGAGCAGCGTGCCGCCGACGGTCGAATGCGCAGCGGCGTGGTGTTGTCAGACGGCTTGCTCATCACTGCGGCCGAGATCGATGCCATGGAAGTGGTGCCCGATTTGGTGTTCATCAACTGCTGTCATCTTGGCCAAGTTCAGCGTGAGCCGGTGGCCTTCAACAAGTTGGCTTGCAGCGTGGCGCGCCAGCTCATTGAGATGGGCGTGCGCGCGGTGGTGGTGGCCGGTTGGGCGGTTGAAGACGCGCCTGCCGCTTTGTTTGCGCAGTCGTTTTACGAAGCGCTCATGCAGGACAACCAAAGCTTCGGCGAGGCGGTGTTTACCGCGCGCAAAACCACCTGGATGCGTTATTCCGAAAGCATCACCTGGGGTGCCTACCAAGCCTATGGCGACCCGGGCTGGAAGATCGACCCCAAGACCACGCCAACACACACGCGCGCCGAGTGCAGTGTGTGGCGCGGCGTGGCACCCGAAGAATTGATCGAGAAAATTGTCTCGCTGCGCCAAGACCTGCAACGCCGCGGCGAACACCTCAGCGCATCGCAAGCGCGCACGTGCGTGGCGCAGGTGGAGCAATGGTTCAAAGGCACACCGCCCGAATGGCTTGCGCGCGCCGATTTGTATTCGGCCCTGGGCGACTTTTACAACGACCTCGGCCCCGGTTATGCGTATTGGGCCAAAACCTGTTTCGAGCGCGCCGCGCTGGCTGCCGACCTCGCAGGGCGCGCGCCTTTGAGGTCCATTGAAGAACTGGCGCAGTCTGAGAGCCGCTTGGCCGAAGTGAGTGGTGATGTGGCCATGGCCGCGCGTGCGATTGACCGGCTGCAGCAACTGGTGGCCTTGTCGGGTGCGGCGCTGTTGCGATCAGCCGACCATGCCGACGCGTCGGAGCTGAACCACCGCCGCGCCGGTCGCTTGGGCAGCGCTTACAAGCGCAAAGCTGCGCTGCACGCGCGCGCCTATTTGGGCGGTGATGCGTCGGCGTTCACCGACATGGGCAACACTTTGGCGCTGAGCGCCAGCGCGTATCAATCGCACGCGGGCACGTTGGCTGAGCCGAGCTTGTTGGCCTATCCGACGCTCAACTTCTTGTTTTTGTGGTCACTCACTGCCAGCGTTGAAGAGGCACAAGCACAAGCCGCGTTGGCGTTGCAGTGTGCGTCGAGTGCCAACGCTTCTTTCCGCAAAGACACCGAGGTCTGGAATGTCACCATGGTGGCAGACGCGCACTTGTTGACAGCAGTGCTCGACCAAAGCTTAAAGCAGAGTGGCGTGCCCGGTGACGCCGTGCTCGACGCCGTGGCGCAGCGCTACGAAGACTGCTTTAGCAGCACCTTGACCACGCCGCGCGTGCGCGATGCGGTGGTGCGCCAAATCGACCTCATGCGCTTGTTCTACGAGGCCCATGAGCACCAGCGTGCGCACCAGACTGAGCACCAGCGTGCGCACCAGCGTGCGCACCAGACCGCGCTGCTCGCTGGCGGCGTGGCCGCACCCACAGACCTGGTGTCTAAGCGCTTGCGTGCCTTGGTGTTGCGCTTGTCACCTGGCCATGCTGATCGCGAAATCAGCATCAAGGCCACGCCGCATAAAGATAGTGCGCCTGCCAAACGAAAGCGCAATCTCACAAAGAAGTAAGTGCGCCGTTCGCACGCAGCCTCAAGCATGGGCAAAATGCGGCCCTGATCTTTGCATCCCGTGGATTGCCCCGACCGCTCATGCTGCCTACTTCCGATTTGCCCTCGCCTGAATCTTTGACGCCCGAATCTGTGTCTACCTTGTCTGTGCCACCTGAAAAAGTGATGCCCGAAGAAGGGATCATCCAACAGCAGCCCGTGGACGCATCGCCGCTTGCTTCTACTGACGACCCTTCGCTTGCAGCGTCGTCAGGCGCTGCTCCAGCTGCTGCGCCCCCCGCCATGTCGCCCGCCGCCTGCTCAGCGCAACTCAAGGTGCTGTTCCCTGCTTTGTTCACCGGCGTGGCCAAACCGCTGAAGCTGCGCATCCAAGCCGACATCCAAGCGCGCGTGCCGGGCTTGTTCACCAAGCCGTTGCTGTCGGTGGTGCTGCGTCGCTACACCGGCAGTCACAGCTACTTGGTGGCGTTGACGCAAGCTACGCATCGCTTCGACCTCGACGGCGCACCGGCAGGTGAGCTGAGCGCGGAACACAAGCAAGCCGCGATGGACGAGCTGACGCTGCGCCGCACCACCCAGCGCGATGCTCAAAGAGAGGTTCAAAAAGCGGCTCAAAAAGCGGCGCAGAACGACAACCAACGCAAGCTTCAGCAAGACCAGCGAGAGGCACAACAGCAGCAGGCATTGGAAGAACAAAAGCGCCGCAACCGCGCCACCTTGCTGCGCGATTTCGAAAACACCACGCTCACACCCGCCAATTTCAGTGTGCTCAAAGGCATCACCGTCGAAGCAATGGAAGGCTATCTGGCCACGGCGCGACAAGAGGCACAAGCGCTCAGAGCAGCGCAGCCCGAAATGCCCCGATCTGTGATGCCCCGATCTGCCCCGTTGGATGCCACCCGGCAACGCCAGCCCGAGCCCCGGGGCGATCGCTCTCGCGCTGATGGCCGTCCGGGTCAGGCACCTCGCGGGCCACGGCGCTGACAACAGCGGCTGAGCGTTTGGGCGCAACCCGCTGACCCGCCATGCAAACTGTTCAGTGAAGTCAGTGACGCAAGTTCAATGCGGTAGAGTCCCTCCCGGTCGGTGGGCGACGAAGCTTCACCGAAATGCGTCTGGTTCGCTGCTTTAGCCAACACACCACACCACAACAAACCGAGGAGTTCTCTATGTCACTACGTCTCTTGGCCGCGGGCACCGCTGCCGTTTTGCTCGCCCTCAGCTCGCTGGCGCAGGCCCAATCTGCTTCTGCTTCTGCACCTGCGGCTGCGTCGGCTGCGGTTGCTGCACCATCGGCCCCAGCCAAAGCAGTGGCTGGCGACGCCACCGAAGGCAAGGTCGCCTTTTACGGCCGCAAGTTTGCCGGTCGCAAAACAGCCAGTGGCGAGCGTTTCAACCCGAACGCCATGACCATGGCCCACAAAACCCTGCCTTTCGGCACCTTGGTCAAGGTCACCAACCTCAAAACCAAGCGCAGCGTTGTGGTTCGCGTGAACGACCGTGGCCCTGCTACACCTGACCGCATCGGTGATGTCACCAGCGCCGCTGCCACCAAACTCAAAATGCGCCGCGCTGGCGTCATCGATGCCAAGCTGGAAGTTGTTGGCATGAAGAAAATGGGCAAGGGCAAAAAAGCGATGAAGCGCGCCAAGAAGGCAAGCAAGTAAGCCAAGCGCAGCAACTAAAAAGCCGCCGCACCTGCAAAGGTCGGCGGCTTTTTCAATGAAGCTACATCAGCGTTGTGAGCACTTGCTCACTCTGCGTCAAAGTGCTGCGGAAACTTGCCTTTGATGGGTGCGTAAAACGCTTTGATCGTCACCATGTCGGCTTCGATGTCGCCAGTGGGCACGAAGGCTGGGCCCAAACCTGCGCGCTTGCGGCTGTAATCCATGTAGGCCATCAATATGGGCACCTCGGCCCCGGCCGCGATGTAATAAAAGCCAGTGCGCCAGTGGCTGGTTTTGCCGCGCGTGCCTTCAGGCGGCACGATGAGCTGCACCGGGCCCTCGGCCGCTTTCAGCGCCTGGACGGCTGAGGCCACCAAGTTGTTGGCCTGTGACCTGTCCACCGCCATGCCTCCCAACCAGCGCATCACGCCGCCAAACGGTGGCTTGAAGATCGACGATTTGCCCAGCCAATACGGTTTCAAGCCCAATACGAAGGCCGTCATCAGCGTATAGGGCAAGTCCCAGTTGCTGGTGTGCGGGGCCGCAATCAAAACGCACTTGTGGGCGCTGGCCGGCAGTTCGCCTTCGATCTTCCAGCCAGTCAGTTTTAAAAAACCGAGTGAGCCCCAGCGCAACAAAGTGTTGACCCCGGGCGTGTCGAAGACGGTGAAATGCATGGCGCGCAGCATAGCTGTGCAACCGCGCCAAGCCGGTGACTTGCATCCGGCGGGCGCAAGTGAGGTTCCGGCGCAAGAGAACTGTCGAGGCTGCCGCGGCCAGAATGGGCTTGTGTTCGGGGCAAAACCAAACGCTGAACAGGTAGTTCAGCTACTGTTTTGGCGAACTTCGGTGCTGCAAGTTGGTTCGACCCATGCCTTTTCGACATGTTTTGGACTGAAAACTCGTCCTCTTGACACAGGTAAATCGGGTGCAGCGTTGGAAGCAGGTCACGCTAGGGAAAGCACGAAGTCATTTGTGTAGTTTTGCTACTAAAGTGAATAGCTTCCCTGGAATTAAGCTGCCTGTAAAGCGGCTCAACGTGCCGTGCGAGCGCGAAGTTCCGGGCCGTGCCGACGACGGCATGCACCGAAAACGGAGACACAACATCGTGATGGGGTCGAGCTCGAGCGCCTACGCTGCACCGCGAAAAGCTTCCAAGTCAATTTGGCTGGGTGCTTCGGTCTGCGTGTTGGTGTCCTTCTGCAGCTTGTTCGCCGCGACCGCGTCGGCTCAGACCAGCGCTGTGCAAACTGCCCGCACCTGGGCCGACGAAGTCTTGTACTTCGTGCTGATTGACCGCTTCGCCGATGGCGATCCCACCAACAACGCGGGCGTTGAGCGCCGCAACCCTGGCGGCTGGCACGGCGGCGACCTCAAAGGCTTGACACAACAGCTCGACGGGCTCAAAGAACTCGGCATCACTGCGCTGTGGATCAACCCGGTGCAATTGCAGCAAAAACGCGGCATGCCTGCGCAGTCGGCCGAGCAGGGCAGCTTCACCCACGAAGGTTTCCACGGTTATTGGATGCACGACTTCGAGGCCATGGACCCGCACTTCGGCACCGAGGTTGATCTGAAGAATTTGGTTGACGCAGCCCACGAGCGCGGCATCAAAGTGCTGCTCGACATCGTCATCAACCACGCGGGCTACACCTCCAGCTACACCGACCGCACGACCGCGTCGGGCGAGAAATGGTTGCGCGTGGGTGAGGGCAATTGCGAGGTTGATCCCATCAAGTGCGCGGTGGGCGGCTTGCCCGATTTCAAAACCGAAATCCCCGAGGTGCGCAACCACCTCATCAACGCCAACATCGGGCTGGCCAAACGCACCGGCATCGACGGATTTCGCATCGACACCTACAAGCATGTCGAAAGCAGCGTCTGGGCAGAGCACCGCACGCGCACCCGCGCCGAGTTGGGCAAGAATTTTTTCCTTCTGGCTGAGCAATGGGGCGGCAACGCGCAGTCGCTTGATCCGTTTTTTGAGCGCGATGAGGTCGACAGTGGTTTCGACTTCGGCTTCAAAGGCGGTTGTGAAGCCTGGGTGATGGGACGCGGTCGCACGGTGGCTTACGGCGCTTACCTGCGTTCGCGCCATTCGGTTCGCAAGGGCTACGTGCTGGCGCACTACTTGTCCACGCACGACGAACCCATGATGCTCGGTAACCTCAAAGGTGACCGTGATCAGTTCCGCGTGTGCGCCGCGTTGCAAATGGCGTCGCTCGGCATGCCGGTGATTTACTACGGCGAAGAAGTGGCGCGCGGCGGGCATGAATGGCCCATGAACCGCAACGACATGCCTTGGGGCGACGCCAACATCCTGCCAGGCAAGGGCATCGCGCGTGACGAAGCGTTGCGCAAGTTTTACAAAACCATCATCCAAATTCGCGGCGAACATCCGGCGCTGCGCCGCGGTGACTACACGCTGCTCACCCAGCCCAGCGACGTGACCTTGGCCTTTGCGCGCTCTGATGCGCCCAGCGGCGACCATGTTGTTGTGCTTGCCAACCGCGAAGATCGCGTGGTGGCTGCCGATGTGGCGCTGCCAGCGGCCATGGCAAGCGCCCAGTTGATCGACCGACTCACAGGCCAAGCCGTGACGGCCACCGACGGTCGCCTGAAAGTTGACATGGCACCCAAGTCGGTGCGCATCATCACTTTGGTTGACCGAAAAACTGCGATGTCAGAGCCAATAAAAACCGCGAAGGCAGCCCCCTGATGGCCTCAATCACGCTAAATCATTTGGGCAAGAACTACACGCCTGAAGTCACGGTCATTCGCGATCTGAGCTTTGACATCAAAGACGGCGAATTCATGGTGTTCGTGGGCCCTTCGGGCTGCGGCAAGTCCACCGTGCTGCGCATGATCGCAGGCCTGGAAACAGTCACCAGCGGCAAGTTGAGCATTGGCGACAAAGTGGTGAACGACGTTCACCCCAAGGACCGCGACATCGCCATGGTGTTCCAAAGCTATGCGCTGTATCCGCACATGACGGTGTACGACAACATCGCATTCGGTTTGCAAATTCGCAAGCTGCCCGAAGACGAAATCAAAAAGCGCGTTCAAGAAGCGGCCGACTCCTTGGGCTTGAACGCCTACCTCGACCGCAAGCCCAAAGCCCTGTCGGGCGGTCAGCGTCAGCGCGTGGCTTTGGGTCGCGCCATCGTGCGCAACCCGTCGGTGTTTTTGTTTGACGAGCCGCTCAGCAACTTGGACGCCGAGCTGCGCGTTCACATGCGCGCCGAGCTGTCCAAGCTTCAGCGTCAGTTGAAAACCACCACGGTTTACGTCACGCACGATCAGGTCGAAGCCATGACCATGGGCCACCGCATTGCGGTGCTCAAGCCTTGCGGCAGCGATCCCAAGGTGAGCAACCTCACGCAGGTTGGCACGCCCATGGAGATCTACGATACGCCGACCAACTTGTTCACTGCGGGCTTCATGGGAACGCCGCGCATGAACCTGCTGAAAGCAAAAATCAGCGACGACGGCCACGACGTTTTGTACTTCGGTATTCGTCTGCCCGTATCGAAACAATTTGAGCAAGCCGCACTCAAGTTCAAAGGTCGCGAAGTGGTGTTGGGCATACGCCCCGAGCACATCGGCGCAGCCAACGAGGTCGATTGGAAAAGCGACACCAGCATCACGGGCGTGATCGAAATTTTGGAGCCTCTGGGCCACGAGGTGGTGGTGCACTTTGAGCTGCAAGGCTCAACTGTCTCGGGCCGCCTGCGCAGCCACTTGTCGCTGCCGCGCCCCGGTGACCCCATCACCTTGCAAATCAAAACCGAAGCCATGCATCTGTTCGATCCTGTGACCGAACTGCGTTTGAGCTGAAGCTTTTCACGACAAATTTTTAGGAATAAGACATGCTGAAAACTCTCATCAAAACCACCGTCGCCACCGCCTTGCTCGCAGTGGGTGCGGGCAGCGTTTGGGCACAAGCCGCCGGCGAATTGGTGGTGTGGCACGCCTACCGCGGTGCCGAGAAAGCAGCCTTCGAGAAAGTCGTCGGCATGTTTGAGAAATCACTGGGTGCCAAAGGTGCCAAGGTCAGCACGCTGGCGATTCCCTACGACGCCTACGCCGACAAAATCAGCGCTGCTGTTCCGCGCGGCAAGGGCCCCGATTTGTTCATCTACGCCCAAGACCGCTTGGGCGGTTGGATCGAAGCCGGCAAGACGGTGGAGCCCATCGACTTCTTCATCGACAAGCCCACCCGCGAGCGTTTGCTGCCCGGCATGTTGGATGCCATGACCTACAAAGGTGGCGTGTACGGCTTGCCCATCAACTACAAAAGCCCCACGCTCATCTACAACAAAGACTTGGTCAAAGTGCCGCCCAAAACCACCGACGAAATGGTGAAGATGGCCAAGGCACTGACCAACGCGCAGTCGGGCCGCTACGGCTTGGCTTATTGGTACACCAACTTTTATTTCCACTCGGCGCTGATGAACGCCTACGGTGGCTCGGTGTTTGACAAAGACGGCAAGCTGGTGATCGACAGCCCGGCCAACGTCAAGGCGCTGAACCAAATGATGGACTGGTACAAGAAAGACGCCATCATGCCGACAGAACCGTCAGAGGCGCTGATCGCCTCGATGTTCAACGAAGGCAAGGCCGCCATGGTCATCAACGGGCCTTGGTTTGTGGGCGACATCGACAAAAAAATCAGCTACGGTTTGGCACCTTTGCCCATGGTTGATGGTGCAAAAAAAGCCATGCGCCCTTGGTTGACGATTGAAGGCGCTTACGTGGCCGCCAGCTCCAGCAAAAAAGAAGCGGCCTACGAATTGGCCAAGTTCTTGACCTCTGAAGAAGCCGGTTTGGTGTTGGCGTTGGAAGGCCGTCAACTGCACACCAACAAAGCTATTTACAACGACAAGCGCGTCAGCAGCGACATCGTGCTTAAAGGCTTCCGTGACCAGCTCGACAGCGCTGAAGCCATGCCCAACCGGCCCGAGATGACCATGGTTTGGTCGCCAGCCACCACCGCGATGAACAAGATCGTCAAAGGCAATGCCAGCGTGGAAGCAGCGCTGAAAGAAGCGGCAGGAACGATGGCTGACAGCGTTGCTGCTTTGCGCAAGTCGAAGTAAAAAACGCTCAATCTGCGAACGCAACTCAACTTCATATGAGCACCTTCAGCTACTTCAAGCGCACCGCCTTCTGGGGCTTGGGTGTGGCTGTGGCGGTCGCGCTGGCGCTCAGTGGTTGGCTGCACGGCAGCGTCAGTTCAGACCTGGCTTCCGAGCAAAAACAGCGTGAGGCGGTGCTCATCACCAACGCCATCAGCGCTTCGCTGGCGGGCGCGACCGAGCAAGACTTGCCCGCTCGCGTGAAGCGTTGGAAAACAGACTTGCCGAACGTGGAGTCCGCCATCGTCGTGGCTGGACGCCAGTTGGTGGCGTCCACCAAAGCCGAAGACGAAGCGCCGCGACCGTTGAAGCGTGAAGAAAAGCCGCTGTTCGATTTGGCCACGCAGTTGCGCTCGGCCGGTGAGACGAACGTCAGCGAAGGCATTGTTCGCAAGAAGACAGTGCAGATCGACAACGCTGGCGCGGGCTCTGTTGTCGTCAGCGTTCCTTATGTGGTGGACGGCAAGTTCGAAGGCATTGTTCAAGCGCGCGTGAAACCACAAAGCGCCACCACATCCAGCAGCGGTTGGGGCTTGCCGATGGCGCTGGTGGTGGCGGCGTTTGTGATGGGCGCTTTGCTGCGCGTCAAGCCTGACACTTGGGTAGACAGTGGTCGCGTCCTTGCGGTTGTCGCCTTGCTGGGCTTGGCCTTCTTCTTCCAGCAGCAACGCTTGTCGCAAATGAGCGAAGCCACGGCGGGGGCCGATGTGGCCGTGTCCAAAGTGCAAGCCGCCACCGCCACCGTTTACAGCCGCGTGGGTGCCACGCCGCTGCCTGCGTCGCCGCACAGCCGTTGGGACACCGACGCGTTCGGCCGCCCGCTGAAATTGATTTCGCTCGACGGTGCGGTGCTGCCCAAAGCGGGCGGTGCAGTCACTGACCCGCACACCGGTTTCCTCAAAGGCAGCTTCTGGGGCATCAACCTCATCGCGCTCGGTGTGTTGATGTACTTTGTGTTGGGCTACGCCAGCCGCACAGCCGCCGCACTGCGCGCGCATTCAGACGCCTACGCCTACATCGCCCCGGCCATGATCGGCATGTTGGTGCTGGTGTTCTTCCCATTCTTCTACGGCATCGGTTTGGCCTTCACCGACACCACGCTGTTCAACGAGTCGGCACCGTTCCGCGAGCGCTGGGTGGGTCTGCAAAACTTCGGCGCCATCTTGGGCGACTTCAACATCGTCACCACCGGCGCTGAAGGCACGGTCGTCAATTACCAGAACTTCTACTGGACCTTGATGATGACGGTCATCTGGACCGTGACGAACGTGGTGGTCGGCGTGACCATAGGCTTCATCTTGGCGATGGCGCTGAACACCGAAGGCCTCAAGGGCAAATGGCTATACCGCATTTTGTTGATCTTGCCGTGGGCCATTCCCAACTACATCACCGCCTTGGTGTGGCGCGGCATGTTCCACCCGCAGTTCGGGGTCATCAACCAAATGCTGCAAATGGTGGGCCTGGAACCGGTGCGTTGGTTTGACGGCGTGGTCAGCTCATTCGTCACGGGTTTGGTCACCAACGGCTGGCTCAGCTTCCCGTTCATGATGGTGGTGATCTTGGGTGCTTTGCAGTCGATTCCCAAAGACATGTATGAAGCCGCTGAGGTGGAAGGTGCCACGCGTTGGCAGCAACTGCGCCGCATCACGCTGCCGCTGCTGCGGCCCACCCTGGTGCCGTCTATTATTTTGTCGGTGGTGTGGACTTTCAACATGTTCAACATCATCTTCTTGGTGTCGGGCGGCGAGCCCGGCGGTGCGAACGAAATTCTCATCACCAAGGCCTACAAAATTGCGTTTGAGCAGTACCAATATGCTTATGCCGCCGCCTACTCGACGGTGATCTTCATCATCTTGCTGGTCTACGGGTACTTCCAAACTCGCATGACGCGCGCCACCGAATCGTACTAAGCCGCCGCCATGCAAAGCTCATCGATCACCGCTTCGGCTGCGTCATCCTCGAAGAACCATTTGTGGATACACGTGGGGCTCATCACCTTCACCCTCATCACGATTTACCCCGTGCTGTGGGTGTTGGCGTTGGCGTTTTCGGGTCAGCAAAGTGTGTCCATCATCGACCTGCCCAAAGACCCCGGCTTCTTGGAGCGTCTGCGCGGCGTGATTCCATGGCCCGCGCATTTCTCGGTAAAAAACTTCACCGACGTGATGACAGAACAGCCCTTCGGCAGGTGGTTGCTGAACAGCGTGTTGGTGTCGGTGATGACCACCGTGCTCGGCGTGTTCATGGCCTGCACCGCGGCTTACGCATTCAGCCGTTTCAAGTTTGCGGGGCGCGACGCGGGCATGTTGGCCTTCTTGGTGTCGCAGATGTTTCCCGGCACCTTGATGCTCATCCCGCTGTTCATCATCATCGTGAAGTGGCTGGGTTTGGGCAACACGTTTTGGGGCTTGGTTATTGTTTATGCCACCACCGCCATCCCGTTTTGCGTGTGGATGCTTAAGGGCTACTTCGACACCATCCCCATTGACATTGAAGAGTCAGCGCGCATTGACGGTGCATCGCCCGGCGTGATTTTCTTTCGCATCATCTTGCCGCTGGCCAAACCGGCCATCGCCATCACCG
>JANYJJ010000170.1 GCA_025358485.1 Burkholderiales bacterium | reverse complement strand
CAGCCAAGTTTGACGGCTGGTTTGCCGTGATCACCTTTGGCGCGCTGATTTTGTACATCAGCTTCACCGTGGCCGTGACCGAATGGCGAACCCACTTTCGGCGCGCCATGAACGAGCAAGACAGCAAAGCCAACACCAAGGCGGTGGACGCGCTGATCAACTACGAGACGGTGAAGTATTTTTCTAACGAGCGCTTTGAGCAGGCTCGCTATGACGACAACTTGAAGCGGCTAGAGTCCGCGTCGATCAAATCGCAAACATCGTTGTCGCTGCTCAACGTCGGCCAGAGCTTCATCATCGCCGTGACGGTGACGCTGCTGGTCTGGCGCGCCACCGTGGGTGTGGTGGGCGGCAGCATGACCTTGGGCGACTTGGTGCTGGTCAACGCGCTGATGATTCAGCTCTACATTCCGCTGAATTTTTTGGGTGTGATTTACCGCGAAATCAAGCAGTCGATGATCGACATGGAAAAGATGTTTGTGCTGTTGGGCCAAAACAAAGAGGTTGCTGATGCGCCCGATGCCAAACCGCTGAAAACGCCAGTGAACACAACGGGAGGCGCGGTGAAATTCGACAACGTGCGCTTTGGCTACGACGCCGATCGCACCATCTTGCACGGCGTGAGTTTCGAGATTCCTGCGGGCAAAACCGTGGCCGTGGTCGGCCCGTCAGGATCGGGCAAAAGCACGCTCGCGCGCTTGATGTTTCGCTTCTACGACGTGAACGCAGGCGGCATTTCCATCGACGGCCAAGACATCCGCCACATCACGCAACTCAGCCTGCGCCAAGCCATCGGCATCGTCCCGCAAGACACCGTGCTGTTCAACGACACGGTGGAATACAACATCGCTTACGGGCGCACCTCGGCAACCCGTGCTGAGGTCGAAAGTGCTGCCAAAGCCGCCCACATTCACGACTTCATCGCGTCCACACCCAAGGGCTACAACACCATGGTGGGCGAGCGCGGCTTGAAGCTGTCTGGAGGTGAAAAACAACGTGTGGCCATCGCCCGCACCTTGCTCAAAAACCCGCCGATTTTGATTTTTGACGAAGCCACCTCGGCGCTCGATTCCGCCAACGAGCGCGCCATCCAAGCCGAGCTGCAAAGTGCTGCCGCCAACCGCACTGCGTTGGTGATTGCGCACCGGCTGTCCACAGTCGTAGATGCACATCAAATTTTGGTGATGGAGCTGGGCCGCATTTTGGAACGCGGTACGCACACCGAGCTGTTGGCGCTGGGGGGTCGCTACGCAGAAATGTGGGCCTTGCAACAGAGCGCCGCTGAAGTCGACGTGGCTTGAGCTGCGCAAGCTCTGTCAGCATTTTGGAAACACACACCCTCCCCGTTCGGGCTGAGGTATCGAAGCCTTAGCGCATCACGGAGTGGGCATTTCGACAGGCTCAATGCGAACTGGCGCGGGGTTCCATGCGAAGGGGACTCTTCTGTGTGTTTTGAATCCAAGAATTCTCCATAAACTTGCGCCATGGAAACCAAGTGGCTTGAGGATTTTGTGAGCTTGGCCGAGACGCGCAGCTTCTCGCGGTCGGCGCAGTTGCGCCACGTCACGCAGCCTGCGTTTTCCAGACGCATCCAAGCGCTGGAAGCATGGGCGGGCATCGACTTGGTTGACCGCTCGTCCTACCCCACCCGCTTGACGCCTGCGGGTGAGACTTTTCATTCGCAGGCGCTGGACATTTTGGGATCGCTGCAAGGCACGCGCAACATGATGCGCAGCCACCAAGTGGCAGGCCAAGACATGATCGAGTTTGCGGTGCCGCACTCGCTGGCGTTCACGTTTTTCCCGCACTGGGTGATGGACTTGCGCAAGCACTTTGGTGCCATGAAAAGCCGCCTCACCGCCATGAACGTGCACGACGCGGTGATGCAACTCACCGAAGGCAGCTGCGATTTGCTCATTGCGTATCACCACGCGTCGTTGCCCCTGCAACTCAACCCCGACCGCTATGAAATGCTGAGCTTGGGGCAAGAAACTTTGGCCGCCTACGCCAAGGCCGATGCCGACGGCAAACCGATGTTCCAACTGCCGGGCTCACCGCGCGAACGCGTGCCATTTTTGAGTTACGCCTCAGCCGCTTACCTGGGCCGTTTGGTCGAGCAAATCGTCAAGCTGTCGCCAGTGGCTTTGAATTTGGACGCCATCTTTGAAACCGACATGGCCGAGGGCCTGAAGGCCATGGCGCTTGAGGGCCACGGCTTGGCGTTTTTGCCGGCCAGCTCGGTGAAGAAGGAACTGAAGAGCAAACGCTTGGTGCGCGCCACGCCCACAGGCGCTTGGGAGCTGACCATCGAGGTGCGCATCTACCGTGAACGTCCCGAAATGTCGCGTCATTCCAAGCCGGTGGCGCAGGCGCTTTGGGATCATCTGCGCGACACGGCCCGAGCTTGAGACCAGGCTGACCCGCGGGGCACAGCCCGCAAGCGCGGGTTCACCCTGCCCCGTTATGCGCAAAGCGCATGGCCTTTCCGCCTAACGGCATTGGCCCGTTTTTCGCGGTGCCCTTACAGTGCCGCCGCGTTGTCAGTGCGCTGGAACCGGCACAAAGCTTGCACATCAAAAGCGGTCAGTGAAAACCCTCAGTCCAAAAAATGATGTGTGTTTGCGTCGTCCGCCATCCCTAGAACACCGTTACCTGCTGCGTCAGTTCGCTTTTTCTAGTGTTCTGTTTTTTTCCCGCGTATTCAACTTCTTCAGAAAGCTATTCATGAATAAATCTCTCATCGCTTTGGCCGCCATGTTCGCGATCGGCAGCGTCGCCCATGCTGACACCTTGAAGAAAATCAAAGACAGCGGCGCTGTGACCATGGGCGTGCGTGAGTCGTCAGGTGCGCTCAGCTACACCTTGGGTGACGGCAAATACACCGGCTTCCACGTCGAGATTTGCACCCGCGTTTTGGCCGACATCCAAAAACAGTTGGGCATGGCCAAGCTGGAAACCAAGTACCAGCCCGTCACATCCGGCAACCGCATTCCCTTGGTGCAAAACGGCACCGTTGACATTGAGTGCGGCTCCACCACCAACAACGCCACGCGTCAAAAAGACGTGGCCTTCGCAGTCACCACGTTTGTTGAAGAAGTGCGCATTGCCGTGAAAGCCAACTCGGGCATCACCAGCATCGCTCAACTCAACGGCAAAAACGTGGCCACCACCACCGGCACCACCTCGGTTCAAACCCTGCGTAAAAACGAGCGCGCAACCGGCATGGACTTCAAAGAAATTTTTGGCAAAGACCACGCTGACAGCTTCTTGCTGCTGGAGTCGGGCCGCGCTGAAGCATTCGTGATGGACGGTGCCATCTTGGCTGGCAACATCGCCAAAGCCAAAAACCCCGCCGACTTCAAAATCGTTGGCGAAGTTTTGTCAGTTGAGCCCATCGCCATCATGGTGCGCAAAGATGACCCTGCGTTCAAGAAAGCCGTCGACGACAGCATCATCGCCATGATCAAGTCAGGCGACATGGCCAAGCTGTGGGACAAGTGGTTCTTGCAAGCCATTCCTCCCACCAACACCAAAGTTGGTTTGGCAGTCAGCGATTCCACCAAAGCCGCTTGGGCCAACCCCAACGACAAGCCAATGGAAGACTACGCCAAGAAGTGAGCCGGTTTTGAGTCAGTGGGTTTGATCTGACTTCTGGAGGTAAGCCCTAGCGCTTGACGGCGCAAAGCTTGCTTACAGTCAACTGCATCAAACCGACAGGCGCGACGTGGTTTGTTCCGCGTCGCGCCTTTTGTTTTCAGCAGCGTGAAATGGGCATTCGAAGACTCAACATCCGCAGGCTCAGCCTCTGAGCCCAGCATCAACAAAAAAACAGGAGCACGCCGTGGGCAGCAAATGGGATTGGCAGGTATTCCTGCAAGACACAGGGGGCGGACAAACCTACTTGCGTTGGTTGATGTCGGCATGGGGCTGGACCTTGTCGGTGGCCGTTTGTGCCTTGGTGGTGGCCCTGTTGGTCGGCTCGCTGATGGGCATTTTGCGCACCACGCCCAACAAGTGGTTGGTGCTGATCGGCAACGCCTGGACCGAGCTGTTTCGCAACATTCCGCTCTTGGTGCAAATTTTTCTTTGGTACCACGTGATCCCGTCGATCTTCCTGGTGCTACGCGGCGTGCCCAGCTTTGTGCTGGTGGTGTTTGCGCTGGGGTTTTTCACTTCAGCACGCATTGCCGAACAAGTGAAGGCCGGTATTGAGGCCCTGCCCAAAGGCCAACGCTACGCGGGCTTGGCGATGGGGCTGACGCTGCCGCAAACCTACCGTTATGTGCTGCTGCCTATGGCGTTTCGCATCGTAATTCCGCCACTCACCAGCGAGAGCATGAACATTGTCAAAAACTCGTCGGTGGCCTTCGCCGTCAGCATTGCCGAGCTGACGATGTTTGCCATGCAAGCCGGTGAAGAAACCTCACGCAACATCGAGATTTACTTGGCCGTGTCGGTGCTGTATTTCATCTCGGCCTTCACCGTGAACCGCATTGCGCTGTTCATAGAAAACCGCGTGCAAGTGCCCGGCGTGTTGGGAGGTGCCAAATGAATTTGGACTTCACTTTCCTGAACTGGGGCGTGGTCTCCAGCTTCCTGGTCAAGGGTTTGATCTTCTCGGTGCAGCTGACCCTTATCGCCATGGTCGGCGGCATTGTGTTGGGCACCGTGTTGGCGCTGATGCGCTTGTCGGGCAAGAAGTGGCTGGTGATTCCAGCCGCTGCTTACGTCAACACGCTGCGGTCGGTGCCGTTGGTCATGGTGATCTTGTGGTTCTTCTTGCTGATCCCTCTGCTGATTGGCAGGCCCATGGGCGCCGAGCTCAGCGCCATCATCACCTTCACGGTGTTTGAGGCGGCCTACTACTCAGAGATCATGCGCGCGGGCATTCAGTCGGTGCCCAAAGGCCAGGTGTTTGCGGGCTACGCGGTGGGCATGACCTACGCGCAGTGCATGCAGCTCATCGTGCTGCCGCAGGCCTTCCGCAACATGCTGCCGGTGCTGATGACGCAGACCATCATCTTGTTCCAAGACACCTCATTGGTTTACGCCATTGGCGCTTACGACCTGCTCAAGGGTTTTGAGATCGCAGGCAAAAACTTCAACCGGCCTGTTGAGACTTACTTGGTCGCCGCCGTCGTTTACTTCATCATTTGCTTCAGCCTGTCGATGGTTGTGCGCCGCTTGCAAAAGAAGATTGCCATCATCCGCTGATGTTTGCCCCCGCCTTGGCGCGTTTACCAACGTAGCAAGGCGGCCCCCGAGGGGCGCGCTGACGCGCCGTGTTTGAAAAAATTCAGGAGTTTTGAAACCATGATCGACATCAAAAACGTCTCTAAGTGGTACGGCAGTTTTCAAGTGCTGACCGATTGCTCCACCACCATCAGCAAGGGTGATGTGGTGGTGGTTTGCGGGCCGTCGGGCTCGGGCAAATCCACACTCATCAAAACTGTCAACGCGCTTGAGCCCATACAAAAAGGCGACATCGTGGTGGACGGCATTTCCATCAGCGCCGCCAACACTGACCTGCCCAAATTGCGCGCCCGCGTGGGCATGGTCTTCCAAAACTTCGAGCTGTTCCCTCACCTCACCGTGACCGAAAACTTGACGCTGGCGCAAATGAAGGTCTTGGGCCGCAATGGCGACGACGCCAAAACACGCGGCCTGAAAATGCTCGACCGTGTGGGCCTCATGGTTCACAAAGACAAGTTCCCTGGCCAACTCTCAGGCGGCCAACAACAACGCGTCGCCATCGCCCGCGCGCTCAGCATGGACCCCATCGTCATGCTGTTCGACGAACCCACCTCGGCCCTCGACCCAGAAATGGTCGGCGAAGTGTTGGACGTGATGGTCAAGCTGGCCCAAGAGGGCATGACCATGATGGTCGTGACGCACGAGATGGGCTTCGCCAAAAAAGTCAGCCACCGCGTGATCTTCATGGACGCCGGCAAGATTGTTGAAGACTGCAAGCGCGATGATTTCTTCGGCAACCCGGATGCGAGGTCACCCCGGGCGAAGGAGTTTTTGTCGAAGATTCTTCAGCATTGACGGGGTGGGTGAGACAGCGGACCGACTTGAAAGTCTGCGCTTTTCGACCTTGCGATGACCGATTAGACCGCTTACCCTGCCGACTTGGCTCCTGCCGCTTTACGCATAGTTTTTATGCTGGATGAAAGCACAGTTGATTGGTGATTTTTGATTCAAGATCAACGGCTTATGAAGATCAACCATCACTTTGTTATGCGGCACCTGTATGCGTTATGCAGCAGGGTGTGCTGCATAAACTTGTAGTAGGCGTCATGAAAACTATCCTTAGCGCTATCGCGACTGCACTATTACTGCTTGAAACTCACAGCTATGCTCAGCAGAAGCAAGAGCGCAACCTCGCGTACGAGGTGAGTTTCGTATGGCAGTTAGCGGACATGCTGGGCAACGTGCATGTCCAAATGCTCAAGGCGCTAGATCCGACTATGTCTTCTGAATTCGAGAGCGACGCAAAGCAGCAGTTCTCTATCGTTCACTATCATCTTCTTATCGAGTGTGGAGGTCCCTTGCGGAGCCTAGCTGTTCCATCCCGGACGATTGCATAGACTACAGGCGGTATCCGCTGTTCATGGCCCGCTCAGTCATGCGCGAGTTGATCGAACAGCTCAAGGCACAACCGCAAGGAGTCCGACTGCCATGATGATTGCCCTTCACAAA
>JANYJJ010000018.1 GCA_025358485.1 Burkholderiales bacterium | reverse complement strand
AGCGCGGGTGCAACTGGCCACCACGCTGTACGCGACGCAGCTGAACCTGGGGCATTTGATTCATCAGGCGGACAACCACCGAGGCAGCTTCCGCGGCCTGGGGTTCGAGCTGCGCACCGACGCCTACGGCACCTACGCGGGTGACCGAGGTTTGCTGATCACCAGCTACACCGCCCAGCCGTCTGAGCCTGCGGGAGACAACGCAGCAGGGATCGCGTTGGCCGGGCAATACAAAGCGCTGGCGCAAAGCTTCAGCCAAGCCGCTCAGACGCACCAGACCGTGCAGCTGGCCAGCCATGTGGGCAGTGTGAAGGCGGGGCAAAGCGCATTGAGCGGCGATGGCAACAAACCAGAAGCCCCACTGGCCGCGCTGCACACTGCCCTGAAAGGCATGGTCAGCCAAGACAGCACCGATGCGGCCATAGGCGATGCAGAGCAAAAGAACACCAGCACAGACGAAGACAAGCTGCCCCACAGCACCGACCCGCTGGTGAGCATTGCAGCCCAAGCCGGTTGGATGCTCAGCGCGGGGCAGGACGTTCAAGTGGTGGCCGGTGAAACCCAGACCTGGGGTGCGGGGCAAGACATCAGCTGGGCCATAGGCGGTGCACAGCGCATTCACAGCGGGCAAGCCATCGGGGTGCTGGCAGGCGCGGTGGGGGCGGGGGACCAAGCGGCAGGCAAAGGCATCACCTTGATTGCAGGTCAAGGTGACATTGAGATTCAGGCGCAGGCCGACAGCTTGCAAGTGGCGGCCAAGCAAGACGTGAGCATCCAAAGCAAGACCGCCCACATCGACTGGGCCGCCGCCAAACGCATCGTGCTGCGCACAGCCGGTGGGGCCAGCATCACGATTGAGGGGGGGAATATCACCGCCGAGTGCCCCGGGACGCTCACGGTCAAGGCGGGGACCAAGAGCTTTGTTCCGGCTGAGAACAGTCCAATCACCATGCCTGAGCTGCCTCGCCACAGCATGCGGTTTGATGAAAAGTTTCAGTTGGTTGACGGCGCGGGTGACCCGCTGAAAAACTTCCGTGTCGAAATCACCAAGCCCAACGGCAGCGTGACCCAGGCCGTCTCCGATGCCAACGGCATGCTGCCCATGCAACAAGGCTTTGGCCCCGAGTCACTGAAAATTCGCGTGATTTCAAGAGGAGGGTCGAAATGAGCGAAATGCCAACCACCGAGCAGCGCTCGCAAACCGCCAAGCCCGATGCCAAGGGCGTCCCCACCGTCCAATGGACAACCACCCCGTCCACCCTGATCGACACGGTTCAATTGGTGGCAGGGCCGTTTGACGTGTTGCCTGTGATTTTTGTGCCGGGGATCATGGGGTCGAATTTGAAGTCGGTGGATTCAGGCAAACCTGTTTGGCGGCTGGACATGGTGGCAAACATATTGCCTTGGACCTTGATGCGCGAATATGTCGGCGCTCCGGCAGGACATCGGCAACGCATTCTTCATCCGTCCAGGGTCACCGTCGATCCCGGAGGCAACGTGCCTGGCCGTGACAAAGTCGAAAGGCAGTGGCGCACCGACGCGGGTTGGGGTGAAGTGGCGCAGGGCTCTTATCAGAGTTTCCTGCTTTGGCTCGAAGCCAAGCTCAATCCCAGTCAGCGAAATCCGGTGGATTGGCAAGACTTCCACCAGACGGAAACCGTCGTCTCTACACCACGAGCTCCTGATGCCCCGCGCAAGCTGCTAAACAACGTCCGAATGGGGTTAGACGGCGAGCCATTCGGCGCTGAGAAGCATTTCGACTCCATCCTGACGGACGATTTGATCGCGATGTCCAAGTTCTACATGCCGGTCTATGCGCTGGGGTACAACTGGTTGGCATCGAACTTCGCAGCTGCGGAACTTTTGGAAAGACGAATCAACCAGCTGCTGCCGTACTACTCCCAGGGCAGCTACCGCTGTCAACAAGTTCTTCTGGTGACGCACTCAATGGGTGGGCTGGTAGCCAGGGCTTGCGCCAAGCGTCCCGGTATGGCGGACAAAATTGCGGGAGTCGTTCACGGGGTCATGCCCAGCGTCGGCGCGGCAGTGGCTTACCGACGCTGCAAGGTGGGCATGAAAACCGAAGACTGGGGTTCGGCGCTGGTGATTGGCAGCACGGGCAAAGAGGTCACGGCTGTGTTCGCGCAAGCGCCGGGTGCTTTGCAGCTGTTGCCTAGTCAGCTATACGGCTCAGATTGGCTGAAGATCATAGGGCCCAATGGTGTTGCTGAATTGAGCCTGCCCAGAGCAGGCGGCGATGTATACGACAGTATCTATTTGGAGCGAAAAAAGTGGTGGGGCTTGGTGAACGAAGCTTGGCTGGCACCGGAGGGTGGACTTGCAATCGACTGGGACATATTCGCTCAAACGGTTGATGGTGCCAAACGTTTTCACGTTGAGATTGGGACTTCCTTTCATCCCAACACCTACTCCTACTACGGCGCGGACAAGGCACAAGCCACTTTCGACAAAGCCACATGGCGAATGCACCCAGGCTTGCGCCCCGACACAAGCTCACCTCCAGACCCGAGCTCCGTGCCCGGGTTGTCGTACACGCAGGTTCGGATGGACGGGAAAACGCCTGAGTACGTTGGGGGCAATACGGAGTACCACACCTACTACTCCGAATACGGAGGCGGAACCAGCGTGGTGGAAACCAGCTATTGGGAACTGCACACCCCCATGCAAGACAGCACCGGCGATGGAACGGTGCCGCTGAGCTCAGGTTCCGCACCGAAGCGCGATGGCGGGGCCGCGATCAAACAACAATTCCGGATGACAGGGTTTGATCACGAGGGCTCGTACAAAAGCCCTTCCGCCCAAAAAGCGACGCTCTACGCCATCGTCAAGATCGCCGGTGTTGCCAAACGATCAGTTTGATCGCATGCAAAGACGAACCCTCATCGCAGCTTGCACAGCGCTCATGTCGCCTCGTTTGGCGAGTTGCGTTCAACCACATACACGAGGAGTCAAAGTGGCATCACCAATCGCAAACTCGCCAACCACAACGCACGGCATCGGGCGCTTTTTAATCGACCTCCCAGAGCACTTTCAGCTGCTTCCGAATGCGAGGATAGAGCTGACGTTTAACAAAGAAACAGGTCTCAAAAAGGTCAATGGCTTGGTGGTCAGGGCAAGTGGCGCTACTCCGACGTTTGCAACCATCGTTGCCAACCGTACCAACAGCCTGCGATCGAGCTATCACTACGGTGCGGAATCGAAGTCGATGCTCATCTCTGCGCGCAGGCTGAAGGATGACATTGCTTCCCCTGTTCTCATCCGCTCGTATTCGGATGCAGGCTTGGTTAACGCTTTCTTGAGCGAGGTCCTCGTTGAATCAGGTGCATCTGTTACCGCATTGCAGAGAAATACGTACACCCCCACAGCACAGATTTCAACTGAGGCCTCAGAAACCCAACTCATCGAAATCGCCACCGGCCTGCGCGCTGTTGACCCGGCCGCGACCACCGCCCAAGGCGTTTGTCTTGGCAAAGCGCTTTTCAATTCCACGCACGACGGCGAATACGTCAGCATTTCGTTTCGTTCCACGCTGTGGCCGGAGTGTCTGTTCACCATGACTTCACGGTCAATGCTGAACGAGCTCGATGGCGGCTTGCTCAAACGCGTGGACAGCGGCGCCGCGATGTTGGCAAAGATGGGGTTTCGCTCCAACGTTTTACGCAGGGGTGTGACCACGCTGGGCGGCTCACCGGCAGAAGAACTTCTTGAGACCGGCAAAGACCGAGACAAAACGGTGCGGACTTTCATGGGAGAAGTGCTGCTGAAAGTGCCCGCCACATTCGCCAAACCGCAGCTCACCTTGGTCTGCGAAATGGGCGGGCAGGTGGAGTACGAATACGTCGAACCGAAGCTGTCAGACAAAGAATCTGTTGCGCTGTGGGACGCTGTGCGCACCAGCGTTCGCCCACGGGCGGGTGCGGTTTGAATCGTTCGCGGTCAAGCGAGGTGTGCAAGGGCTGCGCTGCCCAAATAGCGACGCTCCACGCCATCGCGAGAGTTGTTGGTGCGACCACCAAGCGCAGCACCGACTGACGGCATGCGCAGACGCAATCTGCTGGCAGCCAGCCCAGCGCTTTTATCGCTTGGTTCGGCAGGCTGCGGCCAACGCCAATCGCACCCGGTCGGCGACGCACCATCACTCACCAAAACCGCAACGACCACGCATGGGATCGGGCGTTTTTTAATCGACTTGCCAGATCACTTTCAGTTGCTTCCGAACACCAGCATTGAGCTGACGTATAAAAAAACTGACGGCTTCAGGAAGACAGAAGCGTTGGCGGTGCGAACTGCCGGGTCAAGCCCCGCGTTCGCAGCCGTTGTCGCCAACCGGATCAACGCGCTTCGAGGAAGCTATCACCCTGACTCTGAATCCAAATCTGACTTCATCTCCATGCGGCGCTTGCGTGACGATGTCGGTTCACCGGTGGTTATACGTTCGTTTTATGGCATGTTGACCGATGTTTTTGTGTCTGAGGTTTTTGTGGAAGCCGGCGAGACGGTGACTCTGTTGACAGCAAGAGCATCAACACAAGCTGGCCGCGAGCCACCTGATGTTGTAGAAGGAAAACTCATCGAAATCGCAACAAGTCTGCAGGGCGTTGATCCGGCCACAGCCACCGCACCCGGCGTGTGCCTCGGCAAAGCGCTTTTCAATTCCACACACGACGGCGAATATGTGAGTATTTCGTTTCGCTCGACACTGTGGCCGGAATGTCGGTTCACGGTGACCACCAGGTCGATGCTGAATGAGCTCGATGGCGGCTTGCTCAAACGGGTGGACAGCAACGCCGCGCTGCTGTCGAAGATGGGGTTTCGGTCGAACGTTCTGCGCAGGGGTGCCACGACATTAGGCGGCTCACTGGCAGAAGAACTTCTTGAAACCGGCAAAGACGAAGGCAAGACGGTGAGAACCTTCATGGGCGAAGTGCTGCTGAAAGTGCCAGCCACATTCGCGAAACCGCAGATCACCTTGGTTTGCAAGATGGGCGGGCAAGTGGCGTCCGAATATGTAGAACCGAAGCTGTCAGACAAAGAATCTGTTGCGCTGTGGGACGCTGTGCCCACCAGCGTTCGCCCACGGGCGGGTGCGGTTTGAAGTGAACTTGCAAATCGCCATGGCCGACGGCAGCCTTCATGTGCACGGCGGCGTCGTCACAGGACGCTTTTGTGGGTCGTGTGCCTTCAGCACTTTTTGGAACTCGCACAGGGCGTCGTTCCATCGTGGGTTCAATATCGAAAACGCAATGACCACGCGAATCTTCCAGCTCGATTTCTGCCTTCTTCGAATGCGCTTTTTGGCAGGAATGGCCAGCGCCTTTCCATCCTGATCGCAGAACTTTCACCGGCGCGAACGACGTTGGCCAGCGAGCGTCTGCATTCGAAAAAGCTCGCAGCGTTGACATCTCGGCGGCCAAGACTTTCGACTCAATGCGTGCGCCGCAACAACCGACCTGCGGTGGAACTCACCACCTCACCGTCCGCGCAGGTCAGCACGCCGTTGACCCAAAGCTTGCTGATGCCCTCACTCGGCGCATCAGGGTCGGCGTAGGTAGCTCGGTCGATCATGCGGGCCGGGTCGAAAAGAACCATGTCAGCGTATGCGCCGACTTCGATCACGCCTCGATTTTTCAAGCCGAAGCGGCTGGCGGGCAGGCCGGTCATTTTATGGATGGCTGTGGGCAGTGAAAACAAGTTTTCATCGCGGGCGTAGTGGCCCAGAACGCGGGCGAAAGTGCCCCACAAACGCGGGTGTGGGCGCGTGTCGTGGGCCAGACCGTCGGAGCCGATCATGGTCAAGGGGTGGGCCAAGATGCGGCGCACATCGGCCTCATTCATCGCGAAGTAAACGGCTCCGGCAGGTTGCAGACTTCGCGCGGTGTCCTCGGGGCTGAGTCCGCGCTTGCGGGCCATCTCGAACAGCGACTGACCCGCCGCCGCCGGGTCGGCGCGCGACCACGTGATGAGCACATCGCTGCACGACTTGACGCGCTCGGGCAAAAGCATGGTGCTTGACGCGGCGTAGGGATAGCAGTCAATGCAAACCGGCTGCAAGCGTGCGGCGTCGTCGATCAACGCCAGCGTTTCTTGCGAGCGGCCGTGGTTGTTGATGCCCACCAGTTTGTGATGCGACAACACCAGCGGCACTTTGAGACGGTGCGCAATTTCAAGGCCTTCGCGCATGGCGTCAACGATGCGGTCGCCTTCATCGCGCAGGTGCATGGTGAGCACACCTTGCGCAGCTTGCAAAGACGCGCCCACAGTGATGATTTCAGCGGCCGTGGCAGCTTTGGCGGGCGGGTAATACAGGCCGGTGGACAGGCCAAACGCACCGGCTTGCAGCGCGCGGTGTAAGGCGGCTGCCATGGCCGCGGCTTCACTCCCGGTGGCAGCACGGTCAAGGTTGGCCATGTGCGCCACACGCAGCGTGCTGTGGCCCACCAAGCAAGCCGCATTCACGGCTGGAGGCTGCGATTCAACCGCTTGCAGGTATTCAGCAAACTCGCTGAAGCGGTAGCCGTCACTGCCCAAAATATCCAGCGGGGCAGGGGGCTCGCCGTCCATTACCAGCGGAGCCAAACTGATGCCGCAGTTGCCGGTGATGACGGTGGTCACGCCCTGCAGCAACTTGGGGTGACGTGCCGGAGGCTGCAACAACAAGCGGTCGTCGTGGGTGTGCGCGTCGATGAAGCCGGGGGCCAGCACCAGACCGTCGGCATGGATGATTTGGCGCGCGGCGTGGCCCTTCAAAGGGGTGTCGATTGCTGTGATGCGGTCACCGCTGACGCCCACATCCGCAATGCGCGCTGGCCCGCCTGTTCCGTCTATCAGTTGCGCGCCGCGTATCAGTAAATCCAACATCAATCGATTGCTGTCAATTCACGCTGGCACCCGAACGCTTCACCACTTGCGCCCACAGCGGCCGCTCGCGCAAGGCGCGCTCGAACAAAGCTGACGGCGGGCCGGGCGTGGGTTCGAAGGCCAGTTGCGCATAGGTGTCGCGCAGGGTTTTTGTGTTCAAGGCCTTGTTGATTTCGGCGTTCAGGCGACTCACGATGTCGGGCGGCGTGCCTGCCGGTGCCACCAAGCCGCCCCAAGCCACCGTGGCGTAGCCTTTCAATCCCGCTTGCTGCATGGTGGGCAATTCAGGGAATTGCGGGCTGCGTGCCTCGCCTGACACCGCCAGTGCGCGCACCCGGCCGCTGCGTATGTGCGGGGCGATGGAGGTGAGGTTGTCGAACATCACATCGACTTGTCCGCCCATCAAATCTTGGATGGCCTGCGGGCTGCCGCGATAAGGCACGTGCACCATGAAAACTCCCGCCATCTCCTTAAACAACTCGCCGCCCAAGTGGCCTGTCGTGCCCACGCCGGCCGAGCCCATCGACAATTTGCCGGGCCTTGATTTGGCGTAAGCAATCAGCTCGGCCAGGTTTTTCACGGGCAGGTCGGGCCGCACCACCAATGCGTTTTGCACATGGCCGAGCAAGGCCAGGCCGACCAGTTGTTTGTCGGCGTCGTAAGTCAGGTTGGTGCCCAACAGGCTTTGGTTGATGGAAAGCGTGCCGACGTTGGCGTAGCCCAAAGTGTGGCCATCGGGCGCGGCCCGCACCACTTCTTGGATGCCCAACATGCCGCTGGCACCGGCCTTGTTGTCAACGAACAGGGGTTGACCCAGCCCTTTGGCCAGCTCCACCGCCAGCGCCCGGCAAATCGAGTCCGGTGCGCCACCGGCGGCCGACGGCACCACCAAACGAATGGGCTTGCTGGGGTAGGTCTGAGCGAACACCCGCAACGGTGCCGCGAGTGACGCGGCTGTGGCGGTCAGCAGCAGCCGACGACGGTTAGCGTGGGGTATTGAGTTCATGAAGGCAGCCTTGCAAGTGTTGCAGCAGATAAGGCGGAGTTTGTCGCCACCATGCGCGATGCACAAACGATGAAATGTGCTGATGTCATGAGCTGAGCTCATGCACAATGACTTGATGTTGCGCGCACCTTCCACCATGGCCCTGTTGTGTTTTGACGCGAGTGCGCGTCTGGGCAGCTTCACTCGCGCGGCGCAAGAACTCAGCCTGACGCAGGGCGCGGTCAGCCGCCAAATCATTGGCCTGGAAGCGCGCTTGGGCGTGGCGCTGTTTTTCCGCGAGCGCAACAGCTTGGCCCTCACGCCCGCCGGACAAGCCTATTTGGCCGACGTGCGCCCGGCCTTGCTGGCGTTGGAACGCGCCACCGCCAACGTGATGGCGCTGAAGGGGCAGGGCGGAGCGTTGAACGTGTCGGTGGGCGCATCGCTGGGCAACCATTGGTTGATACCGCGCTTGCCCGACTTTGTGCGGGCGCACCCTGAGATCACACTGAACCTGGCCACACGCATAGGCGCTGCCGACTTTGCGGCCAGTCGGCTTGACGCATCGATCGAATTTGGCGGCGCCGAGCGGACGGGTTTCACCGCCATGAAGGTGATGAACCTGGTGCTGCGGCCTTATGCGTCTAGCGCATGGGCCAAGCAAAATCGCAGTGCGTTCAAGTTGGGTCAACCTGCGCAAGCCTTCATCCAACACACCACAGTTTCTGAGGCATGGTCGTGCTGGTTTGAGGCGGCAGGTGTGAAGCTGAACGGCAATTCCTCTGCGCCGCGCTACGACTTGATGTCGATGGCGCTGAACGCTGCCGCTGCCGGTTTGGGCGCGGTGTTGTTGCCGGATTTCATGGTGGGTGACGCCCTGGCCAGCCGCAAGGTGCTCCGCCTGTCAGCGCGCGCTTGGACTTCGCAGCGGGCCTATCACTTGGTGTATCCGACCGCTTTGACCGACCACGCACCGCTGCGCCTGTTCAGGCTGTGGTTGATGGCGCAGGTGGTGGTGTACGAGCGGCAGTAAGAAGGGCTGGAAAAAAGAAAATAAAACTGCTGTTCAACGCTTGGTTTTCAGCGCCGCACCCAAAGCGAACATCACCATCGCGGCAACAGTGGCACCCGCCGCGATGCCCACTGTGTCAGCCAGCAAGTCGCCCCATTCGGCGGTGCGGCTGGGCACTGACATTTGCAAAATTTCAATCAGGCCGCCGTAGCCAAACAGCAGGCCCATCAAGACGATGCGCATCGTCTTGGAGCTGCGGCAACTCAAGAAGGCGGTGAAGGCCATGGAAGCAAAAGCCAACATGTGATTGGCCTTGTCCCAGCCCGTGTCTATGAACACGGGCGGCGCAGGAATGAGTGCCAAATAGCCCACCGCACCGGCGATCAAGATCAACAACACGCGCCATATCGAGGTGGCGGCAAGGCTGGCTGCGAGGGCTTGGGTCATGCGGTTCATAGCGGACGTATCGAACATAACACCCAAGATTGTCGCGCCTGACTGTGACGCGCAAGCGTGAATCACGACGCGCTAAACGGCTCAATTCGAAACAATGGGCGTCGGAAAGAAACAAGCCCAAGTGATTGGACTTGGGCTTTGTCTGTTGAACTTATCACGCTAGCTTTGACCAAGCTTGGTGCCGGTGAGAAGAGTCGAACTCCCGACCTTCGCATTACGAATGCGCTGCTCTACCAACTGAGCTACACCGGCGTCTAGAACTTGATCGAACTCGGCCTCAAATTCTATCGCAGCGTATTGGAGGTCACTTCAAGCGAAAAGCGGGCAACTTCTTGGCCACACTTTCGTTTTTCAAAGTCACGTAAACGGGCAGGCCATTTTTGTACTTCGGTGCGTCTTCGCCCTGGATCAGCGGCTCCAAGTAACGCTTGCACTTCTCGGTGATGCCGAAGCCGTCTTTGGTGATGAAGTCGCGCGGCATGAATTTCTCGACGTTGGCCACGTCGGCCAAGTTGGCCACTCCGATTTTGTATTTGTAAGGCACATCGCTGATGCGCTCGACGGTGGGCATCACGGCGTTGTGGCCCTTCAAGGCCAACTGCACAGCGCGTTGGCCCAGTTCGTAGGCTTGTTTTACATCGGTTTTTGAGGCGACATGGCGCGCCGCGCGCTGCAAATAATCGGCCACGGCCCAATGGAATTTATGGCCCAAGGCTTCTTTGATCATGTTGGCCACCACCGGCGCCGCGCCGCCGAGTTGCGCATGACCGAAGGCATCGCGCGAACCTTGTTCGGCCAAGAAGCTTCCGTCAGCGTTGTGGCAGCCTTCAGACACGATGACGGTGCAGTAGCCGTGGCTCTTCACCAACTTGGCCACACGCGCCAAAAACTTGGCGCGGTCGAACTCAATTTCAGGGAACAGGATGACCACCGGTATGCCGTGGCTTTCGATCAAGCCACCGGCCGCGGCAATCCAACCGGCGTGGCGGCCCATCACTTCCATCACGAACACTTTGGTCGACGTTGCCATCATTGATCGCACATCGAACGATGCTTCCAGCGCCGACACCGCCACGTACTTGGCCACCGAGCCAAAGCCAGGGCAGCAGTCGGTGATGGGCAAGTCGTTGTCTATGGTTTTAGGCACATGAATGGCTTGCAGCGGGTAGCCCATGGCGTTGGACAACTGGCTGATCTTGAAGCAGGTGTCGGCAGAATCGCCGCCGCCGTTGTAGAAAAAATAGCCGATGTTGTGGGCCTTGAACACAGCAATCAAACGCTCGTATTCGCGCTTGTTGGTGTCCAGCGATTTGAGCTTGAAGCGGCATGAACCAAAGGCACCCGAAGGCGTGTAGCGCAGCGCGCGAATGGCGGCGTCTGACTCTTTGCCGGTGTCGATCAAGTCTTCAGTGAGCGCGCCGATGATGCCGTTGCGACCGGCGTACACCTTGCCAATGCGGCCGCGGTGTTTGCGTGCCGTTTCAATCACGCCGCAAGCTGAGGCGTTGATGACGGCGGTGACGCCGCCTGATTGGGCATAAAAAGCATTCAATTTCGAGACGTTGGTTTTGTTCATGAGTGGTGTTGTTGAGTGGCGATCTGCAATTTGATAAGCGCGACAGGGTGAATTCAAGCAGCCAAAGCGCGCGAAACAATCTCGCGCACATCGGCTGACAAATCGGGCTTGGCTGCGACGCGGCTGATGGCCTCATGGGCCGCGCTGCGGTAGGGCTCGGCCAGCTTGGCCCAGGCGTCCAGACTGCGTGCCAAGCGCGCAGCCAGCTGCGGGTTGATGGTGTCCATTTCCATCACGCGGTCGGCCCACAGCACGTAGCCTGCGGCGTCACTGCGGTGAAACGCGGCCGGGTTGCGCATTGCAAATGCGCCCAACACGCTGCGCGCACGGTTGGGGTTTTTCATCGAAAAGTCGGGGTGCTTGAGCAACTGTTTCACAGCGTTCAGCACGCGGCCGTCGCGTTCTGGCGCTGAAGCTTGCAAGCTGAACCAGCTGTCGACCACCAAGTCTTCGTCTTTGAACAGCGCATAAAAATGTGCCAGCGCCGGCGTGGCCAATTCAGCGTGCGAATTGACCAGCGCAGCCAGCGCGCCGTAGCGGTCGGTCATGTTGTCGGCATCTTTGACCCGCTGGTAGGCGCGGCCCGGCCACACCATGTCGTTGTTGCTGGCGGCGTTGCTGCACAAGTTGGCCAACGCCGTGTTGGCCAAAGCGCGCTTGCCGCTGGACACGGCATCGGGCGAATAGCCGCCGCTGGTTTGGTGCGCGCCGTAGGCCCACTCCCAATCGGCATGGAGTGCGCGACTGAGTTGATTGAGCATGGACTCGCGCGCAGTGTGAATGCGTTGCGGATCCACAGTGTCCACCTGCTCGGCCACGTAGACCTCGCTCGGTGGTGTCAGCACCAAATCTTTGAACGCCGCGTCCAGCGTCGGGTGACGCAGCACGGCGCGCATGGCGTCGATGAAGGCCACGTCCAGCGTCAAGCTGCCGTCGCCATGAACGGCTGTGAGCAGGCGGTTCAAGGCCACGCGCTGACCGGCTTCCCAGCGGCTGAACGGGTCGGTGTCGTGTTGCAGCAAGGTGAGCAAATCGGCGTCACTCATGCCGTCGGTCAATCGCACAGGCGCTGAAAAACCGCGCAGCAAAGACGGCACGGGCTCGCTGTCAACGTTCACAAAGGTGAAGAAGCTCTTGGTCTCAGTCAGCACCAAAACGCGCTCAACGCCGACCGCCTGTGCCTCGCCTTCCAGTTGCAACGGCAGCGCGCGGCCGTCACGCGCCATCAGGCCCATGGCCATCGGAATCACGAAAGCTTCCGCAGCGCCTAGCTGCTGCTCCAACCCCAGGGTGTAGGTGCGGCTGGGTGCGTCATAGCGACCGCGCGCGCTCAAGCGCGGTGTGCCGCTTTGCGAGTACCAACGCTTGAACTGCGACAGGTTCGGCGCGAGCGCGCTGTTCGGGTTGGCATCGGCGATGGCTTGCGCAAAATCATCGCAGGTCACTGCATGCCCATCATGGCGCTCGAAGTACAGCGTCATGCCTTTGGCAAAGCCGTCGCGGCCCACCAAGGTTTGCATCATGCGCACCACCTCCGCACCTTTTTCGTAGACCGTGGCGGTGTAGAAATTGTTGATTTGCTGGTACTGGTCAGGGCGCACCGGATGGGCCATGGGGCCTGCGTCTTCAGGGAATTGAAATTGGCGCAAGTGGCGCACGTCTTCAATGCGTTTGACGGCGCGCGCGGTGTCGCTGCCGGCCATGTCCATGCAGAACTCTTGGTCGCGGAAAACCGTGAGGCCTTCTTTCAAACTGAGCTGAAACCAGTCGCGGCAGGTGATGCGATTGCCAGTCCAGTTGTGGAAATACTCGTGACCCACCACGCGTTCGATGTCGGCAAAATCAGTGTCGGTGGCAGTGGCAGGGTTGGCCAAAACAAATTTGGTGTTGAAGATGTTGAGGCCCTTGTTTTCCATGGCACCCATGTTGAAGTCGCCCACCGCGACGATCATGAAACGCTCTAAATCCAGCGGCAGTTTGAAGCGCGCTTCGTCCCAAATCACGCTGGCTATCAGTGAGTTCATGGCGTGCTCGGTTTTGTCCAAGTCGCCTTTGCGCACAAACACTTGCAGCAAGTGATCCTTGCCCGAACGCGTGCGTATGTTCTGCTCGCGCGCCACCAAATCGGCCGCGACCAAAGCGAACAAATAGCTTGGTTTGGGGAAGGGGTCGTGCCACTTGGCGAAGTGGCGCTTGCCGCTCACGCCTAAGGGCAAATCACCTTCCTCGATCAAGTTGCCATTGCTCAACAAGACCGGGTAAGCGGCTTTTGAGGCGCGCAGCGTGACGGTGTAAATCGCCATCACATCGGGTCGGTCTAAAAAGTAGGTGATGCGGCGAAAACCTTCTGCTTCGCACTGCGTGAAAAAGCCGCCGTTCGAGGTGTACAGACCCGAGAGCTGGGTGTTTTTCTCAGGCGCGCAGGTGTTGCGTATTTCAAGGACGAAAGCGCCCTCGGGCAAGGTGTCGATCACCAGCATGTCGTCTTCATGACGGAACGACACGCTTTCACCGTTGACCTGGATGCGCAGCAAGTTCAGGTCTTCGCCGTGCAAGCGCAGCGGCTGCACCTCGGTGGTCGTGTTGCGCTCGACCTGCATGCGGCTCGTGACCAGCGTTTTGGCTGGGTCCAGGTCAAACGTCAGATCGACACTTTTGATCCAGTAAGCAGGCGGCGTGTAGTTTTCGCGGCGGATGAGGGGGACTGTGTCGGTGGGGTTCATAGAAGTTCTTTGACTTTGAAAGAGGCCATGGAAATGTTCCATGATTCAGGCATTCTGTAAAAGCAGCGCTGTCGGGACACGCCAATTTCGACTGGGTGACGACCTTCACTTCGGAGAAGAAAACAGTTCAGCGTCATCGACGATCACGCTCCTCGCGCTACAGCTCGGTTGAATCGCCCATGGCAGGCATGGTCGCTCGAAAGGCTTTCAACGACGGCAACTGCTTTCGAGTCGGCACCCAGAAAGTATCGGGCGACTTGACATCGCTGAAATCAGCAGCGATGCCAAGCAGGTTGTCGAAGTTTGCAAACGCGGCTGCCGGCAAGGTGGTGATGAGCGCCACCGCCGTCATGCCTGCGCGGCGGGCGGCTTCCACACCGAGTGGTGCGTCTTCAAACACAACGCAATCTGCTGGCTCAATTTTCAAGCGCTTCGCAGCTTCCAGAAAAATATCGGGATGCGGCTTGCCGCGCAGGCCATCAGACGGGCTGGTGACGGTGTCAACCATCTTGTCGAGGCCAAATTTCGCAAACGCCAACGCCATGTTTTTCGGCGTGGACGCGGTGCAAATGGCCAGGCTGAAACCTGCGGCGCGTGCCGCCACCAAGTAGTCGTGCGCGCCTGTGATCAGGGTCAAACTGTGCGCAGCAAGCTCGCGGTACAGCGACTCTTTTTCATCCACCCAGGCTTCGTACTCGGCAGCGGTGCGGCCGGGCAACATGTCGCGCAAGATTTCGTCATTGGTGCGCCCTGCGGTCGAGGCAAAGAAGCCCTCGGCTTGCATGGCAATGCTGTGACGCTGATGCCAAGTGATCCAGGCTTGCTCGTGCGCCGGCATGCTGTCAATCAGCGTGCCGTCGAGGTCGAACAACAAGGCTTTGCCGTGACCTGCGGCGCTGATCACTTGCGTCATCACACCCGTCATCAAACGCGTCATCACACGCCCATCTTCAAGCTGGCCTCGATCAAAGGATCCAGGTCGCCGTCCAACACCTTCTGTGTGGCAGACACCTCAAAGCCTGTGCGCAGGTCTTTGATGCGGCTTTGGTCCAGCACATAGCTGCGAATTTGGTGGCCCCAGCCCACGTCGGTTTTTGTGTCTTCGAGTTTTTGCTGCGCTGCCATGCGGATGCGCATTTCGTGCTCGTACAAACGCGAGCGCAGCATCTGGTACGCCTCGTCTTTGTTGCGGTGTTGCGAGCGATCGTTTTGACACTGCACCACGATGCCTGTGGGAAGGTGGGTAAGGCGCACCGCCGAGTCGGTTTTGTTGATGTGCTGACCGCCCGCACCCGAAGCGCGATACGTGTCGGTGCGCACGTCGGCCGGGTTGATGTTCACTTCGAATGAATCATCGACTTCGGGGTAAACAAACAAGCTGGCAAAGCTGGTGTGACGACCCCCGGCAGAGTCGAACGGGCTTTTGCGCACCAGGCGGTGCACGCCGGTTTCGGTGCGCAGCAAACCAAACGCATATTCACCCTCGACCTTGATGGTGGCGCTTTTGATGCCAGCGATGTCGCCGTCGCTCATCTCCATCACTTCGGTTTTGAAGCCTTTGCGCTCGCAGTACTTCAGGTATTGGCGCAGCAGCATGCTGGCCCAGTCGCAGGCTTCGGTGCCACCGGCTCCGGCTTGGATGTCCACAAAGCAATTGCTCGGGTCGGCCGGGTTGTTGAACATGCGGCGGAATTCGAGTTGCGCGACTGTGGCTTCGAGTTTGGCAGCGTCGGCCTCAATGGCAAGCAAGCCGTCAAAGTCGGCGTCGGCCTTGGACATGTCGTACAGCTCGGAGCTGTCTGCCAAATTGCTGGTGAGGTGGTCGATGGTTTCAACCACCGTGTCCAGCGTGCGCTTTTCGCGACCCAGTTCCTGGGCGCGTTTGGGTTCGTCCCAGACCTTTGGGTTTTCTAACGCGGCGTTGACTTCGTTCAGACGCAGGGCTTTCCGGTCGTAGTCAAAGATACCCCCGGAGGGCCGTCGTGCGCTGGGTCAGATCGGCAATGTGGTTGCCTATGGCATTGATGTGTTCGACGTCCATGATTTCAAGTTTTCAAATGTTGATAGCTTGATTTTCTCATGGTGCGTTTTGACACCAGTTCGACGCGCTACAAAAACGCTTCCAGCAGCGCCGCCAAAGCTTCAGGTTGGTCGTGGTGCAGCATGTGCCCGGCCGGAGACAGCGTGTGTTTTTCCACCTGATTGGCTTGCTGATTCACCACGCTGAGGCGCTCATGAAACTCGGCCTTGCTGTAGCGCGTGCCCCACCAGCGGCTGGTGTCGCTGAGATCGCCTTCCACCCACAACACGGGTGCGGTGATTTGTTTCCACACCGCCAACACTTCGGGCACTTGCGACAGCACCGGGTTCACGCGCTTGTGCGCGGCGTGGCCCAAGATTTCAAACTCACCCCAACTTCCATCGGCGTTTTTGATTTGACGCGACCAATGCTGCGCCAGCCACAAGGCGCGTGGTTCAGGCAGAAGTGGATTGGTTTTGCGCAGGCGATTTGCCACGGCTTCCAAGCTGTCGTAGGTGCGCAATTCCAGCGGCTCTTTCAACTCGTCCAGCCACTGCGCATAGCGTTTGGGCGCTTGCATGGGCAGCGATGCCGGCAGCCCAAAGCCTTCCAAGTTGACCAACTTGCGAATGCGCTCGGGGCGTATGCCTGCGTAGAGCATGGCCACGTTGCCGCCCATGCTGTGGCCGAGCAAATCAATTTTTTGATCGGGCAGGAGGCTGTCCAGCACCGCTTCCAAATCACCCAAATAGTCGGGAAACCAATAACTGTCGGCAGCGGGTGTGTCGGTCAAACCGAAGCCGCGAAAGTCCAGCGCCAGCACCAAGCGGTCGGCAGGCAAGGCATCCACCACAAACTGAAACGATGCGGCCACGTCCATCCAACCGTGCAGCATGACCAGGGCCGGGCGTGTGGGTTTGACCAGGCTCGCGCCGCCCCACTGCAACACATGGTGGCGCAGGCCGCGGGCGTGCACGAATTGGCTGCGGCTGGGGCGCAGCGCGACATAGGGCGTTGAGTTCATGGGCGCACTATAAAAGTGCCAGCCATGCAAGCTTGTCGTGCTTGGGACATTCAGGCAACGCAAAATCGGCAGATGAATTCAACCCCTGCTTTTTTGTTGAGACCCGCCGAGCTCAAAGATCTGTCGGCCATCGCTCACATGATTCGAGAGTTGGCCGAGTTTGAACAACTTGCGCACATGGTGCAGGTCACGCCCGAAAAACTGAGGCCTCATTTGTTTGGTGAAAAACCGGTGGCCGAAGCATGGACGGCCGAGGTGGCAGGCGAACCAGTGGCCTTTGCGCTGTTCTTCACCAACTTCTCCACCTTTTTGGCGCAGCCCGGCCTGTACCTGGAAGACCTGTACGTCAAGCCGGCGCACCGGCAGCTCGGCATCGGTCGCGCTTTGCTGACGCGTTTGGCGCAGTTGGCGGTCGAGCGCGGTCACCGCCGCTTTGATTGGAGCGTGCTCGATTGGAACGAGAACGCGATTGCGTTTTACAAAAACCTCGGCGCGGTCGTCATGCCCGATTGGCGCATTTGTCGCGTCAGCGGCGAGGCTCTGGCTGCGCTGGCGGCGCGGTAAGGCGGTAAGGCGGTAAGGCGCTAGGGCGCTAGGGCGCTACGGCGCTATGGCGGTAACGCCGTATCACCGTGAGGCCGTAACGCAGCGATGCTGCCAGGTCGCGAGCGAGATTGTTTCAGCCGAATTGGATCGCCATCAATTGCTCGACCTTCAAGCGCCCCGGCACCGAGCCTTCGTGCACCACACAAGCAATCGCGTGTTCTTTGATTGAGGTGTCACGCGGCAAAGGTTCGCGCAGCCCTTTTGGGTAGCCGGCGCCGTCGGGTGTTTCGTGGTGCTGTGCCACGGCGGTCAGCCAATCGGCGTCGGTGATGCCAGCCTTTTGCAGCAAAGCCACGCTGGCCTCGGGATGCTCGTGCACGGCACGGCGCTGGGCTTCGGTGGGTGGCGTGGTTTGCGCGGCCAGAGTGCCTTGCAATTCCAGCATGGCCAGGTTCATCGTCAGCGCCGCTTGAAACGCGCGCTGCATCTCAATGGCGCTCCAACCCAAGCGCTGCGCCACCAAGAAGCTGGTGATGGCGGCGTGCATGGAATGCGTCAAGCCGTAGTCCAAATGCACAGAGCCGCTTTGCCGCAGCACTTGGAACACTGCCAAATTCGGGTCGCGTGCAATCAAATCTAAAACCGGTGTGCAAGCCTCGTTCAACGCGGCCGAGAAACCTTCGTCTGCGGCCCCTTTCAGGGTTTGACCGACGCGGTCAGAACACTGAGTCCACAGCTTGGGCAACTCTTCAAGGCGGGCGCTGGTCACCTCGACCATGGGCGTGAGCAATTCGGCCATGTCCACCAAGGCCCCGCGGTCAAACAGCGCCTCAAGCTGCGCCAAATTGCCAACGATCTTGCCGCGCGCCAGCATCAAAGTTTCGTCTGCGTCGCGCACGTTGAAGGGCAGGGGTATGCCCACGCTGACGCGATGTTTGAGGCTGGCTAGTGGTGAAAATTGCAAGGTGCGGCGGTGGTTCGGATTCGCTGCACAGGCCGCCCAAACGGGTTGTTTTGTTTTTGTCGGCAATCACCAGCCTTGGCTTAAGCTGCGCGCCCATGCACAACCAGATCGACTTTCACGCCCAGCTGCACCGCGATTTCCGCTGGCTGGTGCCCAAGCACTTCAACATGGCGCAGGTCTGTTGCGGACGATGGGCGACACAGACGCCGCAGGCCGTTGCCATCCGGTGTGAACATGAAGACGGCCGTCGGCGCGACCACACCTACGAGGAGCTTCAACAGGCCGCGAATCGGCTGTCCAACGCGCTGCGCCGCATGGGCGTGCAGCGCGGTGACCGCGTGGCCGTGGTCATGCCGCAGCGCTTTGAGACCGCCGTGGCGCACATGGCCGTCTACCAACTCGGTGCGGTGGCCATGCCGCTGTCGATGCTGTTTGGGCCCGATGCTTTGGAGTACCGCATCAACCACAGCGAGGCAGGTGTGGCCATCGTTTGCGAGGGCGCGCTTGACGCACTTTTGGCAGCGCGGCCGAGTTGCCCGGGCCTGCGCACGGTGTTGGCCGTGGGCCAAGCGCAAGGCCGTCGTGATGCCCGTTTTGATGGCCGTTTTGATTCCCGTTGTGGTGCCCGTTGTGATGTCGATTGGGACACCGCGCTGGCGAACGAGTCAGCGCATTTCAACGCCGTGAAAACCAAGGCCACTGAAGCGGCCGTGTTGATTTACACCAGCGGCACCACCGGCCCGCCCAAAGGCGCGTTGCTTGCGCACTGCGCGCTCATCGGCAACTTGCCCGGCTTTGTTGCCAGCCAAAACTGGTTTGGCTTTCACCCGTTTGACGCCGCTGTTGAATCGAAAGCTGTGCTTTGGTCACCCGCTGATTGGGCGTGGACGGGCGGCTTGATGGACGCCTTGTTGCCCGCGCTGTATTTCGGCCGCGAAATTGTGGGCTACCAAGGTCGCTTTTCGCCGCAGGTGGCGTTTGAGTTGATGCAGCGCCACGCCGTCACGCACACGTTTTTGTTCCCCACCGCCCTCAAAGCCATGATGAAGGCGGTGCCCCAGCCGCGCTCGAAATACAGCCTGCAACTGCAAGCCATCATGAGTGCCGGTGAAGCCGTCGGCGACGCGGTGTTCAGCTACTGCGAACAGCAGCTTGGCGTCACGGTGAACGAGATGTTTGGACAGACTGAGATCAACTACATCGTTGGCAACTGCGCACGTTTGTGGCCCGCGCGGCCGGGCAGCATGGGCAAGCCTTATCCCGGCCACCGCATTGCGGTGATCGATGAAGAGGGCAAAGCGTGCGCGGTGGGCACACCCGGCGATGTGGCCGTGCACCGGCGCGACATTCACGGCGCTGACGATCCGGTCTTCTTCATCGGCTACTGGAAAAACCCAAATGCCACGCGCGGCAAGTTCACGGGCAGTGAGGCCAACAGTTGGTGCCGCACCGGCGACTTGGCCGTTCAAGACGCCGACGGCTACCTTTGGTACCAAGGCCGCAGCGACGACATTTTCAAGGCCGCTGGCTACCGAATTGGCCCCGGCGAAATTGAAAATTGTTTGGTTAAACACAAAGCGGTCGCCAACGCGGCAGTGGTGCCCAAACCCGACGGCGAACGCGGCGCCGTGGTCAAGGCTTACGTGGTGTTGGCGGCAGGCTTCGTGGCCAACGCCGACTTGGTGGCGGCCTTGCAAACCCACGTGCGTGGCCAGTTGGCACCCTATGAATATCCGAAAGAGATTGAGTTCATCGACGCCTTGCCCATGACGACCACTGGCAAGGTGCAGCGGCGCGTGCTGCGGCTGCAAGAGGAGGCAAGGGCACTCAGCGGCGCGCGGCGATGAGGGCCGCCACGCCAACCCAAGCGCTGGCTGCCACCCATAAAACGGCAATCACTAAGACAGGCCCAACCGGGTGATACAGCACGGCATCGACGGCGTGCAGTGAGATGATTTCAATCACAAATATGCCGACGCCGAAGCACATTCCGACCCAAGCCGAGGCCAATGCAGCTGATCGAATGCGAGCTCGCACCATGAACCCGGCTGCGGCCAGCGCCATCAGGGCGACGGCAATCATTGCCACTTGCCATGTTCTGCGTGACACATACCAGCCTTGATTGATGAGCCATGCAACCACGAGATCGTGGACGCTATGGCGCCAGCCCACAACAACTTCAAGTGTGAGCAACGCACTGATCACCGCCACCACCGACCACGCAACTCCATCTTTGCCGCCCACTCGTGCCACGCGAGCACACAGCAATCCAGCACAGGCAAACCCGCCAACGCCCACCCACTGCGTTGCGTCTCCTGAGCCAGCAACAAAAATCATGCGCCGCGCGCCACCGCTGTATGCGCCGCCTTTAGCCCGTTGAATATTCCGTTCACTTTTATGCACCTCGACATCGACACGGTTTTCATTGTTTTTTTTGCGTTGGCCCTGGGCGTGTTTAAAGCGTTCAAACCGGTTGAGGCCACGTTGATGGTCTGGCTGGGTGGCTGGATTTTGCTGCCAGTGGGCCACTACCCGGCAGGTTCTGCAGACGCCATCTTTCCGTTTTGGATCACTGGCTTGGCAACACCATCTGACATGTGCTTGACCAAAGCTTGGGCGAGCTCCGCCGCCGCGCTACTGGGTGTGATTTTCTTCGACTCTAAAACTCTGCTCGCTTTCAGGCCACGCTGGTGTGACGCGCCCATGCTGGGCTGGTGCTTTTGGCCTGTGATTCAGTCGATATTTGTCTCGGGTCAGCCGCAACCTGCAGCGGAAGTGTCGGCTTTGTATGTATTCGGTTGCTGGGGTTTGCCGTGGTTGCTGGGGCGGCTGTATTTTCCGCACCCTCAGGCGCAGTCGGTGCTGCTCCGTGCTTTGACGTATTCCGCTCTGGCCTGCTTGCCGTTCAGTCTGTACGAAGGCGCGTTTGGGCCCGATGCCTACGGCCTCGTCTACACAGTGCACCCATTCCGCGCTGATGGCGCGGCGCGATACCTGGGTTTCCGCCCCATCGCTTTTTTTGAGAACGGTAACCAGTTTGGAATTTGGGTCTCGCTGTGCGCTTTGGTGTCCGTGTGGCGCTTTGTGGTGTCGCCACCCGGTCGCCACCGGCACGTGGCAGGCGCGGTTGCTGCGATTTGCGTGGCTATGGCGGTGGCAGCGCAGTCCATCGGTGCTTTGCTGCTGCTGTGTGCCGGGGCTGCGCTGCTGTCCAGCGGCAGCTTGATACGAACCCGTCTGGTGGTGTTTGGCACGCTGGGTGCGTTGACGCTCAGCGCTTTGGTCTACGCGTCTGGTGTCATTCCGATCAACCAAATTGGCAAAGGCACGGCTTGGGGTCAAAGTGTGGTGAACACATTTCGAGCGGCGGGTCGCGGCTCATTCACGTGGCGAATTTCGCAGGACCAAAAGCTGCTGGCCGAGATCAAAGCCCATCCTGTGGTGGGCTCTGCAAAGTGGGATTGGTGGCGCGCCAAAAACACCCGGCCTTGGGGTTTGGCCATGCTGCTGCTGGGTCAGTTTGGCTTGGTGGGCCTGCTGCTTTGCTTTGGTTCTGTGCTGTGGCCTGCGCTTCGCGAAGCGTGGGAAGCGCCGCGAGCTTCGGGCTGGCAAATCAGCGCCATGCCTTTGCTGTTGGCCGTCATCGTCGGCTTGACCATGCTCGACGCGTTGATGAATTCCTTCATCTTTTTCCCTGCTGTTTTGATTGCGGGCGCTTTGGCCGGGCGGCGTCAAACCAAGGCTTAACACTCACTTGCAAGCCTTGACAACACGCGGTGCGGGGCGCGTGGCTTGGCCCATCGGGTCAAGCTGACCGGAGCGGCTTTCCTGGACGATCACACAGTCGGCGCCGCTGCGAAAACGAATGCGGCCGTCGCCGAGGTTTTCTTCAGTGCTGCGACTTTCGCTGCCCAAGTCTTGCGCCAATTTTTCACCGAAGCTGGTGCGTTCGCTGTTGGCTCGGCTGTCTTGCGTGGCCAGGCTGGCCGGGTTGCGCGCTGTTGTCGGTGAGCTTGCGCTGCGTCGCAAAGTCAGATCCAAGGGCGCGACGGATGGAGGTGAAATTGCCGTGGGCGCACGCGTGACAGCTGTGGTGGCGGGCGCGACCATGGCTTCAGACGGTGGCATTGCAGGATCCGAAATAGAAGTCGGAATTGAAGTTGGAATTGAAGTCGAAAGGGGTGCGGATTGAGTAACTGCTTTTGAGGCAGCACGCGGCGGCTGAGTTTGTGCAGTCTGTGCCGCAGGCTTCAGCTCCGCAGGCTTTACCGCCGCAGGCTTCACTTCCGCAGACGACGGAGGAGCTCCCGATGCCACGGCTTCGATCCAGCGCAACACCATGGGCTGGGTCGCTGGGGCGCTTGCGACGCCCGTGCGTTCGGGCTGCGCCTGCGTCAGCAGCCACAGCAGTGCCCCATGCAGCAGCAACACTGGCACGACGACGGCAGCTCGGCGTCCCAGGGCAGGGGTCGAAGCAAGGGTGGTGGGGCTCACAAGCATTTGCACGGCGCGCATTGTGAGGGCACGCCGTAAAATTCAATTCATGAATCCTTCACCTTCAATCCAACTCGGCCGCAGTGAGCTTCGCGTCACGCCCATCTGCCTTGGCACCATGACCTTTGGCGAGCAAGTGAACGAGGCTGCGTCGCACGCCCTGCTCGACCACTCGCTGGCGCGTGGCGTCAATTTCATCGACACCGCAGAGATGTACGCCGTGCCCGCGCGCCGTGAGACTTACGGCGCGACTGAATCCATCATCGGCAGTTGGTTTACCAGCCGCCCCGGCGTGCGCAACAAAGTGGTGCTGGCCACCAAAGTGGCAGGGCCGTCGCGCAACATGGATTGGGTGCGCAGCGGCAGCGCCAACGTCACGCCCTCTGAGTTTGTGCAGGCCTGTGATGCCAGCTTGAAGCGCCTGCAAACCGACGTGATTGACCTCTATCAAATCCATTGGCCCAACCGCAATGCGCCGTGTTTTGGGCCGCTTTATTTCGACCCCAGCAAAGACAAAGCCTTCACCTCTGTCCATGCGCAGTTGGAAGCCTTGGGCGGCTTGGTGAAAGCCGGCAAGGTGCGCCACATTGGTTTGTCAAATGAAACACCGTGGGGCGTCAGCGAGTTTGTGAAGCTGGCTGAACAGCACAGCCTGCCGCGCATCGTCAGCACGCAAAACCCCTACGCCTTGGTGAACCGCGCGGCGGACAACGGCTTGGACGAAACCTTGCACCGCGAAGGTGTTTCGCTGCTGGCGTATTCGCCTTTGGGCTTTGGTGTGCTCACCGGCAAGTACGACGCGACCGGCCAAGCCGACGGCCGTTTGTCGCTGTTTGAAGCCTTCAAAGTGCAGCGCTGGAACCGGCCTGAAGCCTACGAGGCGGGGCGTTTGTACAACGCGCTGGCCCGAAAACACGGCCTGACGCCCGCCGCATTGGCCCTGGCGTTTTGCTACACCAATTGGCGCGTGGCCAGCACCATCATCGGTGTGACGACTCGGGCCCAGCTCGACGAAAACATCGACGCCTGGGGCACCACCTTGTCGCCAGAATTGCTAGCCGAGATCGACGCCATACGTTGGAAGATTCGCGACCCGGCGCAGTGAAAATTCTGTGATCCCATGAGCAAAAAAGACCACGCCAGCGAAACCCCGGCCACGCAGTTGCTGAAGCGCCGCGCGGTGATTTACAGCGAGCATTTGTACGACTACGTCGAGCACGGTGGCACGACTGAATCGGCGCGCCAGCTCGACGTCAGCGAGCACCAAGTGGTGAAAACTTTGGTGATGGAAGACGACGCGACGCAGCCCATGATCGTGCTGATGCACGGCGACTGTCAGGTCAGCACCAAAAACTTGGCGCGGCAAATTGGCGCGAAGAAGGTGCAAAACTGCAAGCCCGAAGTGGCCCAGCGCCACAGCGGCTACATGGTGGGCGGCACGTCGCCGTTTGGCACCAAAAAGGCCATGCCGGTTTACGTGGAAAGCACGGTGTTGGAGCTGCCGCTGATCTTTATCAACGGTGGACAGCGCGGCTATTTGGTGGGTGTCGACCCGAAAGTGTTGGTGACGCTGCTGGGTGCGCGGCCGGTGCAATGCGCCATCGGTGGGCCGCCACCGCCGCCGGGTGGCAAGACATCGCAGCGTTGATCTGCCACATTCACCAAGGCACTTATGCAACCCACTTTTGCGCCCGCTCTGGCCACTGGTCTGGCCACCGCTTCTGTCACATTACTGGCCTACCTGATCGGCTCGCTGTCTTTCGCCGTCATCATCAGCCGCTTGATGGGATTGAACGACCCGCGCAGCTACGGCTCGGGCAATCCGGGTGCCACCAATGTGCTGCGCTCGGGCAACAAAACGGCGGCTGTGCTGACGCTGCTGTTCGACGCGCTGAAAGGTTTTTTGCCGGTGTGGGCCGTGTCGCAGTTCGGAGCAAAACTTGGCCTAAGCGACGGCCTGGAAGAGGGCACGATGGCGCTGGTTGGCCTGGCTGCTTTCATCGGACATTTGTGGCCCGTGTTCTTCAAATTTGAAGGCGGCAAAGGTGTCGCCACCGCAGCAGGTGTGTTGCTGGGCTTCAACCCGCTGCTGGGTTTGGCCACGCTGGCCACTTGGGTGATCGTGGCGTTCTTCTTTCGCTATTCGTCATTGGCTTCTATCGTGGCCGCTTTCTTCGCGCCGTTTTATCAGGTGCTGATCTGGGGCGGCGGCACGGTGGCTTGGGCCGTGGCTTTGATGGGCTTGTTGTTGGTGTGGCGGCACAGCGCCAATATCAAGAAACTGTTGAAGGGAACTGAAAGCCGCTTGGGTGAAACTGCGGGTCGGACGGCCAAGGAGAAAGCCAACGCAGCGCAGAAACCGCAGCTCGTTCACCCAAGCAAACACACCAGACACCGGGGCAAGAAATGACGCAAGGGTTAAAGCGTTTTCATGTCGGTGACCGCTTGTCAGAGATGGCCGTTTTCAACAACACGGTGTATCTGGCAGGGCAGGTGGCGGACGATCTGACCCAAGACATCCAAGGCCAGACCGTGCAAGTGCTGGCGATGATCGACAAGCTGTTGATTGAAGCTGGCACCGACAAAGCACACATCCTGATGGCGCAAATTTTTCTGGCCGATTTGGCTGACTTTGAAGGCATGAACGCGGTGTGGGATGACTGGGTGGCTTGGGGCGATGCGCCGCCGCGCGCCACAGTGCAAGCCGCACTGGCCAAGCCGGGTTACCGAATTGAAATTGTCGTGACCGCGGCCATTGTTGTCGGCGCATGAACACCGTGCTGCTTCGCCGATTTGCCTCTTTGGGACTGCTTTTGTTCTCGGTGTGGGGCTGCACTCAAGCGCTGCAGCTGTGGTCGGCAAGTCAATCGGGCAGCGAGGCCGCAACGAATGCCAAGCCCGGCGACATCCAAATGATTTCTTCGGTGACCTGCGTGTATTGCGCCAAAGCGCGCGCTTGGTTCACCGAGCAAAAAATCCCCTTCAGCGAGTGCTTTGTGGAGCGTGAAGAAGCTTGCGCTGCGCAGTACCGAGGCCTGCTGGCACCCGGCACGCCGGTCATTGTGGTGCGTGGTCAACCGCAGATAGGATTCAGTTCACAACGCGTGGTGGCTGCGCTGCGCGCCGGTCAATCTTGAACCGTTAAACCCAGCAGCGCGGGATCGCCGCCGCCCACGCGAACGACCACGGGCTCTTCACCGCACAAGTCCACCACGGTGGTGGGTTGCATGGCGCAGGCACCGGCATCGACCACAGCTTGTAGCTGGCCCTTGAAGCGCTCGCGTATCTCTTCGGGGTCGTTCAGAGGTTCGGTGTCGCCAGGTGCGATCAAGGTGGTGCTCAACAGGGGTTGGCCAAACACCGTCAACAGTTCTTGCAGCATGGTGTGGTGGGGCACCCGCAAACCTATGGTGCGGCGCGACGGGTGCGACACGCGCCGGGGCACTTCTTTGGTCGCCTCCAAAATGAAAGTGAACGGGCCTGGCGTGCCGAGTTTGAGCAGCCGATATTGCTTGTTGTCCACACGTGCATAAGCCGCCAATTCGCTCAAGTCGCGGCACAGCAAGGTGAGGTGGTGCTTGTCATCCACACCGCGCAAGCGGCGCAGTTTTTCGGCGGCGGCCTTGTCGTCCAAGCGGCACACCAAGGCGTAGCTGGAGTCGGTGGGCACGGCCGCGATACCACCGTCATGCAGCACTTGCGCAGCTTGCAACAGCAAGCGGTGCTGCGGGTTGTCGGGGTGGATGGCGATGGATTTGGGCACACCGCGATTGTGATGTGACGAGACTGAGGAAGGCGGCTGGGCCTTCCTCAGCCACGATTCCAATGAACCAACACAGCATCGCGCTCGGCCCGCGTCGTAGCCGCTCCCGCTGGAAACGTGCGGTCCGCAATTCGACCCAGTGCTAAACGACCCGCGTCAGCAAAAACTTAACTCTTTGCGTGATGCCGTTCAGGTAGCCGTCCACCTCCACCTTGATCGTCACATCAAAGAACCCCGTTGTGCTGGGTGTGACCGTGAAAACACCGGTGGAATTGTCAAACGTCACGCCTGTGGGCAGCGGCAAGGTGGGCGTAAAGGTCAACCGAAGCAAGTTGCTGCAAGCCGCTGGCAAGCCCAACACCTTGGGCGTGGCGACCACGGGCACGCCGCCGAGCAACGTGGTGGTTTTTGTCGCGTCTACCAACACGCCGTTGATGTCGTAAGTGGCGCCAAGCGACAACGTCGACCCGCCGCCGCATGGCAAGCCGTCACCGCCGCTTCCACCACCGCCGCAAGCAGACAGCATCAAGGTTGAGGAAAAAAGAGCAGCAAATAAGGTAGTTCTGAGCATGTGGGTATCCGTCGAGGTTGCCGCAGCGCGTGCGCTACGAGTGGGTTGAAAAAATCAAAGGAGAGGGGGAGATTTTTATTGGGCTGCGGCTGCCGTTTTTGCAAATTCACCACGCTCGAAAGCAAGCAGCAAGGTGCGTAACTCAGCCACTCGCCAGGGCGTGTAAAACGCCTTTGCGTTTGTCTCGCTTTGCGCCGCATGAAAGTCTATGCCCACCATGCGACGCACCATGTCACCGTGTATAGATTTTGCGTTTAGCTGCTTGAAGCAACTTCAACTTAACGCGCAGTTGCAAATCGGCTGTGAAAAGCCCGAGCTTGAAATCATCCAGGGATTCAGTAACGCATGTGAGGCGCGTCCACGGCGCGCAGGAGCTCTCCGGTATCCCAATCAAAGTCAAAAATGTAGTCAAGATGGCCGTCGTTGCCGGGAATTCCGAACGGAACACCATAAAGGACAGCTTCGCTAGGCAATTCAATAAACCCTTGCCCTGGTTTTGAGGCAGCGCTCACAACGGGGACGTGGATGCGACAGCGCTCTGAGCCATCCGCATTCAGCACGACAAAATACTTGCAGCCGCAGCCAGCGCGGTGGGCCTCGTCGCAAAAAATGACTCCGGTTCTGTCTGGTAGGGGGATCGATGGGAATGGGCACGTAAAACTAGAACCCGCCGACTCCCATCGCAGCCGTACGACCCGCTTTGAGCGCGTTCGCGTCGTGAACTCGTCGTAATACGCCATAACGTCTTCAACGTGCGGTCGATCCCAAGGCATCTCTGCCCCTGAATCCCAAATTTTTGTCAAGTGCTGGAGGATTTGATCTGTGCTCATCAGCCACCTACTTTCTTAGGCGTTCCAATGACTTTGACAAAGCTGGCGCGATTGTCGAAATCCACAAATTGGATTTGAGTCCCACCACCTTGATACGACTTTGCTCCGCTCACTGCGCTCGCCACTTGGTCTTGCGGGCCAACGTAACCCACGTTAACTCGCGTCTTTTATGTCACGTGAAGCCAGTTAACGACGCATTTCTGGAGCGGGAACAGCGCGTAAAAGTTTTCCTGTTTCCCAATCAAAATCGAAAACGTAATCCTGGTACCCGTCGTTGCCCGGTGCCCCGTAAGCCACTCCATAAAAGTTCGTGCGTGGCAGAAGAATAAAGCCCTCCGCTGGAATGGAAAGCGCATCCACAACTGGAACGTCGATGCGCAAGCGCTCTGTGCCATCGGCGTTGAGAACTCGCAAGTAAAACTCACCTGTGGCGGCCATGGGCTGACGTCTTCCGGCGATTACAAGACCCGTGAAATCAGGAAGCGGCATCGCTCCTGGGAAGGGGCATTCAAGAGTGCGGCCTTCGCAGCTCCACCGGAACGTAACCACACGAGACGAGTTTGTTTGAAGCTTAAATGCTTGCTGATCTTCGACTGACCGCGATCGCTGCCATTCCCATCTCTCTGCGATACCAGAGTCCCACACATACACAAGGTCATTTATATGCGAGCGAGTATTCATTAGCCACCTACTTTTTTCGGCGGAGCAATTACTCTCACGTAATCCTGTCCCTTGGCGAAATCGACTATTTCTATCTGCGTTCCGCCACCTTGATACTTTGCCGTTCCGACAAGCGGTGTTGCTGCGTCAGCCTGCGGCCCAACATATCCAATTCTGGTTTGCATCGTTTTCGTGACTTCCAATTGCACAAAATAGAACGGCCCGTCTGAGGGCGCTTTGCCGCCAAAAGTTTCTTTCAATGCCATGTTTTGCCGCATTTGCGCAACCGACTTAACGGGTTCGTCGAACGTCGCCCAACTCCCAAGACCCGTCAGTGTGCCTTCATTAATTTCAGCAGCAGTCTTTGCATTGACATACATCCCCACCCTCGTACCAACTTTCAGGTCACCAAGTAAAACCGCAGTACCTTCAGTCCAAGCTGGCAGGCTATTTGGCCGCGCTGCGAGCTGCAGTGCATTCGCTTCTTCAGCCGAAATGATTTTTTTCACGGCAGCGCGATTCGCCATCGCGCCGATGCCCATCCCGGTGGGCCCAAGTTGGGCCCCAGCGGCCATTTCCACCGCTGAAATTCCGCACAGAGTGATGTTTGCCAAACAAGCAGTGATGGCCGACGGTGCCAGCGGTGCCAGGGTCAGTCCACCCGCGAACAGTCCTGCCAGTTTGGTCCAAGATTCCGCTTTGTCGCGCCCTTGCTGGTAGCGCGCAATTGCGGCCTCAGCCTGTGCGTACGTGGGCTGGGTGATCTGGTTCTTTTGATAGAAGTCCAGCATGTCGTAGCTGTTGACCACCAGGTTGGCGTACATGTTGGGGTTGGCTTTTTGGAGTGGGTCTGTATAAAAGCTGAAGCCGACGGTTTGACCTGTGATCGACGGGTCTCCAGGAAGCTGTACCTGGAAGTTGCGCAGGAAGGCTTGCGCAGCACCGTCAGTGTTTCCTTGAGCGCCAAATTGCACTGATCGAAACGCCTCCTGACCAAGTCGCTTTTCAGCCGCGTTCACTTCAGCTTGGGTCGGCTCAGCCCCACCCTTTTGTTGCCTCGCGAAGTTGCGCGCCTGCTGCTTGATGATGTCCACTTCAATCGGATGCAACTGCCGATTGTTCGCATCGGCATTGAACGCCGCAGCCGCTCCATTGGTGCCACCCACGCCCGCCGCGATCATCGATTTGGCACCGATCATCAGCATGTTGAACGCCAAGCTGTCTTCGGCAAACCCGGCCTGCGTCAACACGTCCTTCAGCGGCCTGTAGGCCAGCTCTGCGGTCATGGCACCAAGTGCTCCGGCTTGGCCGAAGGAGACGGCGCCCACCACGGCGTGCAAGGTGGCGCGGTAAACGCCGCCTTCTTTCCATTTGTCAGCCTCAGGGCAGTTGGAGGCGTTGCCGCCGCACGCGGCCACTGCGTCTTTGGCCTTTTGCTCGGCATAGTCACCCGCGGTTTTGAAGGCCGCTTTGCCGAAGGCTGCGGTGACGGCCACGCCGTCTTTGAGTTGTTGTGTGGCTTTGCCTTTGTCGAAGGTTTGCAGCAAGGGTTGGTGCAGTGAGCTGCCAGAGATCAGTGCGGCTGTGTTGGCTTCGCCGTAGGTCTTTTCATTGATGTCGGTCATTCGATTTGACAACTTCGCCATGTCAAACCTCGCAGCTCTGACAGCTGCGTTCCATGCGTTCCAGCGCGCGCTTCCTCCCAACGCATCAAGCGTTTCTCCGTTGCCGTTTAGCGTTGCGGATGCTGCGCTCCCCATGCTGGAATTCATCGTGCTTCTTGTGGCGGTCGTGCCGCCGGGCATGCTCTCGATGTAACAGGTGTCGCACTTGGGTGGCTCGTTTTCCAGCAAGGTCTGATAGCGCAGGAAAGCAGCTTGATAGCGAGCGTTGATTGGATCGTACTCGGCAGCCTTGACTGCAGCGATCTTGGCAGCTTGGATGTCCCCCCGGGTCAAAGTGATCGCTCCACCGACGCTGCTCGGCGTGTTGCTGGTGTAGTTGGTGTCGATGCGGGCGTAGCCCACGCTCGAGCCCGCCAAGGGGCCGAGGCCAGATTTTTTTGCACTGTCAGCCGCTTGGTCTGTGGCCTTGTCGGCGATTGACAAGCTCACGCTCCAACTTTTTCCGCTCACGACTTCTTGGTTTGAGAGTGTCTCGTGGGTCAGTGTTTGGGTGACCAATTTGCTGGCACCTACGTTGCCTTCAGTGGTGATGGCACCGCCACGCAAATGCGTGTGGCCGTTGACGTTGATATCAAAGCCGCCGGTGCCTGCGTTGATGGCAGTCTGCTGGCGCACGGCTTCGTATTCACCAAGCAGGCTGAGCTGGCTCGCGTTCAGGCCCAGGCTGGGTGGGGCGGAAGGGACACCAGCGATAGGGATGGGCACGCTGATATTGATGCCCCAGCTTTGCTCTTTCGCGATGTAGTGATCTTGGTCTTGCGGGCTGGTGATGGCCATGTTGCCTTCGCCCGACGTACCCACCCTGGCCAGCACTGATTTACCGCTAGCCTTGGCACCGTTGAGCGCCAGATCGCGGCCGCTTTCTATGCTGAGCTTTTCACCCGCACCGACTTGACTCTGCCAATAGGTGGTGCCCCAACCATTTGAATAGCCATTGCTGCGGCTGGCGGCAAGGGTGAAGTTCAAGCCGCCAGCGTCCGAGTAATTCAAGCCAATGGCACCGCTGCTGCTGCGGGTCTTGGTGTCTTCACTGCTGGTACCGATGGCTGCTGCCAGCGTGATGTCGCGCTGTGCGCTGAGGCGAACGTCGCCTGCCGCATTCAGTTTGGCGGCAATCAGCGTGATGTCGCCGGTGTCGGCGGTTTTGCCAGTGGCGGTGATGCTGAGGTTTCTGCCCGCATCGATGGACGAACTGACCGGCGTGCTGCTTTTGGCAATGCTGTCGAAGTCAAAGCTGCTCGAACCCAACGTGGCGCTGAGGTTCCAGCCGCCCAAGCCCTTGCCGGTGAGCGGATCGGCAGCGCTCATCAAGTCGCGGTCGAAGGTTTTGTAGTTGTTGTAGACCGTGAGCGCAGCCGTCAGGAAGCTCATGGCTTGGTAGCGGCCGTTGTCGGTGCGGCTGCCAATTTTTACCATCTGGTCGATGGTTTGCGCGGTGGAAATCAGAGGGTGGCTGGCGCTGAGGGTGAGGCCGCTTTGACGCTCACGAATGATGTTGAGTACCGAGGTGGTGTTGCTGGCGCTCTTGATGGCCACGTTGGCAGCGGCAATGTTCACATCACCTTGCGGTGCAGTCAGGTCACTGCTGAGCTGCAAGTACTGCCCGCCCGCGGTGGCGAGGATGTCTCCTGACAAGCTGGCAACGCTGGAGGCGTTCTGCGTTTTAAGGTCGGTAGCGCTGACCGCCGTGCTGGTTTTGGAACCAATGGTGATGCTCAAGCCGCCGTTGCCGAAGATGCCGCTTTTCTTGACGGAGCTTGACGAGTAGGCGTAGTCGTTTTCGGCGGCGGACAGCAGATTCAAGTTCCCGTCGGCATGCAAACCGATGGCACCGTCGGCAATGACACCGCTGGCCACCACATTGAGGTTGCGACCTGCGCCGATGGCAGCGGATTTGCCTGCGATGAGACTGGCTTGCACCGTTTCGTCAACCGACGTTTTCAGGTTGTCAGTGATCTTGGTTCTGAACCAGTTGCTCTTCTCCTCATAAAACCGCTCGTAGGCTGTGGCTGTAGTGATGTCGTGCGTGATGTCTACATCGCGCGCGGCCATGAGTGAGACGTGGCCGTTGTTGGATTCGATCCACGCAGCGCTTGCAAAAAGATTGCCCTGGTTTGCACTGGTGCCGCTGGCCAACACGGCAATGTCGCCCTCGGCTTTCAGCTTGGTACCAACCAGCGTTTCGGCGGTGGGCTTCGTGGTGGTGCTGCCAGACACTGTGACTTCAGAGGTGAAATCTTTGCGGGCGTTTAACGCCACACCGTTGCCTTGGATTGAAATGCTGCCTGCCTTGGCAGTCAGCTGTGCCGCATCGAGGATGACCGTGCCAGCCGTTGACTGCGCAGCAATACTCTTACCAGCTTCGATTTCAGCGCGAACGTAACGCGTTGTCGTGCGTGAGTTTCCGCCCGAATTTGCAAATGTGCTGCCTACCGACGGCAGCAGCAGCAAGTCCCCAACTGCGCTGAGGGACACGTTGCCACCTGCTGCGATGCGTCCACCAGTCAGTGCAGTTTCAGCGCCGCTGGAGATTCGGACGTCGCTGTCCGCTCGTATGCTGGTGTTGGAAGTTGAAATCTTTCCAGATGAAGACAGCATGAGGTCTTTAGCAACCAAGCTGCTGTTGATGAATTGAATGTCACCCGCCTGAACCAAACCCAAGCCAGTTGCAGAAAGCTCGCTGCTTTGCGCCAAGAAGGTGTCTGCTGAAACCACCACCGCTCCCCCATTCGCAGCCCGCATCGGCGCATAGGAAGTGAGCCGACCGGCTGCGTCAAGGGTCAATCCGCCAGCCCCTGCGTTGAGCGTGCCCAAGTGGTTAACACCAACGCCGCGTTCGTTGGCCAACAAATAGATCTGATTCGCGTACATGCCCCCCGCTGAGCCAATGTCAATCCCATTGGTCGGTACCGCGTCAGTACGCGCCAATGCCGTGGGTGCCAGTGTTGTGTAGCTGACTTGATTTGGCCCAGCAATGACGTAGGCGGCACCCGTTGCGCTGTTCAACTGAACATTGCCGTCGATCTTGACGTTGCCGGCGATCAAATCCAAAGACCCAAGGCTCGGTGCGCTCAAACCAGCAGCACCGATCGTCAACTGCGAACCAGTGACGTTGAAACCGTCGAGCGCATTGCCGTTCCACACCGGACGCCCCGTGACCAAGCTGGCGCGGTTGGTGTTGATGAAACCGCAGCCATTACAGGTGATGCCCCACGGGTTGGCGATGACCACGTCAGCAGGGCTGCCGTAAACCTCAATGCGACCAGCCAATGTGCTCAGGTTGCCTCCAGTGACTTCGTTGACGATGAGGCGCGCAGGGCCGCTTTCGAGGAATGGATTGCCTGCGATGTTGCCGGCCAAGACTGAGCCCGATGTGAAGTCATTGGGGGTGGCGACACCCGATGTTTCTGCAACTTTGGATGCAACGACCGCTGGAGCTTCGGGCAGGCTTGCTATCTGACAAACGTTGCGCCCGCACTTTGGCACCGGATCTGGCTTTGGTTTCGGCGCGGGCGGCGGCGGTGGGGTGACAACTGGAGGAGGTGGAGGTGGCGGTGGCGGCGGCGTCACCACCGGTGGAGGTGGCGGAGGTGGCGGGGTCACCACCGGGGGAGGTGGCGGCGGTGGCGGGGTCACCACTGGGGGTGGCGGCGGTGGTGGAGGCGTCACCACAGGCGGAGGAGGAGGAGGCGGCGGGGTCACCACCGGAGGTGGGGGAGGTGGTGGTGGCACGACAACTGGAGGCGGTGGCGGTGGCGGTGGCGGTGGTGCGACAGCCTTCAAGTTATTCAGCACCAAGCCACTGGTTCCAACGTTGAAGTTCGAGAACACGTTGTGCGACACACCCGACGTGTTGCCAAGCGATATGTTGACCACTGGCACGCCATTCGGTGCGGTTTGGACGTTGGGCCGCCGTCCTGCTGGCGCGTTCGGGTCAGCAATCACCTGCGACATGGCAGGTGCCATCACAGTCTGCGCGCTCATCAGGATCAACACGGCGCGTGCAATTTGCTTCATGGGCGAGTACGTCTTGGATGAATTTGATGCTTTGCGGGTTTTCATGTCGGTGCTTTCTAGAAACTGAAACTTAAGTTGCCGTATGCCACGGTGGTGGCGCTTTCGTCGCTCTTCAAAATTGGTCTTGCTGCTGTTAGTTCGCCTGCACTGGCAGCCCATTGCCACC
>JANYJJ010000017.1 GCA_025358485.1 Burkholderiales bacterium | reverse complement strand
CAGAAATCCACACCGACCGCCTGGGCCGCATCCGCATCCGCCACGAGTTTCAATCGCCCGGCGAAGCCAGCACCTGGGTGCGCGTGATGCAGCCCTACGCAGGCCCGGGCGTGGGCTTGCAGTTCATCCCGCGCATAGGGCAACAAGTGCTGGTGGACTTCTTCGACAACGACATGGACCGCCCCGTGGTGACGGGGGCGCTGTACGACGGCAGGGGCGAAGGCGGCACACCGCCCACGCCGGGGGGCAAGGCCAACAGCAAATCAAACAAAGCAAACACCGCAAACGCAGACGTGTTCACCCAGTCCAGCGACCACCAGCCCAGCGCGCAGGGCAACCTCACCGGCGGCCACGCCCCGGCTTGGCACGGGGCCAGCCTAGACGCGGCCGGGCATGCCAACGCGGCTGCGCTCAGTGGTTGGAAAACCAAAGAATTCGAAAGTGCATCAGGAACTAGCTCAGGCCACAACCAACTCGTCTTCGACGACACCGACCAGCAAGCGCGGGTTCAACTGGCCACCACGCTGTACGCGACGCAGCTGAACCTGGGGCATTTGATTCATCAGGCGGATAACCACCGAGGCAGCTTCCGCGGCCTGGGGTTTGAGCTGCGCACCGACGCCTACGGCACCTACGCGGGCGACCGAGGTTTGCTGATCACCAGCTACACCGCCGACCCGTTTGAACCTGCGGGAGACAACGCAGCAGGGATTGCATTGGCCGGGCAATACAAAGCACTGGCACAAAGCTTCAGCCAAGCCGCCCAGACGCATCAGACCGTGCAGCTGGCAAGCCATGTGGGCAGTGTGAAGGCAGGGCAAAGCGCATTGAGCGGCGATGGCAACAAGCCAGAAGCCCCACTGGCCGCGCTGCACACCGCCTTGAAAGGCATGGTCAGCCAAGACAGCACCGATGCAGCCATCAGCGATGCAGAGCAAAAGAACACCAGCACAGACGACGACAAGCTGCCCCACAGCACCGACCCGGTGGTGAGCATTGCAGCCCAAGCCGGTTGGATGCTCAGTGCGGGGCAAGACGTTCAAGTGGTGGCCGGTGAAACCCAGACCTGGGGTGCGGGGCAAGACATCAGCTGGGCCATCGGCGGCGCACAGCGCATTCACAGCGGGCAGGCCATCGGGGTGCTGGCAGGGGCGGTGGCACCTGGTGACCAAGCAGCAGGCAAAGGGATCACCCTGATCGCGGGCCAGGGCGACATTGAGATTCAGGCGCAGGCAGACAGCTTGCAAGTGGCGGCCAAGCTGGATGTGAGCATCCAAAGCAAGACCGCCCACATCGACTGGGCCGCCGCCAAACGCATCGTGCTGCGCACGGCGGGTGGGGCCAGCATCACGATTGAAGGGGGGAATATCACCGCCGAGTGCCCCGGGACGATCACGGTCAAGGCGGGGACGAAGAGCTTTGTGGGGCCGGAGAGGGCGAGTTATGCGCTGCCTGGCTTGCCCAAACAGGTGTGCGTCGAGTGCATGTTGAAGGCCCGCGCGGCGGGGGCCGCTTTCGCGCTGAAGTGAAGCAGATGCCGCAATTTGCAGACTTCATCGCAGACAAGCTTGCGCAACCTGCGGCTGTTGACTCTCATCGCTATTTGATCGTGGATGCGGCCGCCACTCGGCCGGTCAACATCGCGCGTGGGCTTCGGTGGGGTCAACCTGCAACGGACATTCTGACGGGTGAGGATTGCGTTTGGAAGGAAAGCGCGAGCCCGATCTTGCTTGCGCTTCCTGCCGATGCTTCGCAAGCGTCTGTTTGCCGGACCGCAACGCAAACGTTGGGCCAATGGCGTCACGCCAACTGTTTTGTATATCTGGAAACGACTCACTCACCGCATGAGGCGGCGGCCATGCTGCGCGAACGCACGCAAGCGGTGCTGCCCGACAGCATGGAAGTTGTCTTGCGCTTTTTTGACCCGCGCGTTTTTGCTGCGCTGCTCAACCATTTGGACGCAGACGCACTGCGGGGGTTTTTGTCAGCGGCGACGGTTTGGGCGCTGCCTGATCGACGCGGCGAGGTGCACGTGATTGCGCACGGCGTATCAGAATTGGGCCAAGCTTTTGTCTCACCAATGCGCTTGAATGCAACGCAAGAGTCTGCCTTGATCGACGCGGGCGAAGCGGACGCGATCGTTGACTTGTTGTTGAACCAAAACAATGACCGCCTTTTGACGATGATCCCGCCAGACCAGCATGAACACGTGGCCGCTGCAATCGCGCAGACGCGGCATTTTGGGATTGAGCACACCCCGGAGCAGCTTGCTTTTTGCGCGGCGGCGTTGGCATTTGGGGCCGACTTCCACACGCGGGAGCCTTGGCTCGCTTTGATGCCGGAAGTAAAGGCCGCGCGGATAAATTTTTCAGAGGCGGTGAGCTTGGCTGCGAAGGCTGCCGCGTGAACTTGATTCGCGCCAGCGGCTTTCTGGCGGGTGTGCGATGGCTGTTTTGTTTCGCTATTTTTATGATGTCGAGTGGCTGCAATTCGCAGTCTTCAAGTGTCGCGAAACCTGTGGCGCCAGCTTCCGCGCCCAAGCTCGTCCAGCCATTTAGGGAACACAACGTAACGATTTATGGCTACAACTACACCGATACAGGAATCGGTAGCTTTGAGGTGAACGGGCAAGGCGGCGGCAACGTGATGGTGAGTGAAATGGATTCGAGCGGAGGTTCCGGTGTCTGTTGCGTAACGGTTTTTACCCCCTTGAGCAAGCCGCGACCGGTGACGATCAAATGGACATGTGACGGTGACACTTGGTGCGAGCAGGAGGTCACGCTTGCGCCACTTGACATACCAAGTCCAAAGTACTTCGAGGTTCACTTCTACCCCGATGGCCACATCGAGCTGGCGATGACCGAGGAAAGCTCTGACCCCCGCTTGAAGCTTG
>JANYJJ010000128.1 GCA_025358485.1 Burkholderiales bacterium | reverse complement strand
CACGCCTTTGAATTTTTCGCTGGTCAAGATGGCTGCACGTTGCAAGCTGGCCAACAACGGTGCGCGACCCAAGGTGATGATGTTTTTGTGGTTCTTGGGGATGACGCGGTTGTAGTCGGGAAACTTGCCTTCGACCAACTTGGTGACGAACTCCATACCGCTGAAACTGAACTTGGCCTGGTTGCCAGCGAAGCGCATTTCTATCGGTGCGTCTGTGCTGGCCTCTTTGTCGTCTTTGCTGCTGTCTTTGTTGCTGTCTTTGAGCAGGCGCTGAAGCTCGAGAACCGTTTTGCGCGGCAGGATGACTTCTTGCTTGGGAATCTCAACGTCGAGGGTCGCCTGAGCCAGCGCCAAACGGTGGCCGTCGGTGGCCACCAGGGTCAGGCTCTTGCCTTCGGCAACGAACAAAATGCCGTTCAGGTAGTAGCGAATGTCATGCACCGCCATCGCAAAGTGCACTTGGTTGATGAGCGCCTTCAGCACCTTTTGCGGCACGCTGAACATCGGGCCAAAGTCTGCTGCCTCTTGCACCAAGGGGAAGTCATCGCTGGGCATGGTTTGCAAGGTGAAACGGCTTTTGCCACCTTGCAAGGTCAGCTTCGATTGGTTGGCGGTGAGCGTGACCATTTGGTCGGCGGGCAGCGAACGCAAGATGTCGATCAGCTTGCGCGCACCCACGGTGGTCGAGAAGTTGCCCGCGTCACCACCCAGTTCGGCGCTGGTGCGCACCTGGATTTCGAGGTCGCTGGTAGTGAACTCAATGTGCGAGCCCGTTTTGCGCACCAACACGTTGGCCAAGATGGGCAAGGTGTGGCGGCGCTCAACGATGCCGGACACCGCTTGCAAGGCGTCTAGAAATTTTGTTTGCGCGTCTTTTAAAACGATCATGTCAACCTCTTGGATTAGTCGTAGTAATAGGGGCTGAAGCTTTCTGTGGAGAACCCTATTTTCCCCTGATCTATCAACTGCTTAGCGCAAGCAAAACCCTGTGCGCGGAGCTTGTGGGTGGACGGGACTCACAGGCAATAACTTTCGGTTTTCAAAAACGCTGTGGACAAGCGCCGAGTTGCGCTGATCTTGTCCACATGTTTGTGCCTTGACAGTGGTGTGGTTCATCTGCAAGGCTTTCGATTTGGAATTTCCTAACCTTTCAAGGTCTGCTCCAGCACGTGCAATTGCTGGTTCAATTCGGTGTTTTTCTGGCGTTCAGCGGCGATTTTCCGCACGCCGTGCAGCACGGTGGTGTGGTCGCGACCGCCGAACAATTCGCCAATTTCAGGCAAGCTTTTTTGGGTCATTTCTTTGGCCAGATACATGGCAATTTGGCGCGGCCGGGCAATGCTGGCGGGGCGCTTCTTGCTGTACATGTCGGCTATTTTTATCTTGTAAAAGTCGGCTACGGTTTTTTGGATGTTTTCAACGCCGACTTGGCGGTTTTGGATGGACAACAAATCTTTCAGAGCTTCGCGCGCCAAGCCGATGTTGATTTCTTTGTGGCTGAAGCGCGAATAGGCCAAGATCTTGCGCAGCGCACCTTCCAGCTCGCGCACGTTCGCGCGCACGTTCTTGGCCACGAAAAAGGCCACGTCCTCCGGCATCAAGGTGCCTTCGGCCTCGGCCTTGCGCATCAGAATTGCCACGCGCATTTCCAACTCGGGCGGCTCTATGGCCACGGTCAAACCGGCGTCAAAGCGGCTGGTCAGGCGTTCATCAATGTCGACCAACCCCTTGGGGTAGGTGTCACTGGTCATGATGATGTGAGCGCGCTTGGCCAGCAGGGCTTCGAAAGCGTTGAAGAATTCTTCTTGCGTGCGCTCTTTGCCAGCAAAGAACTGCACGTCGTCTATCAACAGCAAATCGAGAGAGTGGTATTTGGCTTTGAGTTCGTCGAAGGTTTTGCGCTGGTAGTTTTTCACCACGTCAGTGATGAATTGTTCGGCGTGTAAATACAGCACGCGAGCGTCGGGCTTGTCTGCCAACAAGGCATTGCCTACGGCGTGCACGAGGTGGGTTTTTCCCAAACCGACGCCGCCATAAATAAAGAGCGGGTTGTACATGAGTCCGGGTGCGCCCGCCACGTGCAATGCGGCCGTGCGCGCCATGGAATTGGCGCGGCCCGCGACCAAGCTGTCAAACGTCAAGCTGAGGTTGAGGCGGTGGCGCGTGCTGGAGGGCGCGGGGTGCTGGACAAAGTGCGGCGCAGTGATCGGCAGCGTGGCCGTGGCGCGCGCGCTGGGGTTCAGCAGCGAGGCGCTGGCCATTGACGGGGCGAATGCTGACTTGGCCGGCGTCGATCTGGCCGACGTCGATGCAGCCAGTGCAGCGTAAGCATCACGAGCAGCCAGCACAATGTCTAGGCGCACGACGCGGCCGGCCAGCTCACCCAGCACGGCCTCAATCCGGCTGCCATATTGGTTGCGTATCCAATCAAGCTTGAAGCGGTTGGGCACTTTGACCGTGACCACCAAGCCGTCGTCGCCGTGGTCAGACACGTCGGCCGCAGGCAGCGGACGAATCCAGGTGTTGAATTGTTGTTCAGGCAGGGCGGAGGCGAGTTGATCGCAGCCGCGCTGCCACAGGTCGACGCTCATCTTGTGGAAAACTGTCGTTCAGGGCGGGAGAATTGTATGCTGCATGGGCCTGTTTTGTGACGTTATCCACAGTCGACTCGCAGCGGTTTGTCACGTCGGCCTCATCGCTCGGCCGGTGGTCTGTTTGACGGCAGTCGGCACTTTTGTTGTAATGCTAGGTTTCCCAAATAAACCGATGTCGCGCTTTGCTTGCTGCGTCTTGCATTTAAGTTGTGCATTTTTGGGACTGAGTTCATCTTTTTGGAATCACCATGAAACGCACCTATCAAGCTTCTAAAGTCCGTCGTGCTCGCACCCACGGCTTCCTCGTCCGCATGAAGTCACGCGGTGGTCGCGCAGTCATCAATGCCCGCCGCGCCAAAGGCCGCAAGCGCTTGGCGGTCTGAGTTCGCTACAGCAGCGCTCGATGGCTGCTGCGGCCCCCGGTTTGGTCGCCGCTCTTTGCGTATGACAGGCCGCATCACTCGCGCCGCAGACTTCGAGCGCGTGTTGAAAACCAGCAGCCAAGCGCGCAGCCCTCACTTCGCGGTGCATCATTTGGCGTGCGCTCCCAGCGTCCCCAAAAAGCCCGCGGGCAAGCCAGCAGGCCTACAGTTATCAACAAGCGAAGCGACGCAGTGCGAGGTGCCTGTGGATGACACCGTCGCAGGTCAACCCGGGAAAGCACTTAATTCAGGCGTTTGGCTGGGCATGGTGGTTCCGAAACGACACGCCAAACGTGCCGTAACGCGGACTTTGCTGAAACGTCAAATCAAAGCTGTCATGGAGCTGCAACAGCCGGTGCCGCCGGGTTTGTGGGTGGTTCGTCTGCGAGCACCTTTCGACCGCGCGACCTATGTCAGTGCGGCCTCAAAAGCTTTGTCGTCCGTGGCGCGCGAAGAGTTGACACTGGTGTTGAATTCAGCGGCCCAGCGTTTGTTGGCGGCCTGAAGTCACCGCTTGAAGTGACGGTTCGAACCACTAAGCTTGCCTCAAAATAAAAGACATGCCAGCGCCTTTGATCTTTTTGTCCAGCCCCCGAGCCTTTTTGATGGGTGTGGTTCGTGCATACCGGCTGCTGCTGAGCCCGTGGCTCGGAAGCTCTTGCCGGTTTGAGCCGACATGTTCGGCCTACTCTTTAGAAGTTTTGCAAACCCACGGTGCAACGCTGGGCAGCTATTTGACGCTGCACCGCATCGCGCGCTGCCACCCTTTTTGTCGTGGCGGTCATGATCCTGTTCCTCCCTCTGCTGCTCTGAAACCCCGCCTGTTTGCGGGTTCTGTTCACGCTGCCGCCGCGCAGCCCGACCCTGAAAAGACCGCCCCATGAACGATATGCGCCGCACCATGCTTTGGGTGGTTTTTTCGATGTCGCTGTTCTTGCTGTACGACGGTTGGAACAAGGCCAACGGCAAGCCCTCGCTGTTCAGCCCGGTCGCGGTGACCAAGCCTGCCGCCGCGCCGGCCGCGGGTTCAGCTGCTGGTTCAGCTGCCGTGCCAGCTGTCGGGGCTTCGGCGGTGCTGCCGAGTTCGACGCTTCCCACATCGACCGCTGGCGCAACGCCCGCGAGCGTCCCGGCCCCATTGCCAAGCTCCGCGCCCGTGGCAACGCAGTCGGAAAAGATCACCATCACCACCGATGTGGTCAAGGCCACACTGGACACGCAAGGTGGCGACGTCGTGCGCTTGGAGTTGCTGAAGCAACTCGATCACACTGACCGGACCAAAAACACGGTGGTGTTCGACCAATCCACCGAACGTTTGTACAAAGCGCAAACCGGTTTGATTCCCGCGCCCGGTGGTGCAGCCTTGCCCAACCACCTCACACGCATGGCGCTTGTTCAAGGTGACATGCCGGGTGAGCGCGTTCTGAAGGCGGGAGCCAACGAGCTGCAAGTGAAGTTTGAATCGCCTGACGTGGGTGGTGCCAAGTTGGTAAAAACCTTCACCTTCAAGCGCGGCGACTACGTTGTGGCGGTCAAGCACGAGGTGGTGAACACCGGAGCTGCGCCCATCAACCCGCAGCTTTATTTGCAGTTGCTGCGTGACGGCAACGCGCCAGCGGGCGAGTCAAGTTTTTACTTCACCTTCACTGGCCCTGCGGTTTACACCGATGCGGCCAAGTTCACCAAAGTTGATTTCAAGACGATAGAAAAACACAAAGCAGGCGAAAAGTTAGAGCACGACACAGCGGCAGACAACGGCTGGGTGGCCATGGTGCAGCACTACTTTGCGTCGGCTTGGATGTTGGGTGCAGCGGCTGATGAAAAACGCCCGCGCGAGTTTTTCACCAAAAAAGTGGCGACCAACGAGTACTCGGTCGGCATGTTGGTGCCACTGGGCAGCCTGGAGCCAGGTGCCAGCAAAACGCTGGAGTCGCGCTTGTTTGTTGGCCCGCAAGAAGAAAACAAACTCAGCGCCATGGCGCCGGGTTTGGAGTTGGTCAAAGACTACGGTTGGTTCACGATTTTGGCCAAGCCGCTGTTCTGGCTGCTGACCCAACTGCACACTTTCCTTGGCAACTGGGGCTGGTCCATCGTGGCCTTGGTGGTGTGTTTGAAGCTGGCGTTCTACTGGCTTAACGCAACAGCGTACCGGTCCATGGCCAAGATGAAATCCATCGGCCCCAAGATTGCTGAAATGCGCGAACGCTTGAAAGACAAGCCGCAGCAAATGCAGCAAGAAATGATGCGTATTTACAAAGAAGAAAAGGTCAACCCGCTGGGTGGTTGCCTGCCGATTTTTGTGCAGATGCCGTTCTTTATTGCGTTGTATTGGGTGCTGCTGTCGAGCGTGGAAATGCGCAACGCACCGTGGATAGGTTGGATCACCGACCTGTCGGCTAAGGATCCTTACTTCATCTTGCCCATCTTGATGACGCTCACGTCGCTGCTGCAAACCTGGCTCAACCCAACGCCACCGGATCCGATGCAAGCCAAGATGATGTGGATCATGCCGCTGATCTTTTCAGTGATGTTTTTCGTTTTCCCGGCGGGCCTGGTTTTGTATTGGCTGACCAACAACATCCTGTCGATTGCGCAGCAATACCTCATCAACAAACGAATGGGTGTGCTGGGGAAGTAGCGCCAAATATCAAAACCAAAATCCACACCAAAACCAAAAGCCGCGCACTGAACCTGCGCGGCTTTTTTATGGCGCGCGCTTCAGTGCAAGTAACAAGTGCCGAAAACTCACGGGCGGGGAACGGGTTGAAGGCGCAGGAGTTCATCATGGCCAACAGTTCAGGAGCGCTCTGTGCAAAGGGTTTAAGACGAACGCTTGCACAGGCCTCCCCCGCGCCATCGTCGTGAGTGATTGAAAAGCGTCGGTGAAAATCAGCACATGTTGCCTCGCCACGCCGACCCCATTGCCGCCATTGCCACTGCACCGGGGCGCGGCGCGGTGGGCATCGTCAGGGTGTCGGGCCGCAATTTGAGCGTTGTGATTGCCGCGCTTTGCGGCAATCCGTTGACACCCCGCGTGGCCACCTATTTGCCTTTGCGCGACGCGCAGCGTCAGCCCATCGACCACGGCCTTGCGATTCACTTCCCCAGCCCCCATTCCTACACCGGCGAAGACGTGTTGGAGTTGCAAGCCCACGGCGGCACGGTGGTGTTGCAGTTGCTGTTGGCGCGCTGCTTAGAAGCCGGTGCGGCCATGGGTTTGCGTGTGGCCGAACCGGGCGAGTTCACGCAGCGCGCCTATCTGAACGACAAGCTCGATTTGGCTCAGGCCGAAGCGGTGAGCGACCTCATCGACGCGAGCACCGAGGCGGCCGCGCGGTCGGCCAGCCGGTCACTCAGCGGTGCGTTCTCAGCCGAGATTCACACCTTGCGCGACGGCTTGATCAAGCTGCGCATGTTGGTGGAAGCCACGCTGGATTTCCCCGAAGAAGAGATCGACTTTTTGCAGCAGGCCGATGCGGCTGGTCAGCTCGAACGACTGCGCGCGCAACTGGCGCTGGTGATGCGCCAAACACGCCAAGGCCTGTTGCTGCGTGAAGGCATCAAGGTGGTGATTGCGGGCCAACCCAATGTGGGCAAAAGCTCACTGCTCAACGCGCTGGCCGGGGCGGAGCTGGCCATCGTCACCCCCATTGCGGGCACCACGCGCGACAAGGTCAGCCAGACGATACAAATTGAAGGTGTGCCGATACACGTGGTGGACACCGCCGGCCTGCGCGACACGGTGGACCCGATCGAGCGCATCGGCATCGCACGCACTTGGGACGAGATTGGCGGTGCCGACGCGCTGTTGTTTTTGCACGACCTCACGCGTGTGGGCGAGCCGATGTTTGAAGCCGCCGACGCCGAAATCGCCCGGCGCCTGCCGCCGGAGTTGTTGAAGGGCGACCGCTTGGTGCACGTGTTCAACAAGCTCGACGCCGCACCCGCGTCTGTGCACGCCGGTCAAGGCCTTGCGATTTCTGCCACCACCGGCGCGGGTTTGAACGCCTTGCGCCAAGCTGTGTTGCAGCGGGCCGGTTGGAGCGCAGGTGCGGAAGGTGTTTTCACCGCGCGCACGCGCCATGTGCAAGCGCTGGGCCGCGCGGACGTGCATTTGCAAAGCGCCGCAGCGCACCTTCAGAAGGCCGCAGCCGCGCTGGATTTGCTGGCTGAAGACTTGCGTTTGGCGCAACACGCGCTGGGCGAAATCACGGGTGAATTCAGCGCCGACGATTTGTTGGGCGAAATCTTCAGCCGGTTTTGCATCGGCAAATAGCCGGCCTTTTCAGTGACCTTCGAAGCTCACCATGGTGAACAGCGGCAAACCTGAGTCGCGCAGTTTTTGCGAGCCATGCAGTTCAGGCAAGTCAACAATCGCAGCACCTTCAATCACCGTGGCACCCAAGCGCTGTAGCAAGCGGCTGCCGGCCATCATGGTGCCGCCGGTGGCAATCAGGTCGTCGATCAACACAATGCGGTCGCCGGGTTTCACGGCGTCGGTGTGTATTTCTACCGTGGCCGAGCCGTACTCCAGCTCGTACGTTTCTTCCACCGTCGTGAAGGGCAACTTGCCTTTTTTGCGGATCGGAATGAAGCCCACATTCAACTCATAGGCCAACACGGAGCCGATGATGAAGCCGCGCGCATCCAAGCCCGCAATTGCGGTGGGTCGCACGTCAAAGTAGCGGTGCACAAACTGATCGATCAACACCCGAAACACGCGCGGGTTGGACAGCAGCGGCGTGATGTCGCGAAACTGCACGCCCGGCGCAGGCCAGTCAGGCACGGTGCGGATGTGCTGCTTGATGTAGTCGGCAGATGTCTGAACCAAAGGGTCGGCGAGGCGTTCTTTGCTGCGGTAATTCGTCATGCGGCTAATTGTGTCCCGTCCAACTGGAAGAGTGTGAACTCCGCCCTAGGCGTCCAACCCTTGCTTGCTTACACTTGCGGCCAGATAGAAACACAGGCACACCCGCGCGAAAGCCGGGGTCGCAAAGCCTCCGGTCTAATTCTCAGTCTTCAGCAATGAAGTGAGCGACGACAGCGAGGCTGCGGATGAGGAGCAATCTTCTTGTGGCTTGTGACTTTTTGGCATTGACACCGAACGTTGCACACAGGGAAGTCTCTTGAACATCATCCGCAAAATTCACGCAAAAGCCTATACCAAAGCCCACGCCAAAGCGCAGCAATCACCCACAGCGTCGTGGTTCGCGCTGTCGATCGGCTTCTTGGCGCTGGCGTTGATCAGCCTGCCGAACTGAGCTGGGCTGGGCGAAGGCTGGTTGCGCCTCAACCGAGGCACACTCTGCCTTGATGTTCACCACGGCACTTTTCTCTTCGCGCGTTTTCTCTTCGCGCGTTTTCTTATCGCGCCTTTTCTTATGGCGCAGCTTGCCTGGCGTTGTCGTTGGCTTGGCCTTGACCACAGGGTTCTGTTCCGCGATGGCTGACCCGCTCAAGACCTGCCGCGTTGTGGGCCTCAGCCATCCCGCGCAGTGCGGCGTGCTGAAGCGCCCGCTCGATCCGGCCCGCCCCAGTGGCATTCAAATTGACATTCACTATGTGGTCGTGCCCGCGTTGGCGCGTCGCAAGTTACCCGACCCCGTCTTCTTGCTGGCCGGTGGCCCCGGCCAAAGCGCCATCTCACTCGCGCCGCAAGTGTTGGCCTTGTTCACGCGCTTGAACAACCGCCGCGACATCGTGTTTGTCGATCAACGCGGCACGGGCTTGTCGGCACCCTTGATGTGCGACGACACCCGCGCGCTGCCCCTGGCCGAGTTGGCCGACCCTGCTGCGCAACTGCGCGAGATCACGCGTTGCCGAGAAAAATTGCAAACCTTGCCCTACGGCGACCTGCGCTTTTTCACCACCGTGTTGGCCATGCAAGACCTGGATGCGGTGCGCCAGCAATTGGGCGTGCAGCGCATCAACCTGGTCGGCGCGTCTTACGGCACACGTGCGGCGCTGGACTATCAACGGCAGTTCCCAAGCGCGGTGCGGCGCAGCGTGATGGACGGCGTGGCACCAGCTGACATGGTTTTGCCGCTCAGCATGTCCACCGACAGCCAAGCCGCTTTCGATGCGCTGTTGCGCGACTGCGAGCAAATGGCAAGCTGTCAAAAAAATTACCCCACTTTGCGACGTGATGCCAGCGCGCTGTTCAACCAGCTGCCGCAAACCATCACCGCTGCGCACCCACTGACAGGGCAGCGCGAGACCTTCCCTTATTCGCGCGACATGTTGCTGGCTGCTCTGCGCGGCCCGCTGTATTCGCCCGTCACGTCATCTGCCCTGCCGCAGGCGATCAGCGAAGCCGCGGCGGGCCGATTTGAAGGCTTGCTGGGCATGGGCAGCTTGCTGTCACCGCGCAAAGGCAGCGCTTTGGCGATGGGCATGCACTTCAGTGTGATTTGCGCAGAAGACGCACCGCTTGCCGACCGCAATATGCCGGGCAGCAAGCCAAGTGCAGGCGCTGACTTTGCCGACAGCACCGCGCAGCTCTACGCCAAGGTGTGCGCCGCGTGGCCGCAAGGGGCGGTGCCGTCGGCGTTCTATGAGGTGCCAGCCACCCGCTCGCCCGCGCTCTTGCTCAGCGGCGGCCTCGACCCCGCCACTGCGCCGCGTCATGCACAGCGCGTGGCCCTGGCTTTGGGTGCCAACGCTTCGAATGTGGTGGTGCCCAACGCGGGTCACGGCGTGATGAGCGTGGGCTGCATGCGCGACGTGATTTACAAGTTCATCGACACCGAAGACGACGCGTCCGCGTTGAAAGTTCAGACCGATTGCGCAAGCGCTGTGCCCCGACCTTTGGCCTTTCAACCGCCGCGTTGGGACGCCAAACCATGATCGTGGTCGAGCACTTGGCCAAGCGTTTTGCGGCACACCAAAGCGGCCTCAGTTTGACGAAACGCACACCGGTTTGGGTGCAAGCGGTAAGTGACGTGAGCTTCACCGCGCCGGACGGTCACATCACTGGTTTGCTGGGTGCCAACGGCGCGGGCAAAACCACGTCGCTGCGCATGCTGGCGGGTTTGATTCAACCCGACACCGGACGCATGAAGGTCGACAACATCGACGTGGTCATGCGCCCGCGCGAAGCCCTGGCGCGCATGGGAGTGCTCAGTGACGCGCGCGGCTTGTACCCGCGCCTGACTGCGCGCGAAAACATTGCCTACTACGGCGCGCTGCAAGGCATGACACCAGACGCCGCGAACACGCGCGCCGATTGGCTGGCCGATGTGTTGGACATGAAGCCCTTGCTGGACCGCCGCACCGAAGGTTTCAGCCAAGGCGAGCGCATGAAAACCGCCTTGGCGCGCGCCATGGTTCACGATCCGGCGAACATCGTGTTGGACGAGCCCACCAACGGTTTGGATGTGTTGGCCACGCGCGCTTTGCGCGAGGCCTTGCGTTATTTGCGCACGTCTGAAGGCGGCGGCAAATGCATCATTTTTTCAACCCACATCATGCAAGAAGTGGAGCGCTTGTGCGACAGCGTGGTGGTGGTTGCGAAGGGCCGCACCGTGGCCAGCGGCACGGTGCCTGAGCTGCTGGCCCAAGCAGGCGAACGCGATTTTGAAGAAGCGTTTGTGAAGCTTGCCTTTTGATCCAGCGCTGACGCCAGCGCTGAAAAAAAAAGAGCGCCGAAGCGCTCTTTTTCTTGACCTGAGCAAGAGTGATCAGTCGCCCAACACCAAACCTTCACGCCGTGGATCGGCACCGCCGATGTAAGTCGTCGCACCACTCACCTGGGTTTTGATGACGGTGCCGGTGCCGCTGGACTGCGCTGCCACGCTGACAGTGTGACCCAGCGCGCGCAGGCCCGTCACCAGTGGGTCGTCTGCACCGTTGGCGCTGGTTTTGATGACGTTGGGGTGCTCGCCGCCGATGCCGGTGGTGGCGCTGTTGCTGGCACCAAAATTGATCATCGACGTGGCC
>JANYJJ010000114.1 GCA_025358485.1 Burkholderiales bacterium | reverse complement strand
GGACATTGTTCTCGCCAAGCAACTGCCCCGACCTGCACGACAAATTCGGCCGCGAGTTTGAGATCGCCTACACCGGCTACGAAGCCAAAGCCGCGCGCGGCGAGCTCAAGCTGTTCAAAACCATGCCCGCCAGCGACCTGTGGCGAAAAATGTTGTCAATGCTGTTCGAAACCGGCCACCCTTGGATCACCTTCAAGGACGCGTGCAATGTGCGTTCGCCGCAACAGCATGCAGGCGTGGTTCACTCAAGCAATTTGTGCACCGAGATCACGCTGAACACCAGCGAATCTGAAATCGCGGTGTGCAACCTCGGCTCGGTCAACTTGACGCACCACCTGACCACCGTTGACGGACCCCATGGACCAACACGGCAGCTGGATCACGCCAAATTGAAGAAGACGATATCGACAGCAATGCGCATGCTCGACAACGTCATCGATATCAACTACTACGCTGTCAAGAAAGCGCGTGACTCCAACCTACGGCACCGTCCGGTCGGCCTGGGCATCATGGGCTTCCAAGACTCGCTGTATGAGTTGCGCGTGCCTTACGCTTCTGAAGCGGCAGTGCAGTTCGCCGACGAATCGATGGAAGCGGTTTGCTACTACGCATACTGGGCATCAACCGAGTTGGCCGCAGAGCGCGGCCGCTACTCCAGCTATCGCGGTTCGCTGTGGGATCGCGGCATCTTGCCGATCGACTCACTCGACATGCTCGCCGAGCAACGCGGTGGTTATGTGGAAGTCGATCGCAGTGTCAGCATGGACTGGAGTTCGCTGCGCAGCCGCATCAAAGCGCACGGCATGCGCAACTCCAATTGCGTGGCCATTGCGCCGACGGCCACCATCTCCAACATCGTGGGCGTCAGTGCATCCATTGAGCCCTCCTTTGGCAACCTATCGGTCAAGTCCAACTTGTCTGGCGAGTTCACCATCGTCAACGAAGCGCTGGTGCGCGACCTGAAAAAGTTGGGCTTGTGGGACGACGTGATGGTCATGGACTTGAAGCACTTCGACGGTTCACTGCGCCGCATCGACCGTGTGCCCGAGGATTTGAAGGCGCTTTACGCCACGGCGTTTGAAGTCGAAACACAGTGGTTGGTGGAAGCCGCAGCCCGTCGTCAAAAGTGGATCGACCAAGGTCAGTCACTCAACATTTACATGGCCGGGGCATCAGGTAAGAAGCTCGACGAAACCTACAAACTCGCTTGGCTGCGCGGCTTGAAAACCACCTACTACCTCCGCACTGTGGGTGCCACGCACGCTGAGAAATCAACCGTGAAGGCGGGGCAGATGAATGCAGTTTCCATCGGCTCTTCCTCAGACGCTGCGGCAGTGATTGCGAAGGCGCAAGCGGGTTCGAGTTCTGGTGCGGGCGCGGGTTCAGGTTCCGGTGCAGCAAGCACTGGAGCAGCTGTCTACAGCGCACTCAGCACCGAGCCTGCAACCGACATGAAGTTTTGCTCTATCGACAACCCGGACTGCGAAGCTTGTCAGTGAACATGTTCGCGAGCTTGTCAGTGCTCAAGTCAGTGCGCATGTCAGCGCGCATCTCAGTGCGCGCCTCAGTGATATCGAAGCGCGTTCAAATCGTTTTTTAAACCGCGTTGAGATTCTCTCGATGCGACGACGCAACAAATACGAGCGTCGAAGACCTGTCAATGTCAAGAATCGCTTGGTGTTTGAACGCAACACTCCGATAATTTAAAAGTACTGGAAAATAAATATGTTGGTTTGGGAAGACGAAGTCAAAACTGCTGAAACTGCCAAGGTGCCCGCATCCAGCATTGCGAATGCTGTGGTAACTCATTTGAGCCAATCTCGCGCGGCACAGTCGTCACCCGCTTTGGCGGCAGTCATGGCGGACATCGGTATTCCGTTGGCGGCTGCGGCGTCAATGAATGACGTAAACGCAGTTGCAAACGATGTTGCAACCCCCGCAGCCACCCCGACAGCAGGTTCAGCCACTCCGGTGACCCGCCGCGTCAATGCCGCCGACAAACGCATCATCAACGGTCGCACTGACGTCAACCAATTGGTGCCGTTCAAATACAAATGGGCTTGGGAAAAATACCTCGCCACTTGCGCCAACCATTGGATGCCGCAAGAAGTGAACATGTCGCGCGACATCGCGACTTGGAAAGATCCGAATGGTTTGACGGAAGATGAGCGCCGCATCATCAAACGCAATTTGGGTTTCTTCGTCACTGCCGATTCACTGGCCGCCAACAACATCGTTTTGGGCACTTACCGCCACATCACGGCGCCCGAGTGCCGTCAGTTTCTGTTGCGCCAAGCGTTTGAAGAGGCCATCCACACCCACGCCTACCAATACATCGTCGAGTCGCTGGGTTTGGACGAAAGCGAAATCTTCAACGCTTACAACGAAGTTCAATCCATTCGTGACAAAGACGAGTTCTTGATCCCCTTCATCGGCGCGATCATGGACCCGAACTTCAACACAGGCACGCTCGAAAACGACCGCGTGCTGTTGAAGTCGCTCATCGTGTTTGCCTGCTTGATGGAAGGTTTGTTTTTCTACGTCGGCTTCACTCAGATTTTGGCGCTGGGTCGGCAAAACAAAATGACCGGCGCGTCCACGCAGTATCAGTACATCTTGCGCGACGAGTCCATGCACTGCAATTTCGGCATCGACCTCATCAACCAGATCAAGTTGGAAAACCCAAACCTCTGGACGCCTGAATTTAAGGCCGAAATCAACGCCTTATTCATGAAAGCGGTCGAACTCGAATACCGGTACGCTGAAGACACCATGCCGCGCGGCGTGTTGGGCATGAATGCGTCGATGTTCAAGGGCTATTTGCGTTACATCGCCAACCGCCGTGCCACCCAGATTGGTTTGGCCGAGTTGTTCCCGAATGAAGAAAATCCATTTCCATGGATGAGTGAAATGATCGACCTGAAGAAGGAAAGTAATTTCTTTGAAGTGCGCGTGACTGAGTATCAGTCTGGCGGTGCGTTGTCTTGGGATTAACTTTCAATCGAGCGATACAGCTCCAGGCGGCAGTGAGAGGTCAAGATCAGCGTCACGTGATGCAATAAAAACCGGTTGAAAAGCGAAACATAGAAATCGCCAGCCAGTCTTATAAAAATTGCACACGCGGCGCAACCAGATTCACCGTACCGCAGCGGCCAACTTGGGGCTCTGAGGACAGTGAATAGCTGACAGGCAGCGAGCTAGTTCAAAGCCTGTGAGTTCTTTTTCAACTTGATCAAGGAGAAGTGTTATGGCAACTGCGAAAAAGTCCCCCGTGGCCAAAAAATCTGCACCGATGAAAAAACCGGCTGCAAAGAAAGCTGCACCTGCGAAGAAAGCAGCGCCAGCCAAAAAGGCTGCTGTGAAGAAAGTTGCGGCCAAAAAGGCGGCTCCAGCCAAGAAGGCTGCGCCCGCTAAAAAGGCAGCTCCTAAGAAAGCAGCACCAGCCAAAAAGGCTGCGGCTAAGAAAGCAGCACCGGCTAAGAAAGCTGCTGCCAAGAAAGCTCCAGCGAAGAAGGCCGCTCCGGCCAAGAAAGCTGCTGCTAAAAAGGCCCCTGCTAAAAAGGCCGCTGCAAAGAAAGCGCCGGCAAAGAAAGCAGCCGCTAAAAAGGCACCCCCTGCTCCAGCTGCCCCTGCTGTTGTCAAAGCTGCCGCCAAACCGGCTGCTGCAAAACCAGCCGCAGCCAAGCCCGCAGTCGTGAAGCCTGCGGCTCCAGCGCCGAAGACCGCGCTGAGCCCACAAGCCGCCTGGCCTTTCCCAACAGGCAGCAAGCCCTGAGTTTGGAGCATCGACGCCGTTCACGCGGCGTTGACTGGCAAGCTTCAAGCATCCGCTTGCGGCCCTTGAACTTACTCAAAGCTCCAAGCAAAAACCCAGCCTCGGCTGGGTTTTTTTATGCCTGCCAGCCTAGGCTGGTTTTTTTATGCCCGCCAGCCTCGGCTGGGCTTTTATGTCGACCAGCTTGAGCGCACTTGAGGTTCAAAGACCCAGTGCAGCGCGATCCAGTTGGTGGTTTTGACCGCCTCGGCTGGCGATCTTGATGGCTCCCACGCGGTTGCCCAAACTCACGCATCGCTCCAGCGTCCAACCGCGCTCCAAGCCGTAAAGCAGTGCGCCACGAAACGCATCACCGCAGCCTGTGGGGTCCAACACTTCGGTGGCTTTGACGCCGGGCACGTGGGTGAGAACGCCTTGTTCCCACACCTCGCAGCCGTCGGCAGCCAAAGTCACGATCACGCCTTTCAAATGAGACCGCGACAAGGCCTCCAAGCTCTTGCCGGTGCGCTCGCTCAGCATGCGGGCTTCGTAGTCGTTCACCGTGACCCAAGTCGCCATCGACACAAAATGATTGAGCTCGTCGCCGTTGAACATCGGCAAGCCTTGACCTGGATCGAACACAAAAGGGATGCCTGCGGCAAACAGTTGTGCCGCGTGCTGGATCATGGCGTCGCGGCCGTCGGGCGCGATGATGCCGACTTTCAAGTCGCTTGACGCGGGCACTGCCGTGAGGTGCGCTTCACTCATGGCGCCAGGGTGAAAAGCCGTGATCTGGTTGTTGTCGGTGTCGGTGATGATGAAGGCTTGCGCGGTGTAGCTGTTTTCCACAGTGCGCACTTGCGTGGTGCTGCAACCCCAAGACTTGAGGCGCTCCAAATAGTCGGCTCCGTCATTGCCCAGCGCTGCCATCACAACGGCCGAGCCGCCCAGCAAATTGAGGTTGTAGGCGATGTTCCCCGCGCAGCCACCGTACTCGCGGCGCAACGTTGGCACGAAGAACGAAACATTCAAAATGTGCAGTTGTTCGGGCAAGATTTGTTCCTTGAACCGACCTGGAAACACCGTGATGGTGTCAAACGCGAGGGACCCACAAATCAAAGCCGACATGGCTGCTCCAAGAAGAAAGATTGAAAACAAACTGTAGAAATTCGGGCGTTCGAATGAGGAGCGCAGCTCAGGGATAAAACACTTCCACCGTGTAACCCGTGACGCGTTTTTCGCCTGCGTTGAGCATCAAACTCAAGGTCGTGTCTGCACCTGCGTTCAAGCCCGGCGCGGTGGCGAGGAAGTCACTTGGGCTCAAAGCGCGGCGTGCCACCAACTGACCTGATGCGTCAGTCAAACTCAAATCAACCGAAGGCAAGGCCACCGTCAAGTTGCCGCGGTTGCGCAAACTGACCGACAACTTGAAGGCCTCCGACCCAGGAATGGAGTGCGTCAGCGAGGTGCTTTCCACCGCCACGTCTTCGATGCGCCGCGGAAGCCCCACGCTGCATTGCAACCAGGCGCACGCGCTGACCAAGGCGGGTTTGGTTTGCGGCAAACGGGCCGCCATCAAATCGCGGAAGTGAAAGGCGGCTTGCGCGCCCAGCAGCGTCAGCATCATCAGCGCCGTGAAGGCCAGGGCGAAACGTGCACCCGAGCGCTTCCAGCGTTGCGCCTTGTCGGCATGGCGCACGAAATCAGGCGAGGTTGACGCTTGCTCCGATGCCATGAATTCCGAGAAGCCGGCGCTTGCCAAAGGAGGTTCGCCGGGGGCCACTTCAAGCACAGGATCGATAGTGATCACTTCGCGATGCGGCTCCATTGGCGGCTCAGCGAGCGGCGTGAACTCGCTGTGCGCTTGCTGGGGAAACTGCGCCGTCGCGTGCGCGAGCGCAGGCGCGGCAACGTGCTCGGCAACTGGTTCGGGTGCGGGCGCGTAGCTTGGAGGGTGACTGGGAGGGTAAGTGGGCGAGTAAGTGGGCAAATAAGCGGGCAAATAAGCGGGTGACGGTGCCGTGATCGCGGGCTCGGGTGCAGGCATCGCTGGCGGGTTAGCGGGCCACTCTGGCGGGGCATCGCGATCAAGATCGAACAAGCCTTCCATGGCGTTGAAGACGGCGTCGCAGCGACCGCAACGCACCCAACCCTCGGACACTTTCAATTGATCTTGCACGACCCGAAATATCGTGCCGCAAGCTGTGCAACGCGTCGCCAGACTCATGGTTGAACTATGCCACGCAGACGCTGCAATTTCTTCATGCGGTGACTCACGAAGACAAGCGCGCGCTCATCAATATCCAGCCGTCCATGCTGTCGCTGACTTGCAGCGCGCACCACGGCGCGTAGGCCGCTTTGAGCTCGTCGGCCTGACGCTGCAAGATGCCTGCCAGCACCAAATCGCCTCCTTGCGCGACGTGTGCGCACAGCAGCGGTGCCAACAAGCGCAGCGGTGTGGCCAAGATGTTGGCCAGCACCAGCGGGTAGACACCAGACGCCGCGTCAGGCAGGCCCGCTTGCAGGGTCACGCCATTGGCCTGCGCATTGGCGCGGGTCGACTCCACAGCGGCCGGGTCGATGTCCAGCGCGTCCACGCCGTGCGCACCGTGCAGCGCTGCCGCAATCGCCAAGATGCCGGAGCCGCAGCCGTAGTCCAGCACGCGCTGCCAAGCCGCCGACTTGGCGGGGGCTTGTTGCGCGATCCAGCGCAAACACATGCGCGTGGTCGGATGGGTGCCGGTGCCAAAAGCCAAGCCGGGGTCGAGCCGTATCACCTTCTGCGCCGCAGCCGGTGGCTCGTGCCAAGTGGGCACGATCCAAAACGTCGGCGTGATGTCCACCGGCGCAAATTGCGACTGCGTCAAGCGCACCCAATCTTGCTCGGCCACCTCGCTCAAAGACTGCATGTGGATGTTTTGTGCCCAGTCTTGCGCCAACAACAAAGTCGCGGCCTCGAAGGCCAGCGCTTCGGTGTCAAACAAGGCCTTGATGACCGAACGCTGCCAGCCGCCTGCTGGTGCGGGCATGCCGGGCTCGCCGAACAAAGCACGCTCGGCGTCGGTGTTGGCATCGGCGTCTTCGACTGACACCGACAGCGCACCCAACTCGTCCATCAGGGCGTCGGAGGCGTCTTCAACCACGTCCACCGGGGCCAGCAAAAACAGTTCAACCATGGTGACGTTGGCAGTGCGGGTCAGTGCCGAATCAACGCTTGTGGGCGCTCATCCAACCCTCAAGGTAATGAATGTTGGTGCCGCCTTCAATGAAGCGCGCGTCCACCATCAGTTCGCGGTGCAGCGGGATGTTGGTCAAGATTCCCTCAACCACGGTTTCAGACAGCGCAATCCGCATGCGCGCCAAAGCTTGTTCGCGCGTGTCGCCGTGAACGATGATTTTGCCAATCATGGAGTCGTAATTGGGCGGCACAAAGTAGTTGGTGTAAACGTGCGAATCCACCCGCACACCGGGCCCGCCCGGCGGGTGCCACATCGTGATGCGGCCTGGGCTGGGCGTGAATTTGTACGGGTCTTCTGCATTGATGCGGCACTCAATCGAGTGGCCGCGCATTTGCACCTGGCGCTGTGTGAACGGCAACTTTTCGCCGGCCGCCACGCGAATTTGCATCTGCACAATGTCGATGCCCGTCACCCATTCCGTCACCGGGTGTTCGACTTGCACGCGGGTGTTCATCTCAATGAAATAGAACTCGCCGTTTTCAAACAAAAACTCAAACGTGCCAGCGCCGCGGTAGCCGATTTTTTTGCACGCTGCTGCACAGCGGTCGCCGATGCGCTCAATCACACGGCGCGGAATACCCGGCGCAGGCGCTTCTTCGATGATCTTTTGGTGGCGGCGCTGCATCGAACAATCGCGCTCGCCCAACCACACCGCGTTGCGGTGTGTGTCGGCCATGACCTGTATTTCAATGTGACGAGGGTTCTGGAGAAACTTCTCCATATAGACCGCCGAATTGCCGAACGCTGCACCGGCTTCGGCCCGCGTGGTTTGCACGCCGTGGATGAGCGCCGCTTCGGTGTGCACCACCCGCATGCCGCGCCCGCCGCCGCCGCCGGCCGCTTTGATGATGACGGGGTAGCCAATCGCGCGCGCCGCTTTGATGATCTCTTTCGGGTCGTCTGTCAGCGCGCCTTCAGAGCCGGGCACGCAAGGCACGCCCGCTTTGATCATGGCCTGTTTGGCCGATACCTTGTCG
>JANYJJ010000092.1 GCA_025358485.1 Burkholderiales bacterium | reverse complement strand
TTGTTTGTGAAGGGCAATCATCATGGCAGTCGGACTCCTTGCGGTTGTGCCTTGAGCTGTTCGATCAACTCGCGCATGACTGAGCGGGCCATGAACAGCGGATACCGCCTGTAGTCTATGCAATCGTCCGGGATGGAACAGTTAAGTAATAAGTCTAAGTGTGTTGTGTTGTAGGCGACAGTCGACATATACAAAAGCATGCCGATGAGTGCAATAAATGCAATGCGTGCCAAGGGTTGATGCTCGCGCAACAAATTTGATTGTTCCGCTCGGAGCGACTCAGCTGTTATTTGTCGTCGTTGGCGAGCGAACACATAGCCCGGGGTTTGGTCTTTTCGCACCCTCACTCCCACTCAATCGTCGCCGGTGGCTTGCTGCTCACGTCGTAGGCCACGCGGTTGATGCCGCGGACTTCGTTGATGATGCGGCTGCTCACCTTCTTGAGCAAGGCGTATGGCAGCTCGGCGGAGTCGGCGGTCATGAAGTCGGTGGTTTGCACGGCGCGCAGGCTGACGACGTGTTCGTAGGTGCGGCCGTCGCCCATGACGCCCACGCTTTTGACGGGCAAGAAAACGGCGAAGGCTTGGCTGGTCAGTTCGTACCAAGTTTTGCCGGTTTCAACGTCTTTGGTATTGCGCAATTCTTCGATGAAGATGGCATCAGCCCGGCGCAGCAGGTCTGCGTATTCGGGCTTGACTTCACCCAAAATTCGCACGCCCAAACCTGGGCCGGGGAAGGGGTGGCGGTAAACCATGTCGGCGGGTAGGCCCAGGGCCACGCCGAGTTCGCGGACTTCGTCTTTGAACAGTTCGCGCAAGGGTTCCAACAACTTCAGGCCCAGCGTGGCGGGCAGGCCGCCGACGTTGTGGTGGCTTTTGATGGTGGTGGCTTTTTTGGTTTTGGTGCCGCCGCTTTCGACCACGTCGGGGTAGATGGTGCCCTGCGCCAACCACTTGGCGTTCTTGAGTTTCTTGGCTTCGAGTTGGAAGACTTCCACAAACTCGCGGCCGATGATTTTGCGTTTGGCTTCGGGGTCGGTCACGCCTTTGAGGTGACCTAGGAATTGCTCGCTGGCGTCAACGCGGATGACCTTCACGTTCAAGCGGCCTGCGAACATGGCCATGACGTTGTCGCCTTCGTTCAAGCGCAGCAAGCCGTGGTCAACAAACACGCAGGTGAGCTGGTCGCCGATGGCGCGGTGTATCAGCGCTGCGGCCACGCTGCTGTCCACGCCGCCGCTCAGGCCAAGGATGACTTCTTCAGTGCCCACCTGCTGGCGTATGCGGGCCACGCATTCGTCGATGTAGTTGCCCATGACCCAATCGGGTTTGGCTTGGGCAATGTCCAGCACGAAGCGGTTGATGAGGGCTGCGCCTTGCACGGTGTGCGTGACTTCAGGGTGGAACTGCACGCCGTAATAGCCACGGGCTTCGTCGGCCATGCCTGCAATCGGGCAGTTGGGCGTTGACGCCATCAGCTTGAAGCCGGGCGGCAAGGCGGTGACTTTGTCGCCGTGGCTCATCCACACCTTGAGCATGCCGTGGCCATCGGGAGTGGCGAAGTCTTGGATGTCTTTCAGCAAGTTGGTGTGGCCCCGCGCGCGCACTTCGGCGTAGCCGAATTCACGGTGGTCGCTCCATTCTACTTTGCCGCCGAGTTGCTCGGCCATGGTTTGCATGCCGTAGCAAATTCCCAGCACCGGCACGCCGCAGCTCCACACGGCTTGCGGCGCGCGCAGTTCGTGGTCTTCGTAGGTGCTGGCGTGGCTGCCGCTGAGGATGATGGCTTTGGGCGCAAAGCTGCGGATGAACTCGTCGCTCACATCGTTGGGATGGATTTCGCAGTAGACATGCGCCTCGCGCACACGGCGGGCAATGAGCTGGGTGACTTGCGAGCCGAAGTCGAGGATGAGGACTTTGTCGTGCATGAATTTGGGTTTGAGAAACAGTTGAAAGCTCAGGCCGAAGATGAAGTCAACTCGGCCGCACGACGCAAGCGCCGTTCTTTGCTGAAGTGCCGCCACGCCACCAACATCGACGCCATTTGCAGCGCAGCGCAAAAGTAAAACGGCGCGCCCACGCGCCAGTCAGACGGCGGCAAGTGCGACACCGCGCCCATCAGCGGCGCGCCCAACACCGGGCCCAGCACGGCCATCAAACTGCTGAGCGACGCCACCGCGCCCATGGTTTGACCTTGTGATGTCGCGTCGGCCGCATTCGACACGATGCTTTGGATGGCAGGCGTGACGCAAAAGCCCAGCAGGTTGATGGCAATCACTACGTACATCACCCAACCGACGGGGGCCAAGCCCCAGGCCAAATAGCCCAAGGCGCTGGACACCAAGCCGATGGTGGCCAAGCGCGGTGCGCCAAATTTTTTCAGCAAACGGGGCAGCAAAAAGCCTTGCACCACGGCCGCTGCAATGCCCACCGCAAACAACGACCAGCCGTTGTCTTTGGGGCCCCAGCCGAATTTGAAGGTGGTGTACAGCACCCAGGTGGTGTACATCGTGAACTGCGCCAAACCGCTGAGCGCAATCACCGCCACCAGCGAGCCCACGCCTTTGAGTTGACTGAGTTTGGTGAGCGACGCAATCGGGTTGGCCGACGCCAGGGTCACGGTGCGGCGCTTGTCTTTGGGCAGCGATTCCGGCAGCACAAAGTAGCCGTACAGCAAGTTGATGAGCGCAAACGTGCCCGCCACATAAAACGGCAACTGCAAATTGATCTCGCCCAAAAACCCGCCCATCACCGGACCGACGATGAAGCCGATGCCGAACATCGCCCCCAACAAACCGAAGCGCTTGGCGCGGTCTGCTGGCGCGGTGATGTCGGCCACGTAGGCGTTGGCCACACCGGCATTGGCTTGCATGGCACCGCCCACCAAGCGCACGGCAATCAACACCCACAAATGCGTGGCCAAGGCGGTGGCAAAAAAGTTAAGCGCCAAGCCGCAAAAACCCAGCAGCAACACCGGGCGGCGGCCGTAGCGGTCAGACAGCGCGCCCAAAATCGGCGAGCCAAAAAAGTTGGCGATGCTGAAGGCAAACGCCACCACGCCGTACCAAAGTGCGCGCTCGGTTGGGTCTTTCGTGAAGGTGCCCACCAGCGTGGGCAGCACCGGCACGATGAGGCCGATGGAGATCATGTCGATCAAGACCGTGATCAAGATGAAGCGCATGGCGGCGGGGCGCACGCCGCCTTGTGGTTCAACCACTGGGGAGGAATTCAAGCGCGTCATTCCATCCGGTAGTTCGGCGCTTCTTTGGTGATCTGCACATCGTGGACATGGCTTTCGCGCATGCCGGCCGAGCTGATCTCAACGAACTCGGCGCGCTCGTGCATCTCAGCGATGCTGGCGCAACCGCAGTAGTGCATGGACGCGCGCAGTCCGCCGCCCATTTGAAAGATGATGGCCACGACCGAACCTTTGTAAGGCACCTGCCCTTCTATGCCTTCGGGCACGAGCTTGGTGGTGTTGGGGTTGTTGGCCGGGCCGTCTTGAAAGTAGCGGTCGGCTGAGCCTTGTTGCATGGCCCCAATGGAGCCCATGCCGCGATAGCTTTTGTAGGTGCGGCCTTGGTACAGGATGACTTCGCCAGGCGCTTCTTCGGTGCCTGCAAATGCGCCGCCCATCATCACGCTGTCGGCCCCGGCGGCAATGGCTTTGGCCAAGTCGCCGGAGTAGCGCACGCCGCCATTGGCGATCAAAGGCACGCCGCTGCCCTTCAAGGCTTTGGCCACTGAATCTATTGCCAACATTTGCGGCACGCCCACGCCAGTGACGATGCGCGTGGTGCAAATGGAACCCGGGCCTATGCCCACTTTCACAGCATCGGCACCGGCCTCGGCCAAGGCCAGTGCGGCTGCGCCGGTGGCGATGTTGCCGCCTATCACGTCCACTTGCGGGTAGTGGCGTTTGACCCAACGCACTCGCTCCAGCACGCCCGCGCTGTGGCCGTGGGCAGTGTCCACCACCAGCACGTCAACGCCTGCTTTGACCAAGAGCTCAACGCGTTCTTCGGTGCCGTCGCCCACACCCACCGCCGCGCCCACGCGCAGCTTGCCGTGCGAGTCGCGCGCGGCGTTGGGGAAGCTGGTTTGCTTGGTGATGTCTTTCACCGTCATCAAACCGCGCAGCTCAAAGTCAGCGTTCACCACCAACACGCGCTCTAACTTATGGCGGTGCATCAGCGCTTTGCCTTCGGCCAAGGTCGCGCCGTCGCTGACGGTGATGAGCCGCTCGCGCGGCGTCATGATGTCGCGCACCGGCGCATCCAGGCGCGTCTCAAAACGCAGGTCTCGGTTGGTGACGATGCCCACCACCTGTTTGCCTTGCAGCACCGGAAAGCCCGACACGCCGTGCTGTCGCGACAGCTCCATCACATCGCGCACAGGCGTGTCGGGTGTGACGGTGATGGGGTCGCGCAGCACGCCCGATTCATAGCGTTTGACGCGCGCCACTTCAGCGGCTTGTTGCAGCGGCGTGAGGTTTTTGTGGACGATGCCGATGCCGCCTTCTTGCGCCAGCGCAATGGCCAATCGCGCTTCGGTCACCGTGTCCATCGCAGCCGACACCAACGGCAAGTTCAGGCGGATGTTGCGGGACAGCTGGGTGGACAGGCTGGTGTCGCGTGGCAACACCGTGGAGTAGGCCGGTACCAACAACACATCGTCGAAGGTCAGCGCTTTGCCAAGCAGACGCATGAGGAAAGCTCCAGACTCAAAACCAAATTATACGGAAGGCTGCACGGGAAGGCGGTTGGAGTGCTGCCTTTGGACGCCATTTGCGCTCTTCTGCCTGATGCCGCCCCACTACACTGCGGCCATTCAAAGCGAGAGAGTTTTTCTTATGTCACGCCCTATGAAATGCAAACCGTTGCTCTGTGTTTTGACGATTGCCGTCGCGGTGCTCAGCCTGCCCGCCGCAGCCCAATACAAATGGCGCGACAAGGCCGGTGTGGTGCAGTACAGCGACATGCCGCCGCCCTTGGGCACGCCTGAAAAAGACGTGCTTCAGCAACCTGCCGCGGCACCGAAAAAAAATACTGCGCCCATACCTGCTCGGGCTCCCGCTTCAGGCGTGACGGTGTCGGCTGCGCCGATCAAAAACGGTGAGCCCGAGTTGGAAGCCAAGCTGCGCAAAGCCGAACAAGACAAAGCGGCCAAGACCAAGGCCGAAGACGACAAACAAGCCGCCCTGCGTGCCGAGAACTGCACCCGCGCCAAGGCCTATCAACGCACCCTGGACGACGGCCTACGCATCACACGCACAGACGCCAAAGGCGAGCGTGAGTTTTTGGACGACAAGGCACGAGCCGAAGAAGCGCGTCGCACCAAGAACGTCATCAACAGCGACTGCAAATAACGGCTGAAACCGGCGCTTGGCTCAAACCTGTTCATTCGACCATCTGCCGCACCCCGATCATCCTGCGGTATCGAAGGACGGCCCGCGCTGGGGGTTGTTTGTGTTTCTCGTTAAACGAACAGTATTAGCACCAGTCCGAATTTGCTTTGCTCAACGGCGCCGGGATGACGTAACAGCAGGAACGACGCGGTCGCGCTTGTAGCGCAGACGACGCGCTTCTTTGGGGTCGACCAGAAGCGGCCGGTAGATCTCAACGCGGTCATGGTCGCGCAGCACTTGATCTGGCGCGCACAGGTGGCCCCAGATGCCGATTTTTTGCACCGCCAGATCGATGTCGCGGTGTTGGGTCAGCAAGCCGCTTTGCGCGATGGCCGACGCCGCCGTCGCACCTTGTGGCAGATTCAGCTCAACCACGTCCAACTGTCGCGCTGCGGCGCTGTAGGCCACCGTCACCGACAGCATCGTCGTGGAGTTACCGAGGGCCATAAACCTGCTCGGCACGTTTCACGAAGGAGTCAACGAAGGTGTTGGCGATGCGGTCAAACACCGGGCTGACCACCACTTCCAAGGCCGTGCTGGAAAACGCATAGCGCAAGTCAAACTCAATTTTGCAAGCCTTGCCGTCAACGCCCAAAGGCACAAAAGACCAGTTGCCGTCGAGCAGCGAAAACGGGCCGTCCACCAAGCCCACCAACACCGACGCGTCGGG
>JANYJJ010000088.1 GCA_025358485.1 Burkholderiales bacterium | reverse complement strand
CCCTGCTTACAAAGGGATCACGTTGGCATCGGCCACGGCTGTGGCGCTGGCACGCCTGGGGCACAACACGCCTTTTGCGCACAACCGAAAAGAGGCCAAACAGCACGGCGAAGGCGGCACCATGGTGGGCGCGCCGCTGCTCGGTCGCGTGGTCATCATTGACGACGTGATCACCGACGGCGCGTCCAAACGCGAGTCGGTTGACATGATTCGCGCAGCCGAGGCGCAGCCCGTGGCGGTGCTCATCGCGTTGGACCGCATGGAAAAAGCAGCGCTTGTTGGGGGAACAGCCGGTCAACTCAGCGCGCACAGTGCCGTTGATAACTTCACGCAGACCTACGGTATGCCGGTGATCACCATCGCGAGCGTGGCAGATTTGTTGCAATACTTGAAGTCCAGCGGCGACCCTAGCCTGACCGCGCATGTGGCGGCAGTGTCGGCCTACAGAGACCGCTATGGAGTTTGAATGTTTGGAAACGCTGAAGCGCTGAAACCGTACCTGGCTGCGATGCTGATCGCGTCAGCGGCAGCCACAAGTTCGGTGCACGCGCAGCAAATCTACAGTTGTGTTGACGCAAGCGGGAAAAAGCTCACGTCTGACCGGCCGCTGCCCGAGTGCGCCACACGAGACCAGCGCGTGCTGAACGCCGATGGATCGGTCAAAAAGGTGCTGAGCCCCACCCTCACCGCCGAAGAGGCAACGCAGCAAGAGTCCCGCGACCGCGCCGCCTCTGCGGCCCGCAGTGCCCAGCAAGACGCGGTGCGCCGCGACCGCAACCTCACCAACCGTTTCCCGACCGAAGAAGCGCACAGCAAAGCGCGCGCTGAAGCTTTGGACGATGTTCGCAAAGCAGTGGACTTGTCGCAGCGGCGCGTGGCGGCGTTGGCCAACGAGCGCAAACCCCTGATGAACGAGGCTGAGTTCTATCTCGACAAGCCCTTGCCTTTGAAACTGAAACAAGCGCTGGACGCGAACGACGCCACCACCGAAGCACAGCGCACATTGATCCAAAACCAGCAAGTTGAAATCGTGCGCATCAACGCGCTCTATGACGCCGAGTTGGCACGCCTGCGCCGTTTGTGGAGTGGCGCACCGGCGGGCTCGATGGGCGCGGTGTTGCCGATGTCGCCTGCCTCGGTGGGGTCGGCGGCGTCAACGACGTCGACTGCACCCAGGCCCGTTAAAAAAGTCAGCCCAACTTCTTCTTCAACAGATCGTTGACCTGCGCCGGGTTGGCCTTGCCCTTGGTGGCTTTCATGGCCTGACCGATCAAGGCGTTGAAAGCTTTTTCTTTGCCCGCGCGGAATTCTTCGACCGACTTGGCATTGGCGACCAGCACTTCGTCGAGGATGCGCTCAAGTTCAGCCGTGTCGTTGATCTGCTCGTGGCCTTGTTCGTGGATCACGTCGTGAACGCTCCGGTGCGGCGCCACCCACAGCGCATCCATCACTTGTTTGGCCGCGTTGTTGGAGATGATTTGGTCGCGAATGCGGCTGATGAGCGCACCCAAAGTTTGCGGGCTCACGGGACAGTTTTCAATGCTGGCATCGACCGCGTTCAAGCGACGCGACACTTCACCGGTCAACCAATTCGATGCCAATTTAGGCTGACCGCAAACCGCCGCCGTGGCCTCAAAAAAATCTGACATCGCGCGGCTGTGCGTCATCAACGCCGCGTCGTAGGCCGACAAGCCCAGCGCGTCTTGATAACGCTGCATCTTGGCGCGTGGCAACTCAGGCATGTCAGCTTTGACTCGCGCAATCCACTCATTGGAAATCACCAGTGGCGGCAAATCCGGGTCGGGAAAATAGCGGTAATCGTGAGCGTCTTCTTTGCTGCGCATGGCGCGTGTTTCGCCTGTGTCGGCGTTGAACAGCACGGTGGCTTGTTGCACCGTGCCGCCGTCTTCGATCAGGTCAATTTGCCATTGAATTTCATAGTCAATGGCTTGCTGCATGAACTTGAAGCTGTTCAGGTTTTTGATCTCGCGCCGCGTGCCGTATTCGGCGCCAGGTTTGCGCACCGACACGTTGGCGTCGCACCGAAAACTGCCCTCTTGCATATTGCCGTCGCAAATGCCTATCCACTTCACCAGCTCGTGCAAAGTCTTGGCGTATTCGACCGCCTCGGCGCTGGAACGCATGTCGGGCTCGGTCACGATTTCAAGCAGCGGTGTCCCGGCGCGGTTCAGGTCAATGCCGCTTTGGCCGGCGTAGTCGTCGTGCAGCGACTTGCCTGCGTCTTCTTCGAGGTGCGCGCGCGTGAGGTTGACCTTGTGGGGCACGTCGCCGACCATGAAGCTGATGGAGCCGCCTTGCACCACCGGCGTTTCGTATTGGCTGAT
>JANYJJ010000035.1 GCA_025358485.1 Burkholderiales bacterium | reverse complement strand
GTCGTTCGGCATGAGGCGCAAAAAACGGTACTGCACGGTTTGCTCGGCATGGGTGGACACGAAAGTGCCCTTGCCTTGGCGACGCACCAAAAGGTTGTCGGCAGCCAGCGCGTCCACGGCCTTGCGCACGGTGCCTTGGCTGACCTTGAAGCGCGCGGCCAACTCCAGTTCGCTCGGAATCGCCTCTCCCGGCTGCCACTCACCTGCTTGCAAGCGCAGAATCATGAGCGTTTTGATCTGCTGATAGAGCGGGCTGAACGCAGGCGTGCCGCCCGCTTCGGAAGGCGCAGCAACAGTCAGCGGGGAGTTGAGGGCGGGCATGAAGCCAAAGTTTACGACAGGCAAGGCCGCGGCCCGCTTGTCTTATATAAGACATCAGACTGAAGACAATTGCGCTTTCGCAGCGCGTAAAACACCTTCAAAGCAAGCCATCTGTCCTACACTCGCCGCCGTAAACGCCGGGCTGGCAGCCGCCCACCAACCCGCAGCCGATTTCTTCTGTGTTTTCCTTTCACTCCCCTGCCCTTCATCCTGGAGCATTCCCCATGAGCAAACCTCCCGTTCGCGTCGCCGTCACCGGTGCCGCTGGTCAAATTGGCTACGCCACCTTGTTTCGCATCGCCTCGGGCGAGATGCTGGGCAAAGACCAGCCGGTGATCTTGCAACTGTTGGAGCTGCCGATGGAAAAGCCTCAGCAAGCCTTGCAAGGCGTGATGATGGAGTTGCAAGACTGCGCCTTCCCTTTGCTGGTGAGCATGCAAGCCCACGGCGACCCAATGACCGCTTTCAAAGACGCCGACTACGCCCTGTTGATCGGCTCACGCCCGCGCGGCCCCGGCATGGAACGCGCCGAGCTGTTGGCCGTCAACGCTGAAATCTTCACCGCCCAAGGCAAGGCCCTGAACGCTGTGGCCAGCCGCAACGTGAAGGTGCTGGTGGTGGGCAACCCTGCCAACACAAACGCCTACATCGCCATGAAAAGCGCACCCGACCTGCCGCGCGAAAACTTCACCGCGATGCTGCGCCTGGATCACAACCGCGCGCTCAGCCAGCTTGCCGCCAAAACCGGCAAGGCCGTGGCTGACATTGAACACATGGCCGTGTGGGGCAACCATTCGCCCACCATGTACGCCGACTACCGCTTCGCCACCATCCAAGGTGCCAGCGTGAAAGACATGATCAATGACGCGGTGTGGAACGCCGACACCTTTCTGCCAACTGTTGGCAAACGCGGCGCGGCCATCATTGCGGCGCGCGGTGTGTCGTCGGCCGCTTCGGCTGCCAATGCGGCCATAGATCACATGCGCGATTGGGCGCTGGGCACCCACGGCAAATGGGTGACGATGGGCATCCCGTCTGACGGCCAGTACGGTATTCCGAAAGACATGATGTTCGGCTTCCCCGTCACCACGGCCAACGGCGAATACAAAACCGTTGAAGGTTTGGCGATAGACAGCTTCAGCCAAGACCGCATCAACGCGACCTTGAAAGAGCTCACCGATGAACAAGACGGCGTAAAGCATTTGCTGTAAATCGAACAATCTGAAGCGTTGTGAACGATTGAGAAGCGAGCCGGCCACTGTCCAGTGAGCCGGCTTTTTTACGATCCTCGTTTTCCGACCGTAAAGGCACCATGACCCACGCGCATCGCCTCCTTGTTCACCCGCGCCAAGCGCTGTTTGATGCCGATGAAGTCGCCGCGCCGTTGCCGGTGTGCGACCACTACGCAGGCGTGGAACTGCTCATGCGCAAAAGCTTGGAGTTGCAAGCTGAACTCGGCCCGGTGTTTGACGTCACACTCGACTGCGAAGACGGCGCGCCTGTCGGCGGCGAGGTCGAACACGCGCACTTGGCGGCGGACATGCTCACCTCCAAACTCAACCGCTACCGGCGCGTTGGCGCCCGCGTTCACCCTGTCACGCACGCCGCCTTCGGGCAAGACGCTGCCACCTTGGTGAACCGCGCAGGCGACGCTTTGGCTTACCTCATGGTGCCCAAGCCGAACGGTGTGGCCGATGTGGCTTTGGCGTGCGCGGAGATTGATCGTTTGAGCCACGCAAGCGGGTTGAAATCGCTCATCCCCATCCATGTGCTGATCGAAACTCACGGCGCGTTGCGCGAGGTTGATGCCATCGCCGCGCACCCGCGCGTGCAGTCGCTGTCGTTTGGTTTGATGGACTTTGTGTCAGCACACCGCGGTGCCATACCCGCCAGCGCCATGACGGCGCAGGGCCAGTTTCAACACCCACTGGTCGTGCGCGCCAAATTGGACATCTCTGCCGCCTGCCACGCCCACGGCAAAACACCGTCGCATTGCGTGGTGACGGAATTCAAGGACGAAGCCGCCATCAGCCTGGCCGCCACGCGCGCTCACCGCGAAATGGGCTACCTGCGCATGTGGAGCATTCACCCCGACCAAATACGCAACATCGTCGATGCCTTCGCACCCAGCGTGGCCGAGGTGGACATGGCGATTGACATCATCACCGCCGCGCAGGCCGCGAATTGGGCGCCCATCCGTCATCACTACACCCTGCACGACCGCGCCAGCTATCGCTATTTTTGGCAAGTGCTGGAACGCGCGCAGCGCACCGGCGGGCCTTTGCCGGTTGAAGTTCGCTTGGCGTTTTTCCCTGATTTGGTCGCTTGAAAAACCGCGCGCAGCGTGAAAAGTTGACAGGCGAATCGCCCTCACTTCGACGCCTCAACCCTGCCCGCAATTTGTTGCAATCGCATGATTCCCGGAAGCTGTTGCGCGTGCACACCCGCAGCACAATTCGAGGCTTTAACCGTCACTGGATGCCCTCATGAACCGCTCAATGCTCAACGCCGCTGCACCTCTGGCCTTCGCTGCCGTCTTAGCTTTGCTGACCGCTTCGGCAGTGGCTCAAACCGAGAATGCGCAAAAAGCCAAGCCAGTGAAAAGTACACAGCAAAAAAAGTCTGAAGCGCCGACCGCGGCAAGCGCAGTCACGGCCAACCAACTCGACATTGCGGCACGCGTGTTGACCGGCAAGGCCGATTGCGACTCCGGCGAGCACGTCAACGTAGACGCGATCGCTGCGCATCCAGGTCACTTCAAAGTGAGTTTCAAAAAAACCAGCTACACCATGACGCCGGAAGAAACCAGCACGGGTGCAGTTCGCCTGCAAGACAAAAAATCAGGCGTGGTGTGGTTGCAAATCCCGACCAAATCGATGTTGATGAACCAAAAAGTCGGTCAGCGCATGGTGGACGGCTGCACTCAATCTGAACAGCGCGTGGCGATGGAAGCGGCCAAAGCTGCCGCCAAAAACACCCCCGCACAGTGACCTGAATCTGCCGACCTGACTTGAATACGGATCAAAAAGTATGTATGATTCGTGCATACTTTTAGGAATCCACCCATGGAAGCGACCGTTGCCGAGCGTGGCCAAATCACCCTGCCCAAAGCCGTGCGCGACGCACTGGGTTTGGTCAAGGGCAGCACGCTGAGCGTTGAGCTGGAGGGCGGTCGCATCGTGTTGCGCAAGAGCGTTGACGACGCGATTTCGCGCGCTCGCGGCCGCTTCAAGCTTGACGGCTTCGCATCCGTTGACGAAGCCTTGCGGGCCGTCCGTGGCCGCGCTCCCGGCGATCCTGTTGACCTTTGAGCAGCGGCCCACGTGATTGCCGTTGACTCCAGCATCATCATTGAATTGCTCAGCGATTCGCCGCTGGCCGCAGCCTGTGAACAGGTGCTGCGCGACGCCTTGGCCAAAGGCCCTGTGGTCGTTTGCGATGTGGTGGTGGCAGAGGTTTGCAGCTCGCTTCGCGACGGCGACCAGTCCATGCAAGTCCTTGAAGACATGGGCGTGATCTACAGCACCGTTGAACAAAAATCTGCCCTGCGAGCTGGCGAAATGCAGCGCCGCTATCGCTCACGTGGCGGCGCACGTCAACGCACCGTGCCCGACTTCATCGTCGGCGCGCATGCCTTGCTCCAATGCAGCGGCCTCATCACCCGCGACGCTGGTTTTTTTCGCGACTATTTCAAAGGCTTGAAAGTCATTGTGCCGTCAGCCGCCTGAGCTGTTTCAAAAATTCTTCACCTCATCACCTCTCCACCGCAAGGACACACCATGCTTCAAGCCTACGCAAAACACATCGCCGAGCGCGCCGCTTTGGGCATCCCGCCGCTGCCTTTGTCAGCCAAACAAACAGCTGAACTGATCGAGCTGCTCAAAGCCCAAGCTTCCCCGCCCGTCGGTGAGGCAGATCAGTTGCTGCACCTCATCACCCACCGCGTGCCAGCCGGTGTGGACGAGGCCGCGATGGTGAAGGCCAGCTACTTGGCCGCTGTGGCGCACGGCACTGAGGTGTGCCCGCTGATCAGCCGCCAACGCGCCACCGAGCTGCTGGGCACCATGCTGGGCGGCTACAACATCAGCCCCTTGATTGACCTGTTAGACGATGCTGCCGTGGCGTCGCAAGCTGCTGAAGCGTTGAAGAAAACCTTGTTGATGTTTGACCAGTTCCACGACGTCCAAGCCAAGGCCGACAAAGGCAATGCGCACGCCGTGGCCGTGATCAAAAGTTGGGCGGACGCCGAGTGGTTCACCTCGCGCCCCGAAGTGCCCCAAAGCATCACCGTCAGCATCTTCAAAGTGGCCGGTGAGATCAACACCGACGACTTGTCGCCCGCGCCCGATGCTTGGAGTCGCCCCGACATTCCGCTGCATGCGCTGGCCATGCACAAGAATTCGCGCCCCGGCCAACCTATTGAATCAGCACCAGAGGAAGACGGCAAACGCGGCCCCGTGAAATTCATCCAGGACCTGCGCGCGAAAGGCCATTTGGTGGCCTACGCGGGCGACGTGGTGGGCACCGGCTCATCACGCAAATCGGCCACCAATTCGGTGTTGTGGTTCACTGGCGAAGACATTCCATTCGTGCCCAACAAACGCTTTGGCGGCGTGTGCCTGGGTGCCAAAATCGCGCCGATTTTTTACAACACCATGGAAGACGCGGGTGCCTTGCCCATCGAGCTGGACGTGTCGCAAATGAACATGGGCGACGTGATTGAGCTGCGCCCCTACGACGGCCAAGCGTTGAAAGACGGCAAGCTGATTGCCAGCTTCAAAGTCAAAAGCGAAGTGCTGTTTGACGAAGTGCGCGCTGGCGGCCGCATTCCCCTGATCATCGGTCGCGGCTTGACCGCCAAAGCGCGCGAAGCGTTGGGCCTGCCGGTGAGCACGCTGTTCCGTTTGCCGCAGAACCCAGTAGACACCAAAAAGGGCTTCACCCTGGGCCAAAAAATGGTCGGCCGCGCTTGTGGTCTGCCAGTGGTGGGTGGCAACCAGCAAGGCGTGCGCCCTGGCACTTACTGCGAACCGCGCATGACCAGCGTGGGCTCGCAAGACACCACCGGCCCCATGACCCGCGACGAGCTGAAAGACCTGGCCTGCCTGGGCTTCAGCGCCGACCTGGTGATGCAAAGTTTTTGCCACACCGCCGCTTATCCCAAGCCGGTGGACGTGAAGATGCACCACGAGCTGCCTGACTTCATCAGCCACCGCGGCGGCGTGGCACTGCGCCCGGGCGACGGCATCATCCACAGCTGGCTGAACCGACTGCTGCTGCCCGACACCGTGGGCACCGGGGGCGACAGCCACACCCGCTTCCCCATAGGCATCAGCTTCCCTGCAGGTTCGGGCTTGGTGGCGTTTGCAGCCGCCACTGGCGTAATGCCTTTGGACATGCCTGAGAGCGTGCTGGTGCGCTTCAAGGGCGCTATGCAACCGGGGGTGACCCTGCGCGATTTGGTCAACGCCATTCCGCTGTACGCCATCAAGGCCGGCCTGTTGACGGTGGAGAAAAAGGGCAAGAAAAACATCTTCAGCGGTCGCATTCTGGAGATCGAAGGCTTGCCAAATTTGAAGGCCGAACAAGCCTTTGAGTTGAGCGACGCATCGGCCGAGCGCAGCGCCGCAGGCTGCACCGTGCACCTCAACAAAGAGCCCATCATTGAGTACATCAACAGCAACATCACACTCATGAAGTGGATGATTTCTGAAGGCTATGCCGACGCCCGCACTTTGCAGCGCCGCATCGCCGCGCAGCAAGCGTGGTTGGCCAATCCGCAGTTGCTGAAAGGCGATGCCGACGCCGAATATGCCGCCGTCATCGACATCGATTTGGCCGACATCCATGAGCCCATCGTGGCCTGCCCGAACGATCCTGATGACGTGAAAACGCTGAGCGACGTGGCTGGTGCGCACATCGACGAAGTGTTCATCGGCAGTTGCATGACCAACATCGGCCACTTCCGTGCGGCCAGCAAATTGCTGGAAAACAAACGCGACATCCCGGTGAAATTGTGGGTGGCCCCGCCCACCAAGATGGACGCCAAAAAACTCAGCGACGAAGGCCACTACGGCGTGCTGGGCAATGCCGGTGCGCGCATGGAAATGCCCGGTTGCAGCCTGTGCATGGGCAACCAGGCGCAGGTCAAAGAAGGGGCCACGGTGTTCAGCACCAGCACCCGCAACTTCCCGAACCGCTTGGGCAAAAACTCCAACGTGTATTTGGGGTCAGCCGAGCTGGCCGCCATTTGCTCCAAGCTCGGTCGCATCCCCACGCGCGCAGAGTACATGCTGGACATGGATGTGCTTACCGCCGCGAGTGCATCGATTTATCAGTACATGAACTTCGACCAAGTCGAAGAGTTCAGCAAGGCAGCAGACAGCGTCAGCGTTTGATGGTCTGGTCAACTGACCCTGAAAACGGCGTGCGCTTTGCACGCCGCTTTGTTGATCTCGGCTTGTTGATTCGGCCCTCAAACAGTATCAAGCCGCGTACTTCACGAAGGGAACTTGGAAGAAGCTTTTGACACGATCAGGCTTGCCCAGCCAAGCCATCATCCCGAGTTCGACACTTACAGCACGTAAGTCATTGATTTGCCTGGACTGACGTTCAAAAGCGCAGACGACAAAACAGGCTGGGAGAGTTCGGCAGGTGTCGGTGTCGGTGTTGGTAGTTGGAGAACGGTGAACAGCGACTTCTGAGCCGGTGTCATCTCGGTCAGCCCGTGCAGGGCTTGCCCATCGGCAGTGCGCACGGTTTGTTGTTGGATGCGCTGCGGTTGCTGAAGCAGCCGCGTCGGTGATTCTTCCCGGTTGCTGGCCTACAGCCGCATGCGCATCACCCGCTACAGGATCAGCGCCAAAAAGCGAACCAGCGCATGGGCGCGGATGCGCTTGGGCAACCGGTGATAGGCCGGGCCGATCTGGATGTCGGACTTCAGCACCCGAAAATCCCGCTCGATATCGGCTCGATGTCAGCCAGGCTCTTGTATCGCTGCACCACCTCAGCCGCCAACGCGTCGGTGTTCGTCACCAGCAGCAGCTTGTCACGCGCGACCACGAAGCGCTCAACGGTGTGAAGCTGACGGTACAAGCCAGCAGCCCAAGCCGACAAAGGTGACGTGGCCTGCGAGGCCACGATGCAAAGCTGTGAAGCGCGCTTGGCCCGCGCCTTGACAGGCGTCATCAATGTGCTTGATACGCACGTCATCGTGCTCGGCGGCGGCGTGTCGCAACTCGACCGCTTGCTGGTGAACGTGCCCAAGCTGTAGGGCCAGCATGTGTTCAGCGGCTCAACGGCCGCTGAAGGCGAAGACGCTGTGAGCACCAAGCTGGTTCGCAGCCTGCACGGCGACTCGTCAGGCATGCGCGGGGCGGCTTGGCTGTGGAAAAACGCTGCAGTTTGACGTTGCTTCAAACCGCTTTTTACGCAGCTCATCGCCGCATTCAGGCGTTTCGTCGCAAGCGGCTTTGACGGCTGAGGCACGGCTCCTAAAGTTCACTTCATCGCATCCCGCGAATGAAATCTGAAACCTTAGTTTTGACACCACCGGAGCACCATCATGATCAGCCGCCTCACTGCCTCTGCCGCCCTCTTCGCCGTGGTGACGACCGCCACGTTGGCTTTCGCTGCCAACGCAGCCAGCGATCAAATCGCAGTTCAACTCGCAGCCAAAGCGATGCCGGTGTATCAGTTGGAGCGCGTCGTCATCACCGTCAAACGCGCGTCCAAACCCATCAACTGATTCAACCGCGAACCATGGAGGCACGCAGCGCCTCGGTGATTTGCGACAGGCTGTCTTGCAGGTGAGCGCGGCTCTCGATAGACAGCTTGCTGTTGCCAGCAGCGCGGCGCAAATCGGCTTGCAACTCGGTGGCGTTCATGCGCACCAAGCTCAAGGCATCGGGCGGCAAAGACGCTGATCCGCGCGTCAACAAGCTTTGCACCCGCTTCAGGTGTTCACGCTGCAAATTGCGGCGCATCCGGTCGATCTCAGCACTGCTTTTCAACTCACTCCACACAGTGCTTTGCAGCGTGCTGTAAACCTCAGGCAGCGAGATGATGTTGCGGCTGTTCGCAGGCGTCAGATAAGACGGCAAATCCAGCAGACGTGATGCAGTGCCTGCGCTCAACAAGCGGTCGAGTGCCACGGTTTGCATCTGCAACACCACGCCCGGAATGTTCACCGGGCCGCCGCGATCCCACTCGTTGTAGTCAGGCGTCAGGCCTGCCAAAAATTGCGGCTTGAACTTGAAACTGTCAGACGCAAACAAGCCTTTGGCCAAAAACTGCAATGCTTCCCGCTGCTTGGCAGGCTCGACTGGCGTGTACGCCGGGCGCTGATTGGGGCCAGGCTGGTCGCGTTGGGTGTACATACCGCCCACGTACTTGCCGACCAGCTCAGTGGATCGGCCCAATTGGCGAAAGCCGCTGAGCAGCACACGGCGTTGACGCTGCGAGTCTTCACCAACCAGCGGCGCACGGTCTTGCACGCGTTGCCACAACTCCCGCGACAGCTGCAAACGCTTTTGGTAATAGGCCAGCGGATCGTCGCCCAAGTCAAAGCGATTCACCAAAGGGTCGATGCCGTCATTGCCTCGACCACCGCCTGCGTCGGCGTCGTCGGCATAAGCCAGCAAAGGCTCGTTGCTGCGCGATGCGATGCGTGCCAAGTCGGCGGCCTCTGTGGCCGGGTTCAACGGCCTGTAGGCGTATTCAATCGCCCAGTAGTCGTAAGGGCCGATCGTGGAATTGTTGAAGCTGGCTTTGCGCTCGCCCGTCAAAGGCAGGTTGACCGGGTTGTAGTCCATCACCGAACCTGAGATGCCGTTGGCTTCGGTGAAACCTGCGTCCTGCAATTGGGCACGGCTCACCACGGTGGAGCCTTTGAAGTTGTGTTTCAAGCCCAGGGTGTGACCCACCTCGTGAGTGATGGTGTCTTTGATGACGCTCTGAACATAAGCCTCGGCCTCGGGGCTGTCGGGCTCCAGGTCGCCGCGCGCTTCCAGCAAGTCCAAGGCGAAATCGATTTCCGAGGCCGCCTCGTGGGCGTAATCGCAGTACTCGGAATGCAAGTTTTGCTTGGAACCGGCTTGCCAAGACTTCGCTTTTTGCTGGTACGGCGCTGCCACATCTTCAACGATGAAGCGACGCGAACCGCGCCCGAACACATCGCTCATGGCGATGTCGGCGTCCAAAATTTCGCCGGTGCGCGGATCGCTGTGATTGGGGCCGCGCGCAAAGCCAACATCGGCACCGGTGAACCAACGAATGGATGCGTGGCGTGTATCCAGGGTGTCCCAGTCGGCATCGTCAGGTTGCTGTTTGGCCTGCACCGCGTTCTTGAAGCCAATCTTCTCAAAGGCTTTGTTCCATTCCAAGATGCCTGCGGTGACGGCAACGCGGTACTGCAGCGGGATGTTTTTATCCAACCAGTAAACGATGGGCTCTTTCGGTTCAGACATCGCAGCCGCTGGGTCTTTTTTCTCCAAGCGCCAACGGTTCACGTAATGCAAACGAGGGTTGGATTTCAGGTCGGAAGTCAGGTCAGTGACGAGGTCATAAAAGTGACCCAAACGCGGATCGGTCATGCGTGGTGCCATGGCCTGCTCAGGCAGTTTGCTGAAGCTGTAGACAAAGCCCACGAAAAAGCTGCGTGGGTCGGGCACCGCGCTTGGTGGCGGGGGCACAGGCACGGGACCAGGTACCAAAGGCGCGGCCGCAATGCGCGCAGTGGCAAAGTGAATGCGCGTGTTCAACGTTGTCAGGTCGTCGGTGACGCGGGTTTTCTCAAAGTAAGAATTGCCTCGATCCAAGCCGTAAGGAATGCGAAAAGCTTGCTCCAACAACGTCGAATAACCAGCAATGTCGGACAGCAAAAAGCTGGCGTCAATCAACACTGATTTGCGCGTCGGATGGGCCGCGCTGGCGATCACCGCCGAGCCCAGCAAGCTGTGCGAAAAGGACTGCTCAAGCGTTGCCTTCATCGCTGCGGTGCTGGCCACATAAGCGGTGTTCAGCGCAATCAATTGCACTTGCGTGCTGCCAATTTTGCGGAACTGCGCCATCCAATTGGGGCCCATTTGACTTCCGTAAACACCACGCTCGCCCACCGAATGGGACACGTTGACCGACAAATTGAACGGCGCGTCGAAGCGGTCAGCCGCAATCTCCAGCCAGACCTTTTCATCTTTGCGCCACACCGGCACAAAACCGCTCTGAGATGTGGCGCCTTTGATAACTTCGTCGAAAGGGCGGGCGGCTGTCGGATCCGGGCGCGGTGATGTCACAGCACCCGCCGTGGGCGCCGATGCCGGTGACGCGGCCGATGCTGCAGCAGCAGCGGCACTTGCTGTGGCGGAGGCAAAACGCAGGGCAGGTGCCGAGGCCATGGCACCGGGTGCCGGCGCGGCCACTGGTGAGGCGGCGACCACGGCGGGTGGTGGGTTGACCGCGCTGCAACCGGCCACCATGGCGCTGACCCAGAGGCCATGTAATAAGTGCGTTCTGTTCGCTTGGGCGTGTTTCAAATTCATGGGGCTGTCCGTCAAGAAGAGGGCTGCTGCGTGAGCAGGTGTGTAGGGTGTATCAAAGGTGAAAAAGCGGTGACAAATCATCGCTCAAAACCACGCTGGCTCGGCTCAGGAATGACCCGGCAAAAGGGAATTCAAAAAGTAACCACGCTTTGTTTGGTGACGCAATGCGCAAGACAGTTCCCGAAAAGTAAAACGGCCCGCAGCGCTTATCGCGCTGCGGGCCGTTGCAACAAGTCGACAGCTGCGGCGTTCTTACTTCAGCGCCTTGAATCGCACCCGCTTGGGCCGCGCGCCCTCTTCGCCCAAACGTCGTTTTTTGTCGGCTTCATATTCCTGATAGTTGCCGTCGAAGAACACCCATTTCGAGTCGCCTTCGCAGGCCAAGATGTGCGTGGCAATGCGGTCTAAAAACCAACGGTCGTGGCTGATGACCATGATGCTGCCCGCAAACTCCAACAGGGCATCTTCCAGCGCGCGCAAAGTCTCAACGTCCAAGTCGTTTGACGGCTCGTCAAGCATCAACACATTGCCGCCTGCGATCAGCGTTTTCGCAAGGTGAAGTCGGCCGCGCTCACCGCCCGACAAGTTTCCCACCAGCTTTTGCTGGTCATTGCCTTTGAAGTTGAAGCGGCCCAAATAGGCGCGCGACGGCATGATGAATTTGCCCACCACCAAGTTGTCCAAACCGCCTGAGACGTCTTGCCACACCGTCTTGTCGCCTTCCAGCGATTCGCGGCTTTGCTCGACGAACGCCATCTTGGCCGTGGGGCCGATTTTCACGTTGCCGCTGTCAGGCTTCTCAGTCCCCGCAATCATGCGGAACAAGGTGGACTTGCCCGCGCCGTTCGGGCCAATGATGCCGACGATGGCACCTGCCGGCACTTTGAAGCTGAGGTCGTCAATCAGCACCCGGTTGCCAAAACTTTTCGTGACGTTTTCAAACTCGATGACTTCGTGACCCAAGCGGTCGGCCACGGGAATGAAAATCTCATTTGTCTCGTTGCGCTTTTGGTATTCGACATCGCTCAATTCTTCAAAGCGGGCCAAACGCGCCTTGCTTTTGGCTTGGCGACCTTTCGGGTTCTGGCGCACCCACTCCAGTTCCTTTTTCATCGCCTTGGTGCGAGCGTCTTCGGTCTTCTGTTCCTGCTCCAAGCGACCTTCTTTTTGCTCCAGCCACGTGCTGTAGTTGCCCTTCCACGGAATGCCCGATCCACGGTCCAGTTCCAAAATCCATTCGGCCGCGTTGTCAAGAAAGTAGCGGTCGTGGGTGATGGCCACCACGGTGCCCGAGAAGCGCGCCAAAAACTGCTCCAGCCAGTCGACGCTTTCAGCGTCTAAGTGGTTGGTGGGCTCATCGAGCAACAGCATGTCGGGCTTGCTCAACAGCAAACGGCACAGCGCAACACGGCGCTTTTCACCGCCCGACAACTTGCCAACCACCGCGTCCCACGGCGCCAAACGCAGCGCGTCCGCAGCCAACTCCAATTGCAGGTCGGTGTTCTCGGAACCGGCCGAAGAAATGATGGCTTCCAGCTCGGCTTGCTCGGCGGCCAAGGCATCGAAGTCGGCGTTTTCTTCGGCGTATTCGGCGTACACCTCATCCAGGCGTTTTTTGGCGGCCAGCGCACCGCCGATGCCCTCTTCCACCGCTTCGCGCACGGTCTGGTTCGGGTCCATTACCGGCTCTTGCGGCAGGTAGCCAATCTTCAAGCCCGGCATCGGCGTGGCTTCGCCTTCGATGTCTTTGTCCACCCCGGCCATGATCTTGAGCAAGGTGCTTTTGCCCGAGCCGTTCAGGCCCAGCATGCCGATCTTTGCGCCTGGGAAAAACGACAGCGAAATGTTCTTGAGAATTTGGCGCTTGGGCGGCACGATCTTGCCCACGCGGTTCATCGTAAATACGTACTGAGCCATGGTGTTCCTGCTGACTTGGGGGTGCGGTGGTGAGGCTCGCTGAACGCGGCATCCAACCCAATATTGTCGCTGCACTTCGGTATCAAGACTGTGTATGCAGTGCATCTCTGAAGAGCAGAGCGGCCTCGACAGCTAGAATGCACCACCGGCGCAAGCTTCAGTCACTGCGCTGCCGTCATCCTGACCAGAGTCCCGCGCTGCCACCGCATCAACTGCGAGGCGAGCGAAGTTTGCTAAGTTTGCGAACAAACGGCTCAACACACCCCCTCTGCCTGCGACTGGCGCCCGATGTTCGAGCGACAGGCCGAATCTCTCCATTTGGAAAAACTCAATGTCTTTTGACACTCTCGGCCTCGCCGAGCCCTTGTTGCGCGCCGTCAACGAATACGGCTACACCACCCCCACACCCATTCAAACGCAAGCCATTCCTTTGGTGCTGTCTGGCGTTGACGTGATGGGCGGTGCCCAAACCGGCACCGGCAAAACGGCCGGTTTCGTGCTGCCCATGCTGCACCGCCTGATGGCCAACCCTGCTGTGCGCGATGCAAAGGGACGGCTGCCGATTCGCGCTTTGATCTTGACCCCCACGCGCGAGCTCGCTGCGCAGGTTGAAGAAAGCGTAAAAACCTACGGCAAGTACAGCAAGCTCACCAGCATGGTGATGTTTGGCGGCGTCGGTATGCAGCCGCAAATTGACAAACTGCGCCGCGGCGTTGACATCTTGGTGGCCACTCCCGGCCGCTTGCTTGACCATCATCAGCAGCGCACGCTTGACCTCAGCCACGTACAAATTTTTGTGCTGGACGAGGCCGACCGCATGCTCGACATGGGCTTTGTGCATGACATCAAAAAAGTACTGGCGGTCTTGCCCGCGCAAAAGCAAAGCTTGTTGTTCTCGGCCACTTTCAGCGACGAAATCAAAGCACTCGCCGACCGCTTGCTGAACAAGCCCGCGCTGATTGAAGTCGCGCGTCGCAACCAAACCAACGACAGCATTGCGCAGAAGGTTCACCCGGTGGGCCGCGACATGAAGAAGGACCTGCTAGCCCACCTCATCAAAAGCAATGATTGGGATCAAGTGCTGGTGTTCACGCGAATGAAAAGCGGCGCCAACAAACTGGTGGAATTTTTGTTGAAAGAGGGCATCAGCGCCATGGCCATCCACGGCAACAAGAGCCAGAGCGCACGCACCAAGGCGCTGGCCGAATTCAAAACCGGCGACCTCACCGTGCTGGTGGCGACCGACATTGCCGCGCGCGGCATTGACATCGACATGCTGCCCCACGTGGTGAATTTCGAGTTGCCCAACGTGCCCGAAGACTACGTTCACCGCATCGGCCGCACTGGCCGCGCGGGCGCGCAGGGCGAGGCGATTTCGCTGGTCTGCGTAGACGAAAACGGCTTCTTGCGCGAGATCGAGCGCCTGATCAAGCGCGAAATTCCGAAAGAAATCATTGCCGGCTACGCGCCCAACCCGAACGAGCGTCCTGAGCCCATTGTTCTGGGTCGCATGGTGATTGGCGAGGGTGCTGGCCGTGGCGGCTTCCGCTCGGGCGGTGGAGGTGGCGGTGGACGCAGTGGAGGTGGCGGTCGTTCAGGAGGCGGTGGCGGAGGTCTGAGCGACTCACGCAATGCGCCTTCGCGCTCTGGTGGCGGTGGTGGCGGTGGTGGTGGTTACGGCGGCGGCGGTGGCGGTGGCGGCGGTGGTGGTGGTCAGTCCCCTGCCCGCTCAGCCTCCGGCCAACAGCAGCCGCGTGCTCCCGGAACAAACCCATCTCAGGGGCCGCGCCCCGAAGCGCGACGCGACGGTCGGCCTGCGGTGCCTCGTGGAGCACCGCCTAAGCGCTGAAAATGGTCGGTGGTGCCGCGGTGGTGCGCGGCGGTGCGCGGTGGCGCGAGGTGGTGCGCGGCTAAGATCATTTGATGAACACACCTCGCACAGCCTTGCTCGCTGGCTCTTCGGGCTTGGTCGGCAGGGCTTTATTGCCCTTGCTGATGGCCTCAAACACTTATGGTCAAACGCACGCGTTGCTGCGACGTGCTGTCCCAAATTCCACAAATTTCGCTAACCTGGCAGCCAGCCCACGATTGACGCTGCATGTTGTCGACTTCAGTGCCTTACCGGCTTTCCCGTCCGCCGACGATGTCTACATCGCGCTGGGCACCACGATCAAAGTGGCCGGCTCAGAAGCGGCGTTTCGACGGGTTGATTTCGACGCGGTGGTGAACACGGCGCAAGCCGCTCGCGCAGCCGGTGCCACGCGACTGGCCGTGGTGTCGGCCCTGGGAGCCGATGCGAAATCAAAGGTCTTTTATAACCGCATCAAGGGCGAGATGCAGGCTGCCGTGTCGGGCATGGGCTACACCAGCGTCGTCATCGCCCAGCCTTCATTGCTTCTGGGCAACCGCGCCGCTCTGGGGCAACTCCAACGCAGCGGCGAAGAATGGGCCATGCGCCTGCTCGGCCCTGTGATGAGCCTGGTGCCGCGCAGCGTGCGGCCCATCCCTGCCACCTCGGTGGCCAGCGCTCTGGTGGCGGCCATGGTCGATGCCAAACCTGGCGTTCGAGTTTTGAGTTCGGCTTCGATGCAGCGTTGAACGTTCACCGACTCAACTTTCCCGCCCTTCCGACAGAGCCTTCAACCACCTCAGCAACTCGCGGTCGCTCCAATAGCCGACGTGGTCACCTTCGGTCAGTAAATCCCGGTTCACCACACCTTCCAACTCGACCGCACCTCCGATGTAGTCGGCAGGGCGGCACAAGTTGAACCAACGAAAACGCTCGGGCTGCAATTGACAAAACTCAGCAAATTCCACACCCAAACGCACGCCCAAAAAGTTGCGAAACAAGGTGGTCACCGGGCAGCCTACGGTCACCAAGGTGAGCCGAATTTTTGAGCGCAGAAGCACGCGCGCCATGCGCGAAAACATGGCCGCCGCGATGACCGTGCCCTGGCTGTGCGCGAACACGATGTAGTGCGAGCCGTTGACGTCGGTGTGCACGTGCTGTAGCGCCTTCCACAAGCGCGGCATGGTGTCCAGGCGGCTGTTCAAGTTGCGTTGACGCACCAGGAAAAAAAACACATCGCCCAAGGCGTCTAAAAATGCGGCGAACGGTTTGGTGGCCAGCGGTGCCAACAACAATGCGTACTTGGTAGATTCCATGAAGATTTGCGCAGTGTCAGATCTGACGGGTCCGACGTTGTGCATGGTGCGGTGATGAAACACCTGCCAGATCAGCCAACCAAGCGCTGTCGTGAGCACCAGCGGCATCACCATCAGCAGCAGGCTGGCCCAAAAGCGAGCGAACGAACCAGCCGGATACCACCTTCGGCCGTTCGGGTCTTGCGCCAAGTCAGAGCGAGAAAACAGCAACCAGGTGACGATGCCGCCGCCGATCAGCAGCATGCCTGCGGCCAGCATCCAATCCAGGTGCAAACCGCGCCTGCACAAATCGCAAGCTTGAAAGGCCGCACCCTCAAAAGTGCGAGCGGCCAACAGCAAAACCAAGCCCAGCCCCCAGCCCAACCACACAGCCATGTTGCGACCATGGCGTTGTACCAACTTGAACAACAAAGCACCGAGCAGTAACGTCCCGGTCAAGGCCAGCGCGATCCAACTGACCGCGCGCTGCACATCTTCAGGGTCAAACGGCAACTCTGCCGAGAACGCGTAACCCCAGTTTTTTCGCATTTGTTCGTCCATCGGCAACATCAGGCCGGACACGCTGAGTGGTTGCAACAACACGATCAACACCAGCGGCAGCCACAAGCAAGCAATGCGCGACAAGCGGTGCAGCCAGCGAACTTGATCGCGCGCGTGCTTTGGAGCTGGGCGAAGGATGATCTCCAGCGCAGTCAACAGGACCGAGCCGGTGGCAGCCATCGTCAACCACACGTGCAAGTTGGCAGCCAGCGCCGCGAAGCTGATGTGCCCGCGCTCGTGAAAACAAGTCAGCCATCCAGCCCACGCCGTGAAACCTGCAAACAACAAACCACCCAAGGCCATGGGGCTGCTCAAGCGGCGAACGGCATAGGCCGCATACACAGCAACACCAGCCACCAACAAACCCGCCGCAAAACGCTGACTTTGTTGAAGCTGCCACAGCAAGGTGGACAGCGCCGGAATCAACGACGCCCAGACCATGAGCCCTTCCACCATCCACAAGGAAAAAACACCTGTCGAGACAGGAGCGCTCAAAGCCTGTGATCGATTGGCACCATAGACAGCGATGCGGTTCAACGCGAACAACACCGACACGAAGTTGCGCAGCAAACCCGCCACGTTGGGCATCGCGCGCCGCACCTCTGACCAATTGACCTCCAGCATGCGCGTTTGGGTGGCCTTGCCGTCACCGGGGCGGCCTTCCATGAGTGCGGTGTAGCGATAGTTGCGGGCAAAAACCGTTTCACGGCGAAAGTCATCGTTGCGCGAAAAGGACGGGTCGCGGGCAATTTCTTCGATCACATCGCCGGGTGAAAAATCACCAACGCCGTGCAGCGCAATGATCGGCGCTTTCTTGAGATCGGTAGCCTGGGGCGACACCGCTTCCGAATAAGCGGTCAGCATGCCGCGCTCGGCGGGCCGAGCCACCTCGCCCACGAAAGGCAGGTGCGCATCACCAAGCGTTTTTTGAATTTGCATGACAGAGTCCCTAAGCAACTGTCTGGGTTTTAGCCGGGGACGGGAACTGACTCAACCCCCACAAATGTCATGAGTTGCCGGCGTGTTGCTGAAATGAAAAAGCCGGCCGAGGCCAGAGCACAAACGAAAAAACCGGCAGAGGCCGGTTTTTCTTCACTGGCGAACCAGTGAATCCGAATCAAGCAGCTTTCTTGGCTTTGCGAGCCTTCTTGCTTTTCTTGGCTTTTTTGGCGGTCATTTCTTTCTTCATCGCTGGGGCTGCGGGGGTGGCAGCGGCGGTGGCTGCGACAGGCGCTGCGGCAGCGGCGGCGGCCACTGGCTTGGCGGCGGCAGCAGGAGCGGCTGTTTGCGCAAACGCGCCCATGGTGAAGAGGGAAGCGACGAGTGCGGCGAGGATCTTGTTCATGTGGTTCTCCGGGGTGGTTGTCAGCGAATAAAAACTATCCGCTTGCTGTCCACAACGCCCCCGGTTTGACTCGGTTGACAATTTTTTTGGCGCGCGGCTCCTATTCAAATCGTCCTTCGCGCAACCATTTGGTGGCAACCCATTTCTCGCCTTCCAAAACTGGCGCCCCGCCGTGCAAAGTTCGGGTTGAAGGGTGAGCGCAGTCGTAGCTGAAAAAAACCGCATTGCCTTTGACCGGGTTGATTTCCAATTTGGCGTCAGGAAACACCGTGGCACCGCCGCGCTGCGGCGATGACAAGTACATCACCAGCGACGCTACGCGCTGCCCACCGCGCTTCAAGATGGCGGGCGTGCCGGGCTGCGCCGGGTCGAAGTAGTCGTAATGCGGTTTGTACTGAGCACCTGGTCGATAGCGAAGAATTTGCAGGCCTTCGCCGTTTTCCACAGGCCAGTTGAACAGTGCAGCAATGCGCGCTTCGATGCGCGCGCACAAGGCGTTTTCGCCGCGTCCAAAAAACATCCCTTCACTGGTTCGCGAGGTGTTCACTTCACTGGCCCCTGTGGCCACCTGCACGGTCTCGGATCGCGCCAAACGGGCTTGCGCCAAGCTCACCAACTCGTCGCACTCCGCATGGGACAACAAGCCGCCAAACACAACGACTCTGGGGCCGTGCAGCGAGGTCAAAACTTGCAATCGATGGGCCGCGATTTCGACCTCGTGCGCGCCTGGCGCCCACTTCGGCTCGGGCACCACGGAGGTCGGCGGTTGGCCCGTGCCGACCGTCAATGCCGCAGCTTGCGAGCCGGCTCCATTCACTGTGGCTTGGTAAGCCGACAGCGCCACTGCGTCATCCCAACCGCTGGTTCGCATGGCTTGAAGAATGAGGTCCGCTCCGTGCCCTGCGCTGACCTGAGTCAAGATCCAGCGGCGCAAATCTGGCGTGACATGCTGAGCATTCATGACTTAGTTTTGCACGGTCAGCGGCGCGCCGCAAGCTCACGCGGCCCGGCGGCGAAACACCAATCGGTCGGGTTGCGACTCAGCCGATACATACGCATAACCGTCGGCATTGAAGTCTTTCAAGCCTTCGGGCGTGGCCAAACGCTGCGTGATGGCGAAGCGTGCCATCAAACCGCGCGCTCGCTTGGCAAAGAAACTGATGACCTTGAAACGGTCGGCGTTCCAGTCTTCAAACACGCACTCAATCACGCGCGGCTTCAGTGCTTTGCGATCTGCGGCTTTGAAATATTCCTGCGACGCCAAATTCACAATCACCGGCGAGGCATCGGCTGAAGCAACGGTTTTGACACGCTGGTTCAAATGCAGCGCAATCGTGTCGCCCCAAAACGCGTACAAGTTTTTGCCTCGGGAGTTTTCCAGCGCAATGCTCATTTCCAATCGATACGGCTGCATGCGGTCGAGTGGTCGCAGCACGCCGTACAGGCCCGACAAAATCACCACGTGCTGGTGGGCCCACTGCACATCAGCCTCGTTCAGCGTGGCGGCGTTCAGCCCTTCGTACACGTCGCCGTTGAAAGCAAACAGCGCGGCTTTGCTGTTGCGCGCGGTGAAGCGCGGACTCCAAACACCGTAGCGGCCCACGTTCAACGCGGCCAGAGGGTCAGACAAGTCCATCAGCGCAGCAATGTCAGCCACCGATTTGGTTTTGAGCACATTGATGAGCTCGGCCGACTCAGACACAAAAGGCGGCGTGCTCAGTGCCTTGAACGGCGCACGGGATTCGAAATTCAGGGTTTTGGCGGGGGACAGCAGCAGGAGCATGGTGGCGCTAAGAGTGGAGCATTGACTCTACCGAAATGATTTCGCGACGCGATCCAGAAAAATCAAAGCTTGGCCGTCGGACTCAGGCTGCCACCCTCTTTTGGGGGCCCCCTTACGGTGGATTTACAAGGCGAATGACGGGCAGCAAGCTCTATCGTTGTCAATGAAAACGTTGTTTGCACCAGGAGGCGCTCATGAACTTCGACGAAAAAATGGAAGGCGATTACCGCATCTACGCTGGCGCAGTGGAATCGCTTCAAGGTGATGGTTATATCGCTGCGGTGGTGATCAACCGAGTGCGTGGCGACAAGCACCTGCTGCGTGAAGCCTATCGTGACGAGAGCTTGGCCTGCGGTCACCGCTGGGCGTCGCCCGATGCGGCTTTGCAATACGCGGTGACCAAGGCGCGCGAGTTGATTCACACCGAGTGTGCGCGGTTGGCTTGCTGATCGGGCTTCAGTCTGCCTTGATCGCGATGCTGTCGTACAGCGACATGTAGTCGCGCGCAGGTTGGTGCCACGAGAAGTCTTGCGCCATGGCTTGTTGCATGAGCGTGTCCCACAAGGCCGGTTGCTCGAAGAAGCCCAAGGCGCGTGTCACCTCGGCTTGCAGGGCCGAAGCTGTGGCTTCATCAAACACAAAACCAGTGGCAGCTTCTTGCGCCAAGCCAGCGGCGCTGGTGGCAGTGGCGTTGACCACCGTGTCAGCCAGGCCGCCCACGCGGCGCACCAAAGGCAAGGTGCCGTAGCGCAGCGCGTACAGCTGAGTCAATCCGCAAGGCTCAAAGCGTGAAGGCACCAGCATCACGTCGGCACCTGCTATCAGTTTGTGCGCCCACGATTCGTCGTAGCCGATGCGCACAGCCACCTGGTGCGGATGCTGGCGCGCTGCTTCCAGGAAGGCCGCTTCCAATAACGGATCACCGCTGCCCTGCACCACCAACTGCGCGCCGCTGCGCAGCACGGCAGGCAAGCTGGCCAAAACCAAATCCAAACCCTTTTGCGAGCTCAAGCGGCTGACCACGGCAAACACAGCGGCTTTGGCGCTGACATCCAACCCCAATTCGGTTTGCAGTTGCCGCTTGCATTCGGCTTTGCCACCCACGTCAGCGCGGCTGTAGCGATGCGCCAATCCGGTGTCGGTTTGCGGGTTCCACACCGCGCCGTCAACGCCGTTCAAGATGCCTGACACATCTGAAGCGCGGCCGCGAATCACGCCGTCCAAGCCGCAACCAAATTCAGGTGTGGCGATCTCAGCGGCATAGCTCGGGCTGACGGTGGTCACGCGGTCAGCAAACTTCAAGCCCGCCTTCATCAAGCAAAGTTGATTGTGAAATTCCAGACCGCTGGCGGCCAACAGGCGCGAAGGCAAGCCCAACATGTGGAAGTCGGCCATCGCAAACAAGCCTTGGTAAGCCAGGTTATGCACGGTGTAGACAGTGGCCACGCGACGTGCCGGGTGCGCCGCCACGTAGGCGCAGGCCATGGCCGCGTGCCAGTCGTGGGCGTGCAGCACTTGTGGCGTCCAGTCGGGGTCTAAGCCTCCGGCACCTAAATGCGCGCCCACCCACCCCAGCAGGCCAAAGCGCTGCAAGTTGTCTGACCATTCACTGCCGTCTGCCGCTTGATACGGGCCGCCGTCGCGTGCGTACAAATACGGTGCGCAGATGAGGTAGACCTTGACCTTGCTCTGCGGCATTTGTCCGAGCCACAACGACACATTGACCGCACCGAAGACCGAGCCCAGATCGCAGACTTTTTTCTGATGCAGCACAGCGTCTTGGATGGCGGGCAGGCCGGGCAGAAGCAGACGCGCATCGGCACCTTGGGCAATCAGCGCTTGCGGCAAGGCACCGACCACATCGGCCAAGCCGCCGGTTTTGATGAGCGGAAAAACCTCTGCCGCCACATGCAAGACCTTCATCGCTTGCTTCTCAGAACAACTTCTTTTTCAAGCATCGGCGGGCCGGGTCAATTTGTCGAGCATCTCGCGGGTCACCAAGGTGATGCCGTTTTCTGACCGATAGAAGCGCTGTGCATCGAGCGCGGCGTCCTCACCGATCACCATGCCGTCGGGGATGGAGCAATCGCGGTCGACCACCGCGCGGTTGACGCGTGCACCACGTCCGATTTGCACGCCCGGCAACAGCACTGACCAGTTCACCGTGGCACGCGAATGCACCCGCACACTGGAGAACAACACGGTGCGGAAAACAGCGCCCGACACGATGCAACCTCCCGACACCAGAGACTCAATCGCGTTGCCGCGTCTGTCGTCTTGGTTGTGCACAAACTTGGCCGGTGGCAGCTGCGCTTGGTAGGTCCAAATGGGCCAGTGCGTGTCGTACAAATTCAACTTCGGGTCGGTGGCGGTGAGGTCGATGTTGGCGTCCCAGTAGGCGTCGATGGTGCCGACGTCGCGCCAGTAAGGGGCTTCGCCGGCGGGGTTGCCGACGCAGCTCAAATCGAAGGAGTGGGCCGAGGCGCAGCCGTTTTTGACGGCGCGCGGAATGATGTCTTTGCCGAAGTCGTGGGTCGAGTCGGGGTCGGCCATGTCGCGCTCTAACTCTTTGAAAAGATAGCGCGCATTGAAGATGTAGATGCCCATGCTGGCCAACGACATGTCGGGGCGGCCTGGCATGGCGGGCGGATCAATCGGCTTTTCGATGAACTCGGTGATGAGGCTGTCCTCGCCCACCGCCATCACGCCGAAAGCACTGGCTTCAGCGCGCGGCACGGCGATGCAACCCACCGTGCAGTCGCGGCCTTGGGCCACGTGGTCGGCGAGCATCAGCGCGTAGTTCATTTTGTAGACATGGTCACCCGCCAACACCACGACGTAGTCGGCGCGATAGGCGGCGATGATGTCTTGGTTTTGATAGACCGCGTCGGCAGTGCCGCGGTACCAACTTTCGTCATCGGTGCGTTGCTGCGCGGGCAGCAAATCGACGAACTCATTCATCTCGCTTTTCAAAAATGCCCAACCGTGTTGCAGGTGTCGCAGCAAGCTGTGCGACTTGTATTGGGTGATGACGCCGATGCGCCTGATGCCTGAATTTAAGCAGTTCGACAGCGCAAAGTCGACGATGCGGAACTTGCCGCCAAAGTACACCGCAGGCTTGGCGCGTCGGTCGGTCAGGTTTTTCAGTCGACTGCCTCGCCCGCCTGCCAACACCAATGCAACCGCGCGTTTGGGAAGATCCAGTCCCAGAGCTAACTCTTTTAATGGCATGACATTTGTCTCCTGCTGAACAGTTGGCCAAGGCAGTGAATCGAGCATGATGTCGATCAGCGCAGCATGGCGCTGGCCCGGCCTTAAAGCGTAACTCAAGGTGACGACAGGATCGCTGAGATAAGCGCCTGAATTGCGGGTCAGGCCAATATCGATGTTTGAATCGATGCATGAATCAACGCATGAGAGCGCCTACCAATTCATTCAGGGAAATGCAGTGAATCCATCCAACTCAGCTGACACCGCAGGCACCGCCGCCGCCATCGATGAACACTTGCTCGACACGGTGGGCGTCGAGCCCGCACGCGCCACTTCCACCGAATTGATGCAGGGCGTGGCGCAGATGGCACGCGAGCACTTGTCTCGACGTTGGGTGGCAACGCAAGCCACAGACCGCCAACAAAAAGCCAAACGCGTGGTTTATTTGTCGATGGAATTTTTGATGGGTCGCACCTTGAGCAATGCCTTGGCCGCACTCAACCTGACCGACGACGCGGCCGCTGGTTTGACGCAGCGCGCAGCGCGCATCGAAGACGTGACCGAACGCGAAGCCGACGCCGCTTTGGGCAACGGCGGTTTGGGTCGATTGGCAGCGTGTTTTTTAGATTCGATGGCCACCCTGGGCCTGCCTTCTTTCGGCTACGGCATCCGCTACGAGTACGGCATGTTCGCGCAGCAAATCGTCAAAGGCTGCCAAGTAGAAAAGCCCGACCCGTGGCTGGCCGACGGCACGCCGTGGGAGTTTCCGCGTGCCGACATCAGCCACCCGGTTCGCTTCGGCGGCTGGGTGGAACACCAAGGTGCGAAGGCCGTGTGGCGGCCCGCCGCTGAGGTGGCCGCCAAGGCTTACGACATGGTGATCCCCGGCCACGGCACTCAGCGTGTGAGCACCTTGCGTTTGTGGAAGGCCGTGGCCCCGGCACACATCGACCTGACCGCCTTCAACACGGGCGACTACCAACGCGCGGCCAGCGTGAAAAACGAGTTTGAAAACATCTCGTGGGTGCTTTACCCCAACGACAGCACGCCCGCCGGTCGCGAGCTGCGTTTGCGTCAGGAATACTTCTTTGTGGCGGCGTCGGTGCAAGACCTGCTGGCGCGCCATCTTGAAGAAAACAGCTCACTGGCCAACCTGGCCGACAAGGTCGCCATCCACCTGAATGACACCCACCCCGCCATCGGCGTGGCCGAGCTGATGCGCGCGCTGTGCGATGAGCACAACATACCCTGGGCGCAGGCCTGGACTATCTGCAAAAACACGTTTTCGTACACCAACCACACCTTGATGCCCGAAGCGTTGGAGACGTGGCCCGTGGCGCTGATGCAGCAGGTGCTGCCGCGTCATTTGGAAATCATCTTCCTCATCAACCAAGCGTTTTTAGACGAAGCGGCCAAACACCGACCGGGCGACATGGGCTT
>JANYJJ010000030.1 GCA_025358485.1 Burkholderiales bacterium | reverse complement strand
ATCAGTTGCGATGTGCTCGGCATGAGCACCAGCGGCTACTACGACCACCAGCGCCGCCAAGCTCGACGCGCAGGATGGCGGCGCGCGCTGCCGTGGTCGGCCGCTGTCGAACCCGGGCGCAAAGGCGCAAAGGCGCGCTTCTATCACGCGGTCAAGGACGCGAAATTGGCCCACCTGATCAAGGTCGACCTGCAGGCCGAGGCCTTCAGCTTCACCATCGACGAGGACAAGCAGCGCTACCTCGAACTGCAGAGTGGCAAGCTGCTGCGGGTGACGAACACCGACGCGTCGGCGGCTGAGGTGGTGCAGCGATATGAGACCCTGGCTGACATCGAGCCGATATCGAGCGGGGATTTCGGGTGCTGAAGTCCGACATCCAGATCGGCCCGGTCTACCACCGGTTGCCCAAGCGCATCCGCGCCCATGCGCTGGTGTGCTTTTTGGCGCTGATCTTGTACCGGGTGATGCGCATGCGGCTGAAGGCAAGCAACCGGGAGGAGTCACCGACCCGGCTGCTTCAGCAACTGCAGCGCATCTATCAACAAAGCGTGCGCACTGCCGATGGGCAAGCCCTGCACGGGCTGACCGAGATGACACCGGCTCAGAGGTCGCTGTTCACCGTTCTCCAACTACCAATACCGACACCCGCCGAACTCTCCCAGCCTGTTTTGTAGTCGGCGCTTTTGAACGTCAGTCAGGCAAATCAAGGACTTACGTGCTGTAAGTGCCGAACTCGGGTGGCAAGATGATGGTGCTCACCTGAGAACGTGAGCCCGCCGCTATCATTCATCGAAATAGCTGCGGAAAAATCTTGCTGGAATGCCTCGCCAGCCGCAGCCACAAAATCGGTAGTTCACCGCAGGTTCAAGCCTGGTGCACTTTGCGCCATCGACCTCACAGGATTTGTATTCATGAGCGAGCTGACGTCGTCGTCTGCACCAGACCTTTCAGACCGGGCTCGCGAACTCGCGGCGGCCCTGGAGCTGGACGGTGGTGCACTGGGCGCGGTGTTGTTCGGCTTGGTCACGCGCTTGGACGCGTGTTTGGCGATCAAGGAAATCGCCACTGGCCGATATGTGAATGTGAATGCGCGCATGGCTGCTTTGTTCCACAGCTCTGCGCATGAAATGATGGGACAGACCGACGCCGATTTGCTGCACGCGGCGCATACCAGCTCGTGGCGCGCTGCCGAGCAGGTGGCATCAGCCCAAAGTGGCCCGCACCTCAGCGAGCACCGCGTGGAACTGGACGGGCAAAAGCGCGAATTCAGCGTCACCCGCATGGCCTTGCCAGCACGCGAAGGGCCTCCGCGTTTTTTGTTTTGCGTGTGGGCTGAAGTCACGGCCGACAAGCAACGCGAGGCGCAATTGGCGAAAGCGCTTCTGCAACTGGAGCAGCAGCAGCAACAGGAGCAGTCGATGGAGACCGTGCGCCGCGACTTGGCCGATGGCGGTTTGCGCGATGGCGTGACGGGCCTGTTTCAACGCGGGCACTTCGACGATCAACTGCGCCGCGAGGTCGATTTGTCGTCGCGCGAGCACCGCGAATTTGCGCTGGTGTCGATTGCCCTTGACGCGCCCAATGACGTCGTCAAGGCCTCAGGCGAACCAGCGCGCACGCGAATTCTGGAAGCTTTGGGCCGATTGCTGCGCAGCAACACCCGTGCGATGGACGCGTCGTGCCGTCTGGACGAAAGTCATTTCGCGGTGCTGTTGTCGGGCGTGGGCTTGGCCACGGCGCACTCGCGCATGGAAGGTATGCGGCGTCAGTGCGCTACGCAGATCGTGGTGCTGGAAGGGCGCGATTTGGGCTTCACGGTGTCGATGGGCGTGTCGAGCTTTCCGCACACCGCGCACACGCAAGACGAGTTGATGAATGCGGCGGATGTGGCTCTGCACGAAGCTCAAGCGCGCGGCGGCAATCACGTTACCTTGGCGAGCATCAAGTTCGAATCGCTCTGACCGCTTGCGGTCAACTGCTCTGGTGTGCGTTCCACAGCATGTACGCCGCCAGGCCGTACAGCAACACCGCAAACATGCGCCGCAGTTGCGCCATGTCCATGCGATGAGCCGCCGCAGCGCCCCAACGCGCGGTGCTCATGCTGGCCACAGAAATAACCAACAGCGCGGGCAGGTACAAGAAGCCCAAGGCACCCGGTGGCAGATCATGCAGCGACCAACCGGCCACGATGTAGCCCACCGTGCCCGCCACTGCAATCGGAAAACCCAGGGCCGCCGACGTGCCCACCGCGTTGTGTATGGGCAGATTGCACCAGGTCATGAAGGGCACCGAAATGAAGGCGCCGCCGGCACCCACCAGCGACGACAACAAGCCGATCAAACCACCCGCGCCCAACATGCCCGTGCCCTGGGGCAATTGACGCGAGGCGGCGGGTTTTTTGTTGAGCAACATCTGCGTGGCTGAAAAACCGATGAACGCCGCAAACAACACCGCCAACGCCGTGGTCGGCAAGGCCTTCGCAATTTGAGCGCCTATCAAACCGCCCACTATGATGCCGGGCGCCAAGAGTTTGACCACGTCCCAGCGCACCGCCCCGCGCGCTTGGTGCGCGCGCACCGACGCAATTGAAGTGAAACAAATGGTGGCCAATGAAGTGGCCACGGCCATCTTGATGACGAGGTCGGGCGGAAAGCTTTTGTGCGTCAGCAGCAAGGTCAAAAACGGCACCATCAGCATGCCGCCACCTATGCCCAACAGACCAGCTAGAAAGCCGGTGACGCTGCCCAAAAGCAGCAGTTCGAGGACGAGCTGCCAGGACAAATCAAAACTCATGGCGGCGGCTGTTGCGGCAGGTTGCCGCGCTTAAATTCATCGACATGAATTCATGGGAAGAGGTGTCCGTTGCAAACCGTGAGCCGCATTCCTGAACCGTAGCAGTTCAGGTGGGCGAGGTCAGCCAAGTTTCGGGTTCATCTGACGCGAGACGATCACGCCTGCCTGGCGATGTTCCAAGCCCTGCTCATATGAGCATTGGTACAAGGAAATATAGAACTCACTGGTAGGCAACGGACGCAATCAGTCTACGCTTGCTGCGCTGTCAGTGCGATGTCAAAGCAATTGACCATTCGCACCCAATGCGTGATCGATTCGTCGAATCAATCCGCCGACGTCCACTGTGCCTGCATCAGCGTTGGCAGCCACAAAGTCTGCGCTGTTGCTGCGGTTGTGTTTGACGGCAGGTCGCTCGGCCAAGGCGTAAGCCAGATTCAACGCCGCCAACACGGCCATGCGCTCGCGCGCTTTGACTTTGCCTGCATCGCGGATGCCGCTCATTTCGCGGTCTACGGTGGCCACGGCCGCCAGCAGCGACGCTTCGCCGCCTTCGGGGCAGCCCAAGATGTAGCTCTGACCAAGGATGGTCACTTCCATTTGTTTCATGGTCGGTGGTGGCTTGCTGGGGTGACTTCAAGGGGCGCCGATTCGGCGGTCTCAGATCCTGCGGATTCAGAACGGGCTTCGGCCGCGAAGGCGTCGGTGGGCAAGCGGTCAAGCAGCGCGTCGATGCGACTGCGCGCCGCGTTCAGGCGCGACTTCAAGCTGTCGCGCTCTTGCGTCACGCTGGCCAATTGCGCTTCAACCAGTTGCTGGGTGCGCGACAACTCGTCAAAGCGCAACAGCAAACGCTCAACCCGATCGGCGAGTTCTTCTATCTTGGCCATGGCGTGTTGCTGGGTGGATTAGAGGGGGAGCGGACACGCGAATTGTAGGCGCGGCGCATACAATTCAACGCGTTGGTGCCCGTGTTTGCTTTTCTGCGAACACAGATAAACGGGAAGCAGAAGGACAGGGTCGCAAGGCCTCAACCAAATCTGCGCTGCCCCCGCAACGGTAAGACGAACGAAGCCGAAATCATTTTTGAAATGACATCTGGCTTCAGTTTTTGTGCTCACACCACTGGTGACTGAAAGGTTGCTGGGAAGGTCGCAAAGATCGCTTCGTCAGCCCGGATACCGGCCAACACGCGATGCGGCGCAAGCCGTGTCATATCGCCAACGCCTGCGGGGAAGCAGGACGCTGGCATGTTGTCCGAGTCTTCATCACCATGCGTTTTCCCCCTCAGGTGCTTTGTGCGCCTATGGCTGTGTTCAGCTTACCCGTTGCTGTTTCCGTTTCATTTTCCATTTCTGTTTCCGCTGTTTGTTCCTTGCCCGCCAAAGCGCAAACACAACTCAATACGGTGGTCATCACGGCCACCCGAGAGCCCAGCCAGCTGTCTCGCATCACCTCTGACGTGGTTGTGATCGACTCAGACCAAATACGCAGAAGCAGCGCAGATTCGATAGAAGATTTACTGCGCCGTGAGGCCGGTTTGCAAATGACGCGCAACGGTGGCCCCGGACAAATCAGTGGCTTCTTGCTGCGCGGCTCGGGCACCAACAGCACGGTGGTGTTGATCGACGGCGTGCGTATCGGGTCGGCCACTTTGGGGCAAGCTGATCTGGCTGCGCTGTCGCTGTCGCAGGTCGATCACATCGAAGTGTTACGTGGTCCCGCGTCAAGTTTGTACGGTGCTGATGCGGTGGGCGGCGTGGTGCAAATTTTCACGCGGCGCGGCCAAGCGGCGATGCAGTTCAACGCGGCGGTGAAGGTCGGCGGCTATGGTTCGCGCCAAGCGGAAGCGGGTTTGTCTGGCGCGAGCGGTGGTGTGGACTACGCAGCCAGCGTCGGTCGTGAAACCAGCAATGGTGTGTCCAGCTTGCGGCCCGGCGATCAGCTCGGTAACTACAACCCTGATGCCGACGGCTTTGGTCGCAGCAACGGCACGTTGAACCTCGGATTCACGCCGACAGCGGGCCATCGCGTGGGTTTGAAGCTGGTGCGCAACCGCCTGAACGCGCAGTACGACGACTCCGAATTTTTGGCACCCAACTTCGTGCAGGACCCGTCACCTGATTTCCGCAGTCGCTTGGTCAATCAGGTCGCGGCCCTGGACTATCGCGGCGTCATCAGCCCTGCCTTGACCACCAGCTTGCAGTTCGCCCGCGGCAAAGACGACTCAGTCTCAGGAGGCACCCAAACACAGCAATACCTGACACAGCGCAGCCAATTTACGTGGCAAACGGCGTGGAAGTTCGGTGCCGACAAAGCCGACAAAGCGGACAAACAATTGGTCGCGCTGTTTGAAAACCTCAAAGAGTCTGCCCGCGCTGATGCTTACTTGGCTGCGGTTCAACGCAACAACAACGCGCTGGCGCTGGGCTACTCGGGTCAGTACGGCGCGCATGCAGTGCAGGCTGATGTGCGCCGCGACAACAGCTCGGTCTACGGCGACGTGACCACCGGCCGTTTGGGCTGGGCCATGGACGTGGCCGCAGCGTGGCGCGTGCGCGCCTTGGTGGGCAGCACGTTTCGCGCACCCAGCTTCAACGATTTGTACTTCCCAGATTACGGCGTGAACAGCGTCCGGCCCGAAAAAGGCCGCAGCGTTGAGGCCGGTTTGTCTTGGCAACATGCCGCCAGCAATGCATCCATCACCGTCTACCGAAACAAGGTGCGCGACCAAATTGGCTATCAGCCTGACAGCATGATTTGTCCTGCGGGTGTCGGTTCCAGCTACCAATACGGCTGCGCTGCCAACATCAGCCGGGCGCGTTTGACGGGTGCCACGCTGGCAGCCAGCACCAGCGCAGGTGGCTTGATCTTGCGTGCCAATGTTGACGTGCTCGACGCCAAAGACGCCGACACCGGCATGCGTTTGTCGCGCCGCGCCGCGCATCAAGAAAGCCTGAACGCAGACTACGTCAGCGGCGCGTGGAACTTCAGCGCCGCGCTGCTCGCGGTGGGTTCGCGGCCTGATGGCGTGGTGCAGCTCGGCGGCTACGAAACTTTGGATTTGCGCACCACCTGGCGCATGACCCCGCAGTGGTCGTTGGAGGCCAAACTCTTGAACGCCACCAACCGCAACATCGAGCCCCTGCGCGACTACCAAGCGCTGGGCCGACAAGCGTGGCTGGGCCTGCGCTTCGACAGCGCGGGGCTTTGAGACACCGCCCATGCGCAAGCTGATGACGTTGTTTGTCGTGTGGTGCATGTGCACTGCCTTGCCGGGCACTGCACAAAGTGCCTCACCCGGCACTGCACAAAGCACCGCCATCAGCGTCCAAGACGACCGAGGCGCGGCGCTGCAATTGCCCGCACCGCCGCTGCGCATCGTCAGCCTACTGCCGTCGTTGACCGAGAGCGTTTGTGCCCTTGGCGCTTGTTCGCGATTGGTCGGCACCGATCAGTTTTCCAACTGGCCCGCCAGCGTGCTGAAGCTGCCCAAACTGGGTGGTTTGGACGACGCGCAAATCGAGCGCATCGTGGCGTTGAAACCTGACGTGGTGTTGGCCGCCACGTCGGCGCGGGTGATTGATCGGCTTGAAGGTTTGGGCGTGAAAGTGATGGTGCTGGAGTCACGCAACCACGCCGATGTGATGCGCAGTTTGAATTTACTTGCGCGGCTGCTGGGCACGCCAAATGAAGCGGCAGCGGTGTGGTCAAAGATAGAAACCGACATCACCGCAGCAGCAGCGCTTGTGCCCGCGTCTCTGCGCAGTCAGCGTGTTTACTTCGAGGCCGATGCGACGCCTTACGCGGCCGGTGCGTCTTCCTTCATCGGTGAAACCTTGACCCGTTTGGGCATGGCCAACGTCGTGCCCGAAGCGCTGGGGCCTTTCCCCAAACTCAGCCCTGAATTTGTGGTGCGCGCCCAGCCCGATGTGGTCATGGCCACTGCGCGCAGCGTGGCCGAGATGCCCAAGCGCCCGGGCTGGTCGGCCTTGCGCGCATTGAAGCGCGGCGCTGCTTGCGGCTTCACTTCTGAAAGCTACGAACTGCTGATTCGCCCCGGCCCGCGCATGGGTGAAGCGGCTTTGGTGTTGTCCGCTTGTTTGGCGAAATTGCCGCAGGTGCGAGGCTAGTGTCAGCAATGTCAGCAATGTCAGAACGCGACGCCCGACGCCGCACGCAGTTGGCTTGGGGCCTGCTGCTGCTGAGCGCTGCGCTGTTGGCGGCCGGCCTTGCTGCGGGCAGCGAAGGCTGGTCGGTGCCGGGTTTGATGGCGATGCTGCAAGGCTCAGACGCCGCTCTCATTGTTGGTGAAATTCGCGCGCCTCGCACGCTGGGTGCGTGGTTCGTGGGTGCGTTGCTGGGCCTGGCCGGTGCGCTGGCGCAGGGCTTGTTTCGCAATCCGCTGGCCGATCCGTATTTGTTGGGTTCGGCCTCGGGTGCGTCGCTGGGTGTGGTGTTGGTGTTGGCAGCCTCCTCACTCGCCGCGGGTCAAGGTCAAGGCTTGAGCATGGCCACGCTGGATGGATTGCAACGCGTAGGTTTGGTCAGCGCCGCGTTTGCGGGTGCGCTGTTGGGCGTGGGTTTCACATTGCTGATGGCTCGCGGCACGCGGCACAGCTTGCGCCTGTTGTTGGCGGGTGTGGTGGTGGGCGTGATGCTGTCGGCTGTGGGCGACATGGTCACCACCATGGCCCCTGATGCGCTGCGCGGCAAGCAAGCATTTCTGTTGGGAAGCACGGGTTTTTTGAGTTGGGGCAGCTGTGCAGCCTTGGCGGCTGGGCTGTTGGTGGCTGCGCCGGTGGCGTGGCGTCTGTCGCGCTTGTTGGACGCCTTGAGCCTGGGTGAAGACAGCGCACGCAGCCTCGGCTTGGCCTTGCCGCGTCTGCGTTTGGCGTTGATCGCGGCCATGGCGTTGGCCACGGGCGTGGCCGTGTCGCAAGCCGGTTTGATTGGTTTTGTGGGCTTGGTGGCACCGCACTTGGTAAGACGTTTTGCGCCTTCGCCGTATGGCTACAGCGTGCTGGCCAGCGCGGGCATGGGGGGTTGTTTGTTGTTGTTGTCTGACGTGTTGGCACGCAGTGTGTTGGCACCTGTCGAGGTGCCGGTGGGTGTGTTGACCGCTGTCCTGGGCGGTGGATATTTGCTGTGGCTGTTGCAGCGTCGGGGTTTGGATTGAACGCGCCGAAGTTGTCCGCCACGGCCCTGAGCTTGCGCCTGGGCAGCACGCCGGCGCTGCGTGAAGTCAGCCTGGAACTGCAACCGGGTTGGACGGCCATCGTTGGGCCCAACGGCGCAGGCAAGTCGACTTTGTTGCGCGTTTTGGCGGGGTTGCAAACACCCGATGCGGGCCAGGTTTTTTTGAACCGTCAGCCTTTGGACGAACTGCCGCACAGATCACGCGCCACGCAATTGGCTTGGTTGTCGCAGCAAGGCGAAACCAGCGGCGACCTGACGGTGCGCGAGTTGGTGCATCTGGGCCGATTGCCGCACCTCGGTGTGCTGGGTGCAACCACGTCGCAAGACGAAGCCGCTGTGCAGCGCGCCATGGCCCACACCGAATGCGCAGCGTGGCAAGACCGCCGCTTGCATGAACTCTCGGGCGGTGAACGCCAACGCGTGTGGCTGGCGCGCGCCTTGGCGGTGGAGGCACCGCTGCTGTTGTTGGACGAACCGACCACGCACCTGGACCCGCCGCACCAGGTTGCGCTGGTGCGATTGTTGAAGCGACTGACTCATGAAGGCAGCAGCGTCATCAGCGTGCTGCACGACTTGTCGTTGGCCTTGCAGGCCGACCGCTTGGTGGTCATGCAGGCAGGCCGCATCACCGCTGAAGGCTCCCGAGACGATCCCAAAGTTCACCTTGAATTGCGTGCCGTGTTTGACAACGCAGTGAGCGTGGAGCGGCTGCGCGACCGCTGGATTGCGGTGTCTGCGCTGGGTGAGTGACGGGTGAGCGACGGGTGAGTGACGAGTAAGTGACGCGCGAGTGAAGTGTTGATCGATCCAAAAAGTGGCCTCCCAATTTTTCAAAAAATGCCGACCATGAACTTCATCACGCCGTCCATTTCCCCCATCCACGACGCCGCACTGGCGGCCCAACTGCAAGCGCGCATCGACAGCAAAACCAAGCCCATCGGCGCGCTGGGCCGTTTGGAAGCTCTGGCGTTGCAACTGGGTTTGATCCAACGCAGCATCAACCCTGCACTCACCGAGCCGCAGTTGGTGGTGTTTGCCGCCGACCACGGCTTGGCGGCGCGCGGCGTGTCGGCTTACCCCAGCGACGTGACGTGGCAGATGGTGGAAAACTTCCTGGCCGGTGGCGCTGCGGTCAGCGTGTTGGCCCGTCAACACGGTTTGGCTTTGACGGTGGTGGATGCCGGAGTGCGCCACGATTTCGAGGCGCGCGCGGCGTTGCTGCAACGCAAAGTGGCCCCGGGCACCGCCGACTCATCGGCCACCGTCGCCATGACCGCAGACCAGTGCCAGCAAGCCTTGCAAGCCGGTGTTGACGTGGTGCGCGGCCTGCCAGGCAACGCACTGCTGCTGGGTGAAATGGGCATAGGCAACACCTCCAGCGCAGCGCTGTTGATGTCGCGTTTGTGCGGTGAAGCCATCAACAGATGCAGCGGTCGCGGCACCGGTTTGGACGAAGCTGGACTGAATCGCAAACGCGCGGTGTTGCAAGAGGTGCTCAGCCTGCACGCCAACGTCACCGAGCCACTTGACGTGCTGGGCGCATTCGGCGGTTTCGAAATTGCCATGATGGCCGGCGCCGCCCTGCAAGCCGCGTCTGAACGCCGCGTGGTGGTGGTTGACGGCTTCATCTGCGGCGCGGCGGTGTTGGTGGCTTCGCGCTTGTCGCCGGCCGTGCTGGACTACTGCGTTTTCGCGCACCGCTCAGACGAAGCGGGCCATGCCTTGATGCTGCGCCACTTGCAGGTCATGCCGCTCATTGACATGGGATTGCGCTTGGGCGAGGGCAGTGGGGGCGCGTTGGCGTGGCCGTTGATCGTCAGTGCCACCCTGTTCTTGCGCGACATGGCCAGCTTTGAGTCCGCGGGTGTCAGCACCAAGGCATGAGCCTTTGATGTGCGTGATGTGGTCAACGAAGGGTTGCAGGAAGTACTGAAAGAAGCGATGAAACACGAACTGCGCCTTTTCTTCATCGCCTTGCAGTTTTTCACGCGCGTGCCCATTCCGCGTTGGGTGGGTTTCGAGCCGTCGTGGTTGCATGCATGTGCACGCCACTTTCCCTTGGTCGGTTTTGTCATCGGTGCGGTCGCGGCAGCGGTGTTGTGGGCTGGCCATTGGCTGTTCACGCCCGCCGTGGCGGTGTTGTTGTCGATGACCGCCAGCCTGGTGCTCACTGGGGCCTTTCACGAAGACGGCTGGGCCGACACCTGCGACGCGCTCGGCGGCGCAGTCAGCCGCGAGCGCGCTTTGGTCATCATGAAAGACTCACGCATCGGCAGCTACGGCGCGGTGG
>JANYJJ010000028.1 GCA_025358485.1 Burkholderiales bacterium | reverse complement strand
CTCTGACAGAAAGTGAAAACTTCAGTTCAGAAATGCGGGAATAGCTCAGTTGGTAGAGCGCAACCTTGCCAAGGTTGAGGTCGAGAGTTCGAGCCTCTTTTCCCGCTCCAAATTTGACTCCAGAAGAAAAAAGAAAAAGGGAAGCTTCGGCTTCCCTTTTTTTCTCAGTATTTATGATTCAGATTCTCAGACTGATGTTTTGATGCATAAGGCGCGATAGCAAATCGGTTATGCAACGGATTGCAAATCCGTCTAGCCCGGTTCGACTCCGGGTCGCGCCTCCAAAAATCCAGGCCTTGCATGCGTGCAAGGCCTCTTTTTTTGGGTGCCAAGCTGTTGCGGCCAAGCAATAATCCACAGGCCGCCCGGGTGGTGAAGCTGGTAGACACAGCGGACTTAAAATCCGCCGCTTCTCGAAAGAGGGCGTACGGGTTCGATCCCCGTCCCGGGCACCAATCGAAGTCTTGCATTCGCTGCGCCGGAGTTGCCATGGCCTTGTTTCCCCAAGACGCTTTGAACTCAGGTGTTCGCAAGCGCGAGGTGTTTGGTTGGGCGATGTACGACTTCGCCAATTCGGGCTACACCACGGTCGTCCTGACTGCGGTTTTCAACTCTTACTTTGTGGGTGTGGTCGCCAAAGACGCGGCCTGGGCCACCTTGGCGTGGACGCTGACGTTGGCGCTTTCTAGCTTGATCGTCATGGTGGCGATGCCGGCCATCGGTGCCTTTGCCGACATGCGTGCATCGAAGAAAAAAATCTTGGTGTTGGCCACGGTGGGTTGTGTGGCGGCCACGCTGTTGCTGGCCACGGTGGGGCGCGGTGACTTGGCGCTGGCGGTGGTGTTGATCGTTTTGTCGAACACTTTTTATTCCATCGGCGAGTCAATGACCGCGTCGTTTTTACCTGAGTTGGCCCGGCCTGATGCGATGGGGCGCGTGTCAGGTTGGGGCTGGAGTTTTGGTTATTTGGGCGGCATGTTGTCCTTGGGTTTGAGCTTGGCTTACGTGCTTTCGGCGCAGGCGCGCGGCGAGCCTGCCACTTCGTTTGTGCCGGTCACCATGCTCATCACGGCCGGCGTCTACGGGTTGGCTGCAGTGGTGACGTTTGTGCTGTTGCGCGAGCGTGCGGTGGCGCAGCCTTATCAGGCCGGGTCGGGCGGCGTGTCTGGTTTTGCAGCTTCTTGGCAACGACTGAAAACCACCGTGCGCGCGTCAAAAAACTTTTCAGACTTTCGGTGGCTGCTGGCCTGCGGCGCTTGTTACCAAGCTGGAATATCGGTCGTGATTGCCTTGGCCGCGATTTATGCCGAGCAAACGCTGGGCTTCAAGCAGGCCGACACCATGGCCCTGATCTTCTTGGTCAACATTGCCGCCGCGCTGGGTGCCTTTGCCTTTGGTTACGGCCAAGACCGCATGGGTCACAAGCTGGCCCTGGGCGTCACTTTGGCCGGTTGGGTGGTGATGACGGTGTTGGCTGCATTGGCGCAAACCGCCACCTTGTTCTGGGTGGCTGCCGTGATTGCCGGGCTGTGCATGGGCTCCAGCCAGTCGGCAGGGCGCGCCATGGTGGGCTTGTTCGCGCCGCAAAAACAGTTGGGTGAATTTTTTGGGTTGTGGACGTTTGCCACGCGCTTGGCAGCCATCGTCGGGCCCATCACATACGGCCTCGTCACGGTCTTGACGGCAGGCAACCACCGCATCGCCATCGTGTCGACTGCGTTGTTTTTCTTGCTTGGTTTGCTGCTGCTAGCACCGATCAATGTGGGGCGCGGCGCTCAGGCGGCGCGAGAGGCTGCCTGAGTTGAATCTGTCTGCATCGCTGGCCGATGCGGCAATTGCGCTTGGCGGCGTTCAAGGCGCACAACGCCGACAAAGCGCCCAAGCCCGAGCCGGACACGCCGTTCTCCAGTGGTGCCGTGAGGATCAGGTTAGGCAGCTCACTCGAAGGTTTTTGTCCAATCCTCCTAAAATAGAACGACCGTGCGTTTTCATGGCGCGCTTGTGGTTTTCGGTTTGCTGTCAGCCCTTGCTACGGTGAGCGCCACTAAACTCAGATTCAATTAAACAGACACGTCCTAGGAGTGCTCGCTATGAAGGTGCTGGTTCCCGTCAAACGGGTGGTGGATTACAACGTGAAAGTCCGTGTCAAGTCAGACGGCAGCGGCGTCGACATCGCCAACGTCAAGATGAGCATGAACCCGTTCGACGAAATCGCTGTAGAAGAGGCGGTTAGGTTGCGCGAAAAAGGCGTGGTGAGCGAGGTCATCGCCGTGTCGTGCGGCGTCACGCAGTGCCAAGAAACCTTGCGCACTGCCATGGCGATTGGTGCAGACCGCGCCATCTTGGTCGAAACCGATGTCGAGTTGCAGCCGTTGGCAGTCGCTAAATTGCTCAAAGCTTTGATGGACAAAGAGCAACCCGGCTTGGTGATTTTGGGCAAGCAAGCCATCGACGACGACTGCAATCAAACCGGCCAAATGCTGGCCGCGCTGGCAGGTTTGCCGCAAGCCACTTTTGCCAACAAAGTGGATGTGGTGGACGGCTTTGCCCACGTGGTGCGTGAAGTTGACGGCGGCCTGGAAACGCTGAAGGTGAAGCTCCCCGCCGTCGTCACCACCGACTTGCGCCTGAACGAGCCGCGCTACGTCACGCTGCCCAACATCATGAAGGCCAAGAAGAAAACGCTCGACGTTTTCAAGCCCGCTGACTTGGGCGTGGACGTGACGCCGCGCATCAAAACCATCAAGGTCAGCGAGCCGCCCAAACGCAGCGCAGGCATCAAAGTGCCTGATGTGGCGACGCTGGTTTCCAAACTGAAAAACGACGCGAAGGTGATCTGACATGGCCTGCTTGGTAATTGCCGAACACAACAACGCGTCCATCAAAGGAGCGACCCTTAACACCGTGACTGCGGCTTTGAAATGCGGCGGTGATGTGCATGTTTTGGTGGCGGGCGAAAACGCTGGCGCGGCGGCGGCGGCGGCGGCGCAAATCTCAGGTGTGAGCAAAGTGCTTCATGCTGACAGCGCGGCCTTCGCCCACGGCTTGGCTGAGAACATGGAGGCGCAAATTTTGGGCGTTGCATCAAGCTACAGCCACATCCTTTTTGCGGCCACGGCATCGGGCAAAAACATTGCGCCGCGCGTTGCGGCCAAGCTGGATGTGGCGCAAATCTCCGACATCATTCGCGTCGAAAACGCCGACACGTTTGACCGCCCCATCTACGCAGGCAATGCGATTGCCACCGTGCACAGCGCCGACGCCACCAAGGTCATCACGGTGCGCACTACGGGCTTCGACCCCGCCGCAGCCACAGGCGGCAGCGCTGCTGTTGACGTGTTGAGCGCCTCCGCCGACGGCGGTTTGTCGACCTTCATGGGCAGCGAAATTGCCAAGCTCGACCGCCCCGAACTCACTGCCGCGAAGATCATCGTCAGCGGCGGCCGCGCCTTGGGCAGCAGCGACAAGTTCGCCGAAGTGCTCACGCCGCTGGCCGACAAACTCGGTGCGGCTTTAGGGGCCAGCCGCGCGGCAGTCGATGCAGGCTACGCGCCCAACGATTGGCAAGTCGGTCAAACCGGCAAGATCGTGGCGCCGCAGCTCTACATCGCGGCTGGCATTTCAGGTGCCATCCAGCACTTGGCTGGCATGAAGGACAGCAAGGTGATTGTTGCCATCAACAAAGACCCTGAAGCGCCCATCTTCAGCGTGGCCGACTACGGCTTGGAAGCCGATTTGTTTGTTGCCGTTCCTGAGTTGGTGGCTGCACTTTGATGCGTTGTTAACCCATTTAAACCCGTTCGCCGTCACCAGGGCCAACGGGTTTTTTCTTGCCTGAATCTTCGTTTTTGAAGGACACCCAATGAGCTATCTTGCCCCTGTCAAAGACATGCTGTTTTGCATGAATGAATTGGCCGCCTTGGAAGAGGTGGCCAAGATCCCGGCGTTTGAAGACGCGGGCCTGGACACCGCGCAAGCCGTGTTGGAAGAGTGCGCCAAATTCACCGAAGGCGTGCTCGCGCCCTTGAACTGGGAGGGCGACAAAAACCCGTCAAGTTTCAAGGGCGGCGTGGTCACGACCACTCCGGGTTTCAAAGACGCGTTTCGCCAATTTGGCGAAGGCGGTTGGCAAGGTTTGCAGCACCCGGTCGACTTCGGCGGGCAAGGTTTGCCCAAGGTCATAGGTGCGGCTTGCATTGAGATGATCAACAGCGCCAACATGAGCTTCGCGCTGTGCCCGCTGTTGACCGATGGCGCGATCGAAGCGCTGCTCACCGCAGGCAGCGAAGCGCAGCAAGCCTTGTATTTGCCCAAGATGATTTCGGGCGAGTGGACAGGCACCATGAACCTGACCGAGCCGCAGGCCGGCAGCGACTTGGCCATGGTGCGCACCCGCGCCGAGCCGCAGCCCGACGGCAGCTTCAAGATCTTCGGCACCAAGATCTACATCACCTACGGCGAACACGACATGGCGAGCAACATCGTCCACCTCGTGCTGGCCCGCGTGGTGGGCGCGCCCGAAGGTGTGAAGGGCATCAGCTTGTTCATCGTGCCGAAATTCATGGTGGCGGCAGACGGCAGTTTGGGTGCGCGCAATGACGCGCATTGCGTCAGCATCGAGCACAAATTGGGCATCAAGGCCAGCCCCACCGCGGTGCTGCAATTTGGCGACCACGGCGGCGCGGTGGGTCAGCTCATAGGTCAAGAAAACCGTGGCCTTGAGTACATGTTCATCATGATGAATGCGGCCCGGTATGCGGTGGGCGTGCAAGGCATTGCGGTGGCTGAAATGGCCTACCAAAAAGCCGCGCACTACGCCAAAGACCGTGTGCAAAGCCGCCCGGTGGACGGCTCCACTCCCGGCAGCGCCACCATCATTCACCACCCCGATGTGCGCCGCATGCTGATGACGATGCGCGCCTACACCGAAGGTTGCCGCAGCATGGCGTTTGTGGCGGCAGCGGCGTTTGATGCGGCGCATCACCACGGTGATGCCGAAGTGCGCAAACAGAACCAGGCCTTTTATGAATTCATGGTGCCGCTGGTCAAAGGCTTCAGCACCGAGATGAGTTTGGAAGTGACCAGCCTGGGCGTGCAGGTGCATGGCGGCATGGGCTTCATCGAAGAAACCGGCGCGGCGCAGTATTACAGGGACGCAAAAATCCTGACGATCTACGAAGGCACCACCGCTATTCAGGCCAACGACTTGGTCGGCCGCAAAACTGCGCGCGATGGTGGTCGCACGGTCAAGGCGATTGCCGACCAAATCAAGGCCACCGAAGTGGCGTTGATGGGCAGTGGAACCGCCGCCGCCTTGATCATGCACAAGCGACTGAGCGCTGCCCGCGCGGCCTTGTTGAGCGTGGTGGACTTTGTGTGCGGTGCAAGCAAGTCCAACCCCAACGCGGTGTTTGCGGGCTCGGTTCCGTACCTGATGTTGGCGGGCAATGTGATGGCCGGTTGGCAAATGGCGCGCTCGCTGTTGATCGCCGAAGAACAGCTGGCCACAGGTGCCGGTGACGCCGCATTCTTGAAAGCCAAAATTGCCACCGCCCGTTTTTACGGCGATCACATTTTGAGCAAGGCGCCAGGCATGCGCGACGCCATCGTCGAAGGCGCAGACAGCGTCACCGCGATGGCGCTCGATTCGTTCTGACGTTCACGTTTTTGAAAAATCAACTTCGGAGTTGCCTGTGACTTTGCCAGCCGTTTTGCAAAACCTTCCTTTGCCCATCATCGGCGCGCCCTTGTTCATCATCAGCACGCCCAAGCTGGTGATTGCCCAGTGCATCGCCGGTGTGGTGGGCTCCATGCCGTCGTTGAACGCGCGGCCTGCCGAGCTGCTGGACGACTGGCTGGCCGAGATCACCGAGACGCTGGCCGCTCACAACAAGGCGCATCCCGACAAGCCCGCCGCGCCTTACGCCATCAACCAAATCGTGCACAAAAGCAATGACCGCTTGGACGCCGACATGGCCCTGTGCGCCAAGTACAAAGTGCCCATCGTCATCACCTCGCTCGGCGCGCGCACCGACGTGAACGATGCGGTTCATGCCTGGGGCGGTGTGGTGATGCACGACATCATCAACAACTTCTTTGCCAAGAAGGCCATAGAGAAGGGCGCCGACGGCATCATCGCCGTGGCCGCTGGCGCAGGGGGTCACGCCGGGGTGAAAAGCCCGTTTGCGCTGATCCAAGAAATACGTGAATGGTTTGACGGCCCCTTGGCGCTGAGTGGGTCGATTGCCAACGGCGGCGCGGTGGCTGCGTCCTTGGCCATGGGTGCCGACTTTGCTTACATCGGCTCGGCCTTCATTGCCACCGAAGAAGCACGCGCAGCAGATGGGTACAAGCAGATGATTGTCGAAAGCTCCAGCGACGACATCGTCTACAGCAACCTCTTCACCGGCGTGCACGGCAACTACCTCAAAGGCTCGGTCCGCGCGGCGGGCATGGACCCTGAAGCCTTGCCCGAAAGCGACCCGAGCAAGATGAACTTCGGCAGTGCCGCCACCAAAGCATGGAAAGACATTTGGGGCTGCGGCCAAGGCATAAGCGCAATCAAGAAAGTGGTGCCCACCGCCGAGCTGGTGGCCCGCATTTCTGCTGAGTTCAAGCAGGCCAAAGCGCGGGTGAATGCTGTTTAAAGCCGGGCCATTGGCAGTCTGATCGGAGCCTTCAGGTCATCAACCCACCCGCACTGCGGTGCTACATTCGGAATTCATTAGTTTTCATGTCCTTCCCTTCCCCTTTTCTGGCAACAGCAAAGGTGGATCGCTAGTCCGCCCACCGGAAAACCCGGGTCGCGGAAGGTTTTTCAACCCACTGTCGTGCCGGAAACCGGTACAAAAGGTGAGCGCAAATGATGCAGCAATACCGGGCCAACTCCCATTTGTTTGGGGGCAACGCGCCCTACGTTGAAGAGATGTACGAGGCCTACCTCGACAACCCTGGCTCGGTCGACGAGCAGTGGCGCGCTTACTTCGACGCCCTACAACACGTGCCCGCCGGTGACGGCTCTGAAGACCGCGATGTGGCGCATGCGCCCGTGGTGGAGTCCTTCGCGCAGCGCGCCAAAGCCAACGCCTTCGGCAACAAAGTCAGCGGCTCTGACCTGGCCATCGCGCGCAAGCAAGTTCACGTTCAGTCGTTGATCGCGGCTTACCGATTTTTGGGTTCACGCTGGGCCGACCTCGATCCGCTGAAGCGCCAAGAGCGCCCGAAAATTCCTGAGCTGGAGCCTGCCTTCTACGACCTCAGCGAGTCCGACATGGACATCGCTTTCAGCGCCAGCAACACCTACTTCTCGACCGCCGAGAACATGACCTTGCGCCAAATCGTGCAGGCCCTGCGCGAGACCTACTGCGGCTCCATCGGTGCCGAGTACATGCACATCACCGACCCGGCCGAAAAGCGTTGGTGGCAGCAGCGTTTGGAAACGATCCGCTCCAAACCCAACTTCAACGTCGACGAGAAAACGCACATCTTGGAGCGCTTGACGGCGGCTGAAGGCTTGGAGCGCTACCTGCACACCAAGTACGTCGGCCAAAAGCGTTTCTCGCTGGAGGGCAGCGAGAGCTTCATCGCGTCGATGGACGAATTGATCCAGCGCGGTGCCGTCAAAGGCGTTCAAGAGATCGTCATCGGCATGGCCCACCGTGGTCGCTTGAATGTGCTGGTCAACACCTTGGGGAAAGCACCGGCCGACTTGTTCTCAGAGTTTGACCACACCGCCCCTGAAAACTTGCCTTCTGGCGACGTGAAGTATCACCAAGGTTTTTCCAGCGACGTGACCACCTCGGCAGGTCCAGTGCATCTGAGCTTGGCGTTCAATCCGTCGCACCTTGAAATCGTCAACCCGGTGGTGGAAGGTTCGGTCAAGGCGCGCTTGGACCGCCGTGGCGACAAAACCGGCGAGTCGGTGCTGCCCATCATTGTTCACGGCGACGCGGCCTTCGCGGGCCAAGGCGTGGTGATGGAAACATTGGCGCTGGCCCAAACGCGAGGCTATTTCACCGGCGGCTCGGTGCACATCGTCATCAACAACCAAATTGGTTTCACCACCAGCGACCCGCGTGACACGCGCTCGACGCTGTACTGCACCGACGTGGTGAAGATGATTGAAGCGCCCGTGCTGCACGTGAACGGCGACGACCCCGAAGCGGTGGTCTTGGCTTCGCAGATGGCGCTCGACTACCGCCAAGAGTTCCACAAAGACGTGGTGGTTGACATCGTTTGCTTCCGCAAACTGGGCCACAACGAGCAAGACACGCCGGCGCTGACGCAGCCGCTGATGTACAAAAAGATTGCGCAGCACCCTGGCACACGCAAGCTCTACGGCGACAAGCTGGTCACGCAAACCGTGTTGGCTGCTGACGGCCCTGACAACATGGTCAAAGCCTTCCGCGCGGCCATGGACGCGGGCAAACACACGCACGATCCGGTGCTCACCAACTACAAGAGCAAGTACGCCGTCGATTGGTCGCCCTTCCTCAACAAAAAGTGGACCGACGCTGCGGACACCGCCTTGCCCACGGCTGAAATCAAGCGCTTGGCTGAACGCATCACCACTTTGCCCAGCGACTTCAAAGCGCATCCCTTGGTTGAGAAAGTGATTGCCGACCGCGCCGCCATGGGTCGCGGCGAAATCAACGTCGATTGGGGCATGGGCGAGCACTTGGCTTACGCGTCGCTGGTGGCCAGCGGCTACGCGGTGCGTTTGTCGGGCGAAGACTGCGGCCGTGGCACCTTCACCCACCGCCACGCTGTGCTGCACGACCAAAACCGCGAGCGTTGGAACGAAGGCACTTACACGCCGCTTCGTCACATCGCCGAAGGCCAAGCGCCTTTTGTGGTGATCGACTCCTTGCTGTCTGAAGAAGCAGTGCTGGGCTTTGAGTACGGCTACGCATCTTCCGAGCCCAACACGCTGGTGATTTGGGAGGCGCAATTCGGCGACTTCGCCAACGGCGCGCAAGTGGTGATCGACCAGTTCATCGCCTCCGGCGAAGTGAAGTGGGGCCGCGCCAACGGCATCACCTTGATGCTGCCGCACGGCTACGAAGGGCAGGGGCCTGAGCACTCGTCGGCGCGCCTGGAGCGCTTCATGCAATTGGCGGCTGACAACAACATGCAGATCGTCCAGCCCACGTCGAGCAGCCAAATTTTCCATTTGCTGCGTCGCCAAATGGTGCGCATGTTCCGCAAGCCTTTGGTGATCTTGACGCCCAAGTCTTTGCTGCGCGCCAAAGACGCGGGCTCGCCTTTGTCGGAGTTCACTAAGGGTGAATTTCGAACGGTGATTGGGGCGAATCATCCCGACATCGATCCGCTGAAAGTCAAACGCGTGATTGCTTGCTCGGGCAAGGTGGCCTACGACTTGATGAAACGCCGCGATGAGAACAAGGCCGCCACGGTGGTGGTGTTGCGCGTAGAGCAGCTCTATCCCTTCCCGCACAAAGCGTTTGCGGCGGAGTTGAAGAAGTTTCCCAACGTGACCGAAATCGTCTGGGCGCAGGACGAGCCGCAAAACCAAGGCGCTTGGTTTTTTGTGCAGCATTTCATCCACGAAAACATGGTCGAAGGCCAAAAGCTGGGCTACGCGGGACGGCCCGCATCGGCCTCACCGGCGGTTGGCTATTCGCACTTGCACCAAGAGCAATTGAAGGCTTTGCTGGACCAAGCCTTTGGCAAGCTCAAAGGTTTCGTGCTCAGCAAATAGACCCACATCGGGCGGTGCCTGACATGTCGGCACCCCGCTTTTTCAAATCAGAAGAACTCAGCTAAAAAATTCGAAAGTAACCATGGCCATCGTTGAAGTCAAAGTCCCGCAGTTGTCTGAATCCGTAGCAGAAGCCACCTTGTTGGTGTGGAAGAAAAAGCCCGGCGACGCCGTGGCGCTGGATGAAATTTTGGTAGAGATCGAGACCGACAAAGTCGTGCTCGAAGTGCCCGCACCGGCTGCCGGCGTGATGGCGCAACTCTTGAAGGACGACGGTGAAATGTGCGTGGCCGAAGAGGTCATCGCGCGCATCGACACCGAAGGCACCGTGGCGGTCAGCGCGTTGGCGGCGAGGGCGGTGGTTCCGTCGCCTGCATCAGCTCCAGCTCCTTCGGCCGCAGTTGTGAAAGATCCCATGCCCGCAGCCGCCAAGCTGATGGCTGACAACAACATCGCCAGCGGTTCGGTTTCGGGTACTGGAAAAGATGGTCGCGTCACCAAGGGCGACGTGCTGGGCGCGTTGGAGTCACCCACCAAGGCTGCACCGGTCGCTGCACCAGCCGCTGCATCCGCGGCCGCACTCAAGCCCGCCGCCGCTTCCAAACCCGCACTCGCCCAAGTGGCGGTGCCGGTCGGCGTGCGCCTTGACGAGCGCCCCGAGCAACGCGTGCCCATGAGCCGTTTGCGTGCGCGCATCGCCGAGCGCTTGGTGCAATCGCAAAGCACCAACGCCATCCTCACCACCTTCAATGAAGTGAACATGGCACCGGTGATGGACATGCGCAAACGCTTCCAAGAAAAGTTTGAAAAAGAGCACGGCGTGAAGATTGGCTTCATGAGCTTCTTCGTCAAAGCGGCGGTGCATGCGCTGAAGAAGTACCCCATCATCAACGCATCGGTTGATGGCAATGACATCGTCTACCACGGCTACTTTGACATCGGCATTGCCGTGGGTTCACCGCGCGGTTTGGTGGTGCCCATCCTGCGCAACGCCGACCAAATGAGCTTTGCCGACATCGAGAAAAAGATCGCTGAGTTTGGCCAAAAAGCGCGCGACGGCAAGTTGTCGCTCGACGACCTGACGGGCGGCACTTTCTCGATCAGCAACGGCGGCACTTTTGGCTCGATGTTGTCCACGCCCATCATCAACCCGCCGCAGTCGGCCATCCTCGGTGTGCACGCCACCAAAGACCGCGCCGTGGTGGAGAACGGCGAAATCGTCATCCGCCCAATGAATTATTTGGCCATGTCTTACGACCACCGCATCATCGACGGCCGCGAAGCCGTGCTGGGTTTGGTGGCCATGAAAGAAGCGCTGGAAGACCCATCCCGCTTGCTGTTTGACATCTAAGCACTGAAAAAAATGAGCAACAAACAGTTTGACGTCATCGTCATCGGCGGCGGCCCCGGCGGCTACATCGCCGCCATCCGCGCAGCGCAGTTGGGCTTCAGCGTCGCTTGCATCGACGAATGGAAAAACGACAAAGGAGGCCCGGCTCCGGGTGGCACCTGCACCAACGTCGGCTGCATTCCCTCAAAGGCGCTGCTGCAATCGAGCGAGCACTTTGACCAAGCCGGGCACCACTTTGCCGATCACGGCATAGGTTTGTCCAACTTGACGATGGACATTGCCAAGATGCAGGGCCGCAAAGACACCGTCGTGAAGCAAAACAACGACGGCATCCTGTACTTGTTGAAGAAGAACAAGGTCAGCTTCTTCCACGGCCGCGGCTCGTTCGTGAAGCCGGCAAACGCGGCAGTGGAGGGCGGCTACGAGATCGCTGTGACGGGCAATGCGAATGAAAATTTGACCGGCAAGCACATCGTCTTGGCCACCGGCTCTAACGCCCGCGTGCTGCCTGGTGCGCCGTTCGACGAAGAGATCATTTTGTCGAACGACGGCGCTTTGAAAATGAGCGCCGTGCCCGCCAAGCTCGGGGTCATAGGCTCGGGCGTGATTGGCCTGGAAATGGGCTCGGTCTGGCGCCGTTTGGGGGCTGACGTGACGGTGCTCGAAGCGCTGCCGACTTTCTTGGGCGCGGTCGATGAACAGATCGCCAAAGAGGCGCACAAGGCATTCACCAAACAAGGTTTGAAGATCAACTTGGGCGTGAAGATCAGCGAAGTCAAGAAGGCTAAGAAGGGCGTTAGCGTCGCTTACACCGACGCCAAAGGTGAGGCACAAACCTTGAGCGTCGACAAGCTCATCATCTCCATCGGCCGCACCGCCAACACCATCGGCTTGAACGCGGAAGCGGTTGGCTTGAAGCTGGACGAGCGCGGCACGATTGCGGTCGATGACCACTGCAAAACCAACCTGCCCAATGTGTGGGCCATCGGTGACGCGGTGCGCGGTCCGATGCTGGCGCACAAGGCAGAAGAAGAGGGCGTGGCCGTGGCCGAGCGCATTGCGGGCCAGCACCCGCACGTCAACTTCAACACAGTGCCTTGGGTGATTTACACCGCCCCTGAGATTGCGTGGGTCGGTCAAACCGAGCAGCAGCTCAAGCTTGAGGGCCGCGCCTACAAGGCGGGCACCTTCCCCTTCATGGCGAATGGCCGTGCGCGCGCTTTGGGCGACACCACTGGCATGGTGAAGTTTTTGGCCGATGCCAAGACGGATGAAATCCTGGGCGTGCACATTGTTGGCCCACAGGCGTCGGAATTGATTGCTGAAGCTGTGGTCGCGATGGAGTTCAAAGCCAGCGCCGAAGACATCGCGCGCATTTGCCACGCGCATCCGTCGCTGTCAGAGGCCACCAAAGAGGCGGCCTTGGCGGTCGACAAGCGAAGCCTGAATTTCTGAGCCACGGGGCTGACGCTGTGAGGTCAGACCCCATCGCCAACCATCGTCCAGACGAGTCTGCCAGCCTGGCGCAGCGCTTGGTGTTGGCCAGCACTGCCATGTCCTTGGGCCACCACACGGCATGTTCTCAGGCTTGCCAAGCGCTTTATGCAGACGCGCTGGCTGCGGGCGATTTCGTCATGGCGGCTGAGGCGGCCGTGCTGATGGCCAAAGATTTTTCCAACGCGCAGGATTTGGCGCAGTGCATGCACTGGGCTGAGCTGGGGTTGCAGGCGGCTGTGACTTCTCAATCGCGTCAGCTGCAGGCCGTCGCTTGGGTGGTGATGTCGTCAACCAACGCCAAGCTGCAAGAGCCTGCGAAGGCGGTGATGGGCATACAGCGAGCCCTGGCCTTGTTGGACGCAGGCATGACGGCCGAAGTGCGGCGCGCGGTGTTCACCGGCATCGGTTTGAGCTACATGTCGTTGGGCATGCCGCAGCAAGCCTTGGTCACGCTCGAAAAAGCGTCGGTTGTCGTACAGGCTGACGGCAATCCCTCGCAGCGTGCCAGGGCGCGTGTCAACGTGCTGTTCGCGATGGTGGCCAGTCACGACCTGTTGGTGTCGCTGGACGCTCACGCAGCGGCCACATTGCTGGACGATGCTTGGCGCGAGTGTGATCTGTTGAAGGTCGACGCGCAACTGGCTGCCGATGCACATGCCTGGGCGTCGTACCGCCACGCGGCTGGCATGGTGCTTTTCCGGGCTGGCGATCTGCCCGGTGCGCTCAGTTCGTTTGAAGCAGTGCTGCAGGCTGATCTTGAGATGCCCCCGCTCGTTCATCAGGCTGTGCTGATTAGGCTGGGGCAAGTGCTGCTTGCTCAAGGTGACCCGGCTCGTGCGCGGGTTTGTGCACAAAAGGCAAACGCTTTGCGAAGTGACGACAGCGTCGTACTTCGTTTGGCGGATGACCTGTTGCAGGCCAGCGATCTGGCCGAACTGATGGGTGACTCAGCTGCGGCGCTGCGGCTATATAAGCGTTACCACGCCCGCGTCGTGCGCAACGAGCAAGCCGCGTTCGACGCACGCACAGCCGATTTGTCTGCCACCGTCGCGGCGCAGTCCATGCGACTGGAAATAAGCGATTTGCAAGCACGCAATGCAGGCCTGGCCAGCACCTTCAAACAACTCAACGACCTGGCTTTGACCGATGTGTTGACGGCAGCTGCAAACCGACGTGGTTTGGAAGAGGCTTTTGTCAGTTTGCGGGCCGACCACAGCATGGTTCTGGCGATGATGGATTTGGATCATTTCAAACTGGTCAACGACCGTTTTTCGCACGGCGTTGGCGACCAAGTTTTACGCGAGGCGGCTCGCTTGATGGATGAAGCTTTGCGTGATCGTGACCGCTTGGGCCGCTACGGCGGGGAAGAGTTCACGGCGCTGTTCGTGGACACCACTTTGCCAGATGCCCTGGTCATCGCCGAACGTTTGCGCGATCGCGTGCAGACACACATTTGGGCTGGCATCGCCGAGGGCTTGGCTGTGACGATCAGCGTGGGCGTCGTCAGCGTGATTCCCGATGAGAGCTTCGCCCAAGCGGTTGCTCGCGCTGATGTGCTGCTATATGCGGCCAAGGCGCAAGGTCGCAACCGTGTGCTAGCTGAGGGCGTTCCCGGCCCGAAAGGTTTGCCCACCGATGGCGTTTGAGCTGAAGCCCATCGGGGTGCGCACGCTGTACGAGCGCAGCCTGAGCGAGCGCGGTTACGCCAGCGACCCCGCACAACTGCGTGCGATAGACGCATTGTCACGCTGCGAAGACGAATGGGTGCAGTACAAAGCGCGCCGTCGCAACCCCATCACCAAGCTGCTGATCCGTCTGCCGATTCCGCGGGGCGTGTACATGCACGGCGGGGTGGGGCGCGGGAAAAGTTTTTTGATGGATTGCTTTTTTCAAAGCGTGCCGCTGACGCGAAAAACTCGGTTGCATTTCCATGAATTCATGCGTGAAGTTCACCGCGAGCTGCATGAACTCAAAGGTATGGCCGATCCGCTTGACGAATTGGGCAAACGCATTTCACGCCGCTACCGCCTCATTTGCTTCGATGAATTTCACGTGGCCGACGTCACCGACGCCATGATCTTGCACCGCTTGTTGGCGGCCCTGTTTGCCAACCGAGTGTCCATCGTGGCGACGTCCAACTTTCACCCCGACGGTCTGTACCCCAACGGCTTGCACCGCGACCGCGTATTGCCTGCGATCGAGTTGCTGAAGGCCAACTTGGAAGTGCTGAGCGTGGACAACGGCTTTGACTACCGCCAGGTCACGCTGTCGCAAATCGGGCTGTACCAAACGCCGCTGGATGAGGCGGCTGAAGCCGCCATGGCGCATGCGTTCCAACGCGTCGCCGAGGCCCAAGAGGAACCCAAGGTGATGCGCATCGAGCACCGCGAGCTGCGCGCGCGCAAGCGTGCGGGCGGCGTGGTGTGGTTTGATTTCAGCGAGCTGTGCGGCGGTCCGCGTTCGCAAAACGATTACTTGGAATTGGCCACTCGGTTTCACACCGTGCTGCTGTCAGGCGTGCCGCAAATGTCGCCGCGACTGGCGTCAGAGGCGCGTCGTTTCACGTGGTTGGTGGATGTGCTGTACGACCGTCGCGTCAAATTCATCATGTCAGCCGAGGTGACGCCAGAGTTGCTTTACACCGAAGGCCCCATGGCGCATGAGTTTCCGCGCACGGTGTCGCGCTTGAGTGAAATGCAGTCGGTGGAGTACTTGGCCTTGGCCAAACGTGTTGTGGACACGTCGCTGACTTGAAGCGTTCTTGACGCGGGCTCCACGCTTGCGCCACGCTTGCTAAAGCGGCCTGCCCAAAACCAGCGGATCAGCCGCTCAAGCCTTCAACGCGTATCAAAGCCAGCGACAAGTTGTCGCCACCGCCGCGCGCACGCTGGCGCGCTTTGTTCACCAGCATTTCGCTGGCTTCGCGAGGTGGCAGGGCGTGAAGAATGGCACCCAGCTCTTTCGGGCTGAAGTAATGCCACAGGCCGTCGCTGCAAGCCATCACGCTGTCGCCAATTTCTAACTTTCCCAGTTCACCCACAGTGAGTGGCGGGTCTTGTTGCGTCCCCAAGCACCCGGTGAGCAAGTTGGACTGCGGATGGTTGTTGGCTTCTTCAGCAGAGATTTGACCCTCGTTCACCAATCGCTGTACAAATGAATGATCGGTGGTGCGCGTGAGCATGTCGGCGCCGCGAAAGTGATACACGCGCGAATCGCCTGCGTGAATGGTCATGCAGTTCAAATCGGGTTCAATCAAAAAGGCCGCCAAGGTGCTGTGCGGCTCTTCTTCAGACGTGATCGCCGTCAGCTTGATCATCAAGTGCGCTTCAGTCACCAGCTGGCGCATCAGCTCAACGGCGTCGCCGCGTCCCGGTGCGTGACGCTCAAACAATTGCTGCGCCGTCAAAATCACTTGGTCAGCCGCTTTGCGACCACCGCTTTTGCCGCCCATGCCATCGGCCAAAACCGCCAAAGCACAGCCCGGAACACGGTGGTGAGGAATGATCTCAACCTGGTCTTGTTGGTAAGCGCGGTCTCCTCGGTGCATGCCAGTGGCAGCGGAAAGGCGGTGACCGTGGGAGATATTTGTCATGGTCGAAAACTATAATCTGTCACCGTGTCTAGCAAGACGTTTTGATCGCGAACTAATGGACGACAACCTGCATTCCCTGCCCCGTCGATTGATCGAATTGCGCATGGAACACGCCGACCTTGACAGCTTGATCGACCTCAGTGCCCACCAACTTCCGGCCGACGAATTGGCCATTCGCCGTTTGAAAAAGCGCCGCTTGGCATTGCGCGATGTGATTGCCCAACTCGAAGCCGAGTTGGCCCCCAAGCAGCCCGCATGACCGCCCTCACCGAGGCGGTGGCCGAAGCCTTTAGACCGGCAGGTGCCCTGGCGCGCGCCGACAGCCACTACGTTGAACGCGAGGTTCAAATCCGCATGGCCCAGGCTGTGGCGCAGGCCATCGACGGCCAACAGGCGTTGGTGGCCGAAGCTGGCACGGGTGTCGGCAAAACCTTTGCTTACTTGGTGCCCGCCATGTTGTCGGGTGCCCGCGTGCTCGTCAGCACCGCCACCAAAAGTTTGCAAGACCAATTGTTTTTGCGCGACCTGCCGCGCTTGCGCGACGCGCTCCACATGCCGGTGAGCTTGGCTTTGCTCAAAGGCCGCAGCAGCTATTTGTGCACACATCGCTTGAGTCAAGCCAGGCAGTCGGCGCAATTGCCCGACCGCTGGGCGGTGCGCAGCTTGGCCAAGATCGAGCAGTGGTCGCGCGCCACCACCTCCGGCGATTTGGCTGAAATCGACGGTTTGGATGAGCGCAGCAGCGTGATTCCTTTGGTCACATCTACGCGCGAAAACTGCTTGGGCTCCGAATGCCCTGACTACCGCAGTTGCTACGTCATGAAAGCGCGTCGCGACGCCATGGCGGCCGACTTGGTGGTGGTGAATCACCACTTGTTTTTTGCCGACATGGCCCTGCGCGACAGCGGTGTGACCGAGTTGCTGCCCAGCGTGGAAGTGGCTATTTTTGACGAGGCTCATCAGCTCACGGAGGCCGGCGTGCAGTTTTTAGGCACCACCTTGGGCAGCGCGCAAGTGCTGGACTTCGCCCGCGACATGTTGGGCGCGGGCTTGCAGCAGGCGCGCGGCTTGGCACCGTGGCAAGACTTGGCGGCGCGTTGCGAAATGTCAGCGCGCGATCTGCGTTTGGCGGCTGCCGGGCCGCTGCGCGAAGTGCGTGCCGCGTTGAAGTTGCGCTGGGATGAGCGCGCCGCGCAGCCCGAGTTCATCGCCGCCTTGCCTGCGGTGGCGGCAGCTTGCAGCGCGGCCCGTGAAGCCCTGGTGCACCTTGTCGAGGCTGCGCCCGACTTCGCCAAACTGGCCGAGCGCGCGCAAAATTTGGCCAACTTGGCGCTGCGATTCGTCGAACCGGCAGACACCGCCAATGTGCGCTGGATCGATCTCACCACCCATCATTGCCGCCTGATCGAATCGCCGCTGGACATCCGCGATGCATTGCGCGAGCAAATGGCTGCCGCGCCCAAAGCTTGGGTGTTCACCTCGGCCACCTTGGGCGACGACGAAGGTTTGACGTGGTTCACCGAATCGGCCGGTTTGACCGATGCAGTCACTTTGCGCGTGGGCAGCCCGTTTGACTATGCGGCGCACGCCAAGCTTTACGTTCCAGCGTCCTTCCCCAAACCCAACGAGCCCGCTCATCCTGTGGCGGTGGCCAAGTTGGCGGCGAAATGCGCGCGTGCTTTGGGTGGCCGCACCTTCGTGCTGACCACGACTTTGCGTGCCCTTCAGGCGGTGGGCGATCAGCTGCGTTTGGAGTTCGATGCCGCAGGCGTCTCTATCCAAATCTTGATGCAAGGCCAAGCGCCCAAGCGCCAATTAATGCATCAGTTTCTAGCCCAGCCACGCTCCATCTTGGTCGGCTCGCAAAGTTTTTGGGAGGGCATAGACGTGCCAGGTGATGCCTTGCAGTGCGTGCTCATCGACAAGCTGCCATTTCCGCCGCCGAACGATCCTTTGGTCGAGGCGCGAGTGAAGCGTTTGGAGGCCCAGGGTCGCAACGCCTTCAGTGACTACTTTGTGGCCGAGGCGGCGGTGTCACTGAAGCAAGGCGCGGGTCGATTGATACGCAGCGAAAGTGACCGCGGATTGCTCGTGGTGTGCGATCCGCGCATGGCAGGCATGAACTACGGCAAGCGCTTGCGGCAGGCCTTGCCGCCGATGGCGTCAGTGGGCACTGAAGCCCAAGCCTTGGCTTGGTTGCAAGAAATCAGCGGTGAGCTTTTGTTCTAGCGATCACAGAAGGATCACCAGAACTGCCACCAGGCGCGAGCTTTGCTGGGGCCTGCGCCAGCGGTTGTTGTGCCGCCAAGGTAAGTGCTGTTGACGAAACTCTTGCGCAGCACGCGCTCGGTGTCGTCACGCAATTGAGTCAGGCCCAAGCGGTCGTAGCTTTGCATCATCAAAAACAGTGCTTCTTCGGTTGACGGTGATTGCTGAAACTCTTGGACGGCTTGCTGAGCCCTGTTGGCCGAAGCCAGGTAAGCGCCGCGCCGGTAGTAGTAGCGCGCCACGTGCAGCTCATAAGCGGCCAGTGCATTGACGATGTAGTTCATGCGCAGGCGCGCATCGCTCACGTACTTCGACTGAGGGTGCTGCTCCACCAATTGCTTGAACGACTGGTATGAATCGCGCGATGCCTGCTGGTCGCGTTCCGACAACTCTTGGCGCGACAGGTTGCCCAAAATACCCAAGTTGTCGTTGAAGTTGACCAAGCCTTGCAAATACAAACCGTAGTCCATCGCCGGACTGGTGGGGTGCAATTTGAAAAAGCGCTCCAAAATCGACAGCGCCTGCGCCTTGTCTCCCGATCGGTACATCGTGTAAGCCCTGTCGATCTGCGCCTGCTGTCCGAGCAAAGTGCCTGCGGCACGACCTTCAAGGCGCTCAAACAACTTGGCGGCTTTGTCGTAAGCGCCGCTGCTCAATTCGTCCTTGGCTTCGGCGTACAGCTTGTCGGCATTCCACGCAGCCGATTCATCTTTGGGTGTGATGGCGCATCCGCTCAACAGCAAGGCCGTCAGCCCCACAATGCCCAGCCACGCTTTGGGTGCTGCGAACCTTGAGTTCAGGTTCGATCGAATGCAGTTCAGGTTTGTGAAATTCATGGGTGGCTGCTGCCCGTTGTTCGTTGTTCGTTGCCCGTTCTTGGGGCTTATTCAACTGAAAAATGACTGCGAAGTATAGGGTTCATACTTTGACCAACGAAGACACAAACCTCACCGAATCAGACGGCGCCGACAGCGGTGAGTTTTCTCTTGCCGAAGCATCAGAAACCCGCTTGGGTGTGGTCAGTCATGCCATGCACGGCCAGCGCATCGACAAAGCCGTGGTGTTGATGGCACCTGAATTTTCGCGCAGCCATTTGCAAACCCTGATCGAAAAAGGCCATGTGCAGCTCGAAGGACGCGTGGTGCAAACCGCGTCGCGCAAGGTGCTGGCAGGGCAGCGATTGATCATTGAATTGATTCCAACGCCAGAGAGCTTGGCCTTCCGGGCCGAGCCCATGGCGTTGAACGTGGTGTTCGAAGACGCCCATTTGATGGTGCTCAACAAGCCCGCTGGTTTGGTGGTTCATCCTGCCGCGGGGCATTGGTCAGGCACCTTGCTGAACGGCTTGTTGGCTCACCACGCGGCTGCTGCCGCGCTGCCGCGCGCAGGCATCGTGCACCGTTTAGACAAAGACACTTCGGGCCTGATGGTGGTCGGCAAAACGCTGATTGCGGTGACGGCCTTGGTGCGTGCCATCGCAGCGCGCGCGGTGCACCGCCAGTACTTGGCCATCGCGCACGGTGCGGTCGCCAGCAAGCGCATGGAGATCGACGCCCCGGTGGGCCGCGACCCGCAGTCGCGTGTGCGCATGGCGGTGCACCACGCAGGCAAACCTGCGCGCACTGACGTCGATTTGATCTTGCGCACTTTGGATTTCAGTGGTGTTCGCTGCACTTTGCACACCGGCCGAACGCATCAAATTCGGGTGCACATGGCCGCGCAAGGTCATCCTTTGGTGGGCGACGCGGTTTACGGTGGTCGCCCGGCGCTGGGCATGCAGCGCCAAGCCTTGCATGCCACGCGCCTGTCGTTTGACCACCCGTGTACCGATCAAGCCTTGGCCTTTGAGGCTGACGCACCTGAAGATTTCGCAGCCGCGTGGGCTCAGCTCAGGGCCTGATCGCAGGCCAGCGCAAGATGGCTACAATCACAAAAATTCGAATGCGTTGACGGGTAGGGATTTGGTTTCCATCCATCCGCTGAAGAAGGCAACCGAACCGTAGATCGCCGCATGGTGACAGTCGGGTGCCAATACGGTAAGGCGGGGAGTCGAGGCAGCTTGCACGAGATTGCAAATAAAGCGCCCGACGGCCCCAGACCATCTCCCCAGACGCGCTGCAACAGGCCCACATTCGGCCCGAGCCACGAACGGCAGATGACAACAGGTTCAGTGATGTCGGCTTGAAACCAGCCGGCCCAAAGATCGGCAAAGTCCGACCAAGTCAGTAAACGGAGTTCATGAATACAACACACGCCAAGCGCGTCCTTGAGACAGCCTTGATTTGCGCGCAGCAGCCCCTGGCCCTGCGTGACATGCGCACCCTGTTCGACGACGAAGTCGGCACCGACACGCTGCGCAGTTTGCTGGACGAATTGGTACGCGACTGGGAAGGCCGCGGTGTTGAATTGGTGCCGCTTTTCGGTGGTTGGCGCTTTCAAAGCCGCCCTGAAATGCGCGAGCATCTGGACCGCCTCAACCCTGAAAAACCGCCTAAGTATTCACGCGCCGTGATGGAAACCCTGGCCATCATTGCCTACCGCCAACCGGTCACGCGCGGTGACATCGAAGACATACGCGGCGTCACCGTGGCCACACAAATCATCAAACAGTTGGAAGACCGCGGCTGGGTTGAAGCTATTGGTTACCGCGAGTCACCGGGACGACCTGCTTTGTTGGCCACCACCTCACATTTTTTGGATGATTTGGGCTTGAGCAGCTTGGAGCAATTGCCCTTGTTGAACGGCCCCGCGGCTGCGCCCGACGCTTTGGGTGCAAGCAGCGAAGTGCCTGCCGAATGGAATGCATTGCAGGCCTCGCTCGGCTTGAATGAAGCGAGCGAATCCGATAGTCCTGCGGTGGCTATCGAAGCACCGATTGCGCCGTCCCATGATCTGCTGAGCGCACCACTCTCCATAGACGAAATTTCTGAACCACCTACTGCCATGGAACCCAACGCATGAACGCCAATTCCGACTCTGATCTTCCGCAGGAGTCTTCGGCGTCCGCCGACAACAACGAAGCTGGCGACGGCGCAGCCAAGCCAGTGCGCCGCAAGCGCGCGGTCAAAGCCGTGACGGGTGATGTGGTCAGCGACGTGATGAGCGAGGGAAACGCTGACGCTGTGCCTCTGCCAGCGGCAGATGCGGCGGCAAAGCCCGTTCGCAAACGCAAAGCTGCTGTGCTCACGTCTGCGCCCGAGGCGAGTGGTGAACCTCTTGCCGATGCACCACATCTGGCATCGGAGCGAGCACCAGACCGAGCACCAGAGCGGGCACCGGAACCTGTACCCGCGCCTGCTGAAGGCGCAATCGCAGCAGAAGGCGCAACATCGGAAGACCGACCTGAAGGCGCGTTAGCCGACGGCCCGCGCTCCGAGCGCAGCCGCCGCCGCGGTCGCCGCGACCGAGGTCGCAAAGATCGTTTTGCAGAGGGCGGATCGGACGTTTCTGACCAAGACGGTGACGACGACGGCCCGCGCGCCGATGCGGCGCCCGCAGTTCCGCCGCAGCAAGCGGGCGAAGTGTTTGCGCAAGTGCTGTCGGGCGAATTCGACGTGGTCGAAGAAGTCGCAGCGCAAGCGGCTGCGAGTGGCGACGAAAACAGCGATGCAGGTTCTCTGGGGGTCGCAGACGGTGAAGCGGATGAAGGCGTCGCAGTTGCCGTGCCTTCGGGCCCGCCGAAGCGCGTTTTAGCGCCGGAGGCTGACGCGCCCAAGCTGCACAAAGTGCTGGCGCAAGCTGGCGTGGGTTCGCGTCGCGACATGGAGCAATGGATCGCTGACGGCCAAGTCACCGTCAACGGACAGCCGGCCCACACCGGTCAGCGCATTTCTTTTGGCGACCAAATCAAGGTCAACGGCAAGCCCGTGCGCGTGCGTATCGTGCCGCCGCCGCCGCGCATCATTGCGTATCACAAGCCTGCGGGTGAAGTTGTCACCCACGACGACCCTGAGCACCGTCCGACGGTGTTCCGCCGTCTTCCGCGCCTGCAACAAGGCAAGTGGCAATCGGTGGGTCGCCTCGACTTGAACACCGAAGGTTTGCTGCTGTTGACCAACTCGGGCGAGCTGGCGAACCAGCTCATGCACCCGCGTTTTGGCGTGGAGCGAGAGTACGCGGTGCGGGTGCTGGGTCGCTTGGACGAAAGCTCGAAATCGCAGTTGCTGGAGGGCGTGAACATCGACGGCCAAACGGCCAGCTTCAAGTCCATCGAAGACGGCGGCGGCGAGGGCAGCAACCACTGGTACCGCGTTGTCATCACTGAAGGCCGCAACCGCGAAGTGCGCAAGTTGTTTGACTCGGTCGAACTGACCGTGAGTCGACTGATCCGCATCCGTTACGGCACTGTGGTGTTGCCGCGGGGCCTGAAGCGTGGCGTGTGGGTTGATTTGGAAGAAGCAGACGTGCGCGCCATCCGGCGTTTGGCCGCCCCTGCGGGCGGCGAGCAACGCGGGGATCGCTCAGGCTCGCGTGAACCGCAGCGTGATGGGCAACGCGAAGGACAACGCGAAGGGCAACGAGAAGGGCAACGAGAAGGAAGAGGGCGGCAAAACCTGCGGAACGAGCCTCGCAACGAGCCCCGCAACGACGTGCGCAACGAGCCGCGCGGCGATGCGCGTCCGCCGCGCAATGAACAGCGTCCTGATGCTCGCCCCGATCGTGGTTCTCGCAACGGCCCACCGCGCGAGCGTTTTCAAAACGGCCCGCGTGATGGCGCGCCGCAGCCAGATCGCCAAGCGCCTCCACGCAATGAACTTGATCCCGATTTCGAGGAAGAAATTGACCACTCGCGCATCCCCAATCCCATGGAGCAGACCTTCGACAAGCGCTTCGTCCAGAACCCCCGCTCCTCAGCAGGCGGACGTGGCTTCGGGCGCGGCGGTGGTGGATTCGGCGCAGGCGGCAGCGCCCCCACAGGCGGTTCGCCGCGACCCAAACCCGGTGCGCCGCGCGAACCTGATCCTTTGCAGACCTCGGTGGGTTTCATCGGCGGTGACGCTTTCCATCGCAAAGGCAATCGGGGCGGCGGCCAAGGCGGTGGCAACCGCGGCGGTGGCGGTGGGTTCGGTGGTGGCAGCGGCGGCGGCGGCGGACGGCGCGGCCGTTGACCGCCAAGCCACGCAAGCCGCTGTTTCAGGGTCAGGTCGCAATACTGTTCATTTAACGCAGAACACAAATAAAACCCGTTCGGGCTGAGGTATCGAAGTCCTGCGCAAGCCTTCCTTCGATACCTCAGGACAGTCGGAAGACATACCTCAGGCCGAACGGACACTCACCGAACAGTGTTGGGTCAGCTCGAGCCGTAGTTCGAGCCGCAGCCAGCGCCCACCGCGTCACATCAGCAAGATACACTCTAAGGCTGCTTGCAAAGTGAAATCCAACCATCACCTTGCGCATCAAATTTCGCCAGACTCACTTTAGGAAATCACACCATGGCCATCGAGCGCACCCTCTCCATCATCAAACCAGACGCAGTTGCTAAAAACGTCATCGGACAAATTTACGCGCGCTTTGAAGGTGCTGGTTTGAAGGTGATAGCCGCGCGCATGGCGCACCTCTCGCGCGCTGAAGCAGAGGCGTTTTACGGCGTTCACAAGGCACGGCCTTTCTTCAACGACTTGGTCACTTTCATGATCTCGGGCCCGGTCATGATCCAGGCGCTTGAAGGTGAAGGCGCTATTTTGAAGAACCGTGACCTGATGGGCGCGACCGATCCGAAAAAGGCCGACAAAGGCACCATCCGCGCTGACTTCGCCGACAGCATTGATGCCAATGCTGTTCACGGTTCCGACGCAGCTGAAACCGCAGCCGTTGAAATCGCCTTCTTCTTTCCCGGCATGAATGTCTTCAGCCGCTGATTGAGCGCTGTTTCAGTTTTTAGCCTCGATGACCGCAAGTCGCGAGGCTTTGAACCCAAAGATCCGCCAAACACGACCACTCCATGACCGCCGTCAACCTGCTTGATTTCGATCTGCAAGGCTTGGCGGCATTTTGCGAACAGCTCGGCGAGAAGCGCTTTCGTGCGACGCAGTTGTTTCGCTGGATTCACCAGCGCGGTGCGTTCGAATTCAGCCAAATGACCGATTTGGCCAAGTCGCTTCGGGATAAGCTCGCGGGCACAGCCTGCGTGACTGCGCTGGGCGTGGCCTCTGAGCAAACCGCCAGCGACGGCACCATCAAATGGTTGTTCGATGTAGGCGCAGGCGATGCGGTGGAAACCGTGTTTATTCCCGAAACAGGCCGCGGCACCCTGTGCATTTCCTCCCAAGCGGGTTGCGCAGTGGGCTGTCGGTTTTGCTCCACTGGGCACCAAGGCTTCAGCCGCAACCTGACCACGGCCGAGATCGTCGCGCAGCTTTGGTTTGCTGAACATCAATTGCGCTCGCGTTTGAAGCGGCCCGAAGGCGAGCGCGTCATCACCAACGTGGTCATGATGGGCATGGGCGAGCCGCTGCAAAACTATGCGGCACTCGTGCCCGCGCTGAAGGTGATGCTCGACGACCACGCTTACGGCTTGTCGCGCCGCCGCGTGACGGTGTCGACCTCGGGCGTGGTGCCCATGATCGACAGGCTGCGTGACGACTGTCCTGTGGCCTTGGCGGTGTCACTACACGCCCCGAATGATCTGCTGCGCAATGATCTGGTGCCGCTCAACCGCAAGTACCCGCTTGATGGATTGCTGTGGGCGTGTCAGCGCTATCTGGACAAAGCGCCGCGCGACTTCATCACCTTCGAGTACTGCATGCTCGACGGCGTGAACGACACCCCTGACCACGCCGAACAATTGGTGGCATTGGTGCAAGACAGAATCTCCTGCAAGTTCAATCTGATCCCGTTCAATCCGTTTCCGGCGTCTGGTTTGACCCGGTCTTCCAACGAACGCGTGAGCGTCTTCGCCCGCATCTTGCAAGACGCCGGTGTGGTGACCACGGTGCGCAAAACCCGTGGCGACACCATCGCCGCGGCCTGCGGGCAGTTGGCTGGCGAGGTGCAAGACCGAACCCACTTCAAGGAACGCGTTTTGACTCGTGCACCCATACAAATTCATGCACATCGTGCCGAGGGCTTGGCATGAGTGCCCGCGCTTGGCATTTGAGTCGTGCTGGACTTACTTGCCTGGTCGGTCTGCTGTGCGCGCTGGTTTTATCCGCCTGCGTCAGCGCAGGATCGACCACCGTCACGGGCCTGCCTTCGGGTGCCGCTGAAAGCAAGGACCGCATCACCGCGTCCGACGAATCTGACGCCAGCAAGCGCGCGCGTGTGCGGCTGGATCTGGCATCGGCCTACTTCGGGCGTGGACAAATGACCGTGGCGTTGGACGAAGTCAAGTTGTCCATCGCAGCCGACCCGACTGTCGCCGCGGCTTTCAATTTGCGCGGCTTGATTTACGCCAGTTTGGGTGACGAAAAATTGGCCGAAGAAAGCTTTCGTCGTGCCTTGCAACTCAATGCGCGCGACGCCGATTCCATGCAGAATTTTGCTTGGTATCTGTGTCAGCAAAAGCGCTACGGCGAAGCGAACGCCCTGTTCGAACAAGCCTTGGCCGTGCCGCAATACCGCGATTCACTTCGCACTCAGTTGGCGCAGGGCGTGTGCCTCGCGCGGGCAGGGCAGTGGGCGCAGGCGGAGCAGGCATTGCAACGCGCCTATGAGCTTGACCCGAGCAACCCGTCGACCACCATGAACTTGGCAGAAGTGCTTTATCGGCGCGGCGAGCCTGACCGCGCCCGCTTCTACATCCGCCGCGTGAACAGCGTGCCCGATGTGGTGAACGCGCAAACCTTGTGGCTGGCTGCACGCATAGAAAAAAAGTTAGGCAATGCCCAAGGCGTTGCAGAAGCTGGCAACCAACTGCGCAACCGCTTTCCACAATCGCTCGAAGCCAAGGCATATGAACGGAGCCAGTTTGATGACTGAGGCAAATCAAGAGCTGAATTCGTCTCGGCCCACCACGGCAGGCGGTCTGCTGAAACAGGCGCGCCAAGCCAAGGGCTTGCACATCGCGGCGTTGGCGGCGTCCATCAAAGTGGCGCAGCGCAAGCTTGAATCGCTCGAAGCCGACCGCTTCAATGAGCTTCCCGACGCCACCTTCACACGCGCCCTTGCGCAAACCATTTGCCGAAGTTTGAAGATCGATTCCGCTGCCGTGATGGCACTGTTGCCCCCGGCTTCCGGCGCGCGTTTTGATCAAATCGGCGAGGGCATCAACGCGCCGTTTCGTGACCGACCGGGCCGAGGTGAACCCACCGACTGGGCACGCGTCGCTGCATCGCCTGCCATTTGGGGCCCAGGCTTGGTGCTGATTGCTGCTGCGGGCGTCTACTTCCTGCCGTCGTCGTTTTTGAGTGGTCTTCAGTTCAATCCAAAATCGCCTGCGCCGCTTGTCACAGCCAAACCGGCCGCCGTGACAGCAGCGGCAGCAAGCGCGCCATCGACTGGAGTTGCCCCTGCTATTGCCCCGGCTGTTGCCCCTTCCAATTCGCCCCCAGGCGGCGCGGTAGAGACTGTTTTTTCTGCGCCGCCCTTGGCAGACACCACCTCAGCGGCCGCTGCGGCAGTTGCAGCAGGCGCGCCGATGCCCATCCCTGCCGCCGCTGTCACCCTTCCTGCAGCGCCCATCGTTGCAGGCGGTTTGCTCGCAGCGACTGACCTCGGCGCGGCTGCGAGCACAAGCGCAGTAGGTGGTGCCTTGCAACTGCGTGCCAGCGCGGAATCTTGGATCGAAGTGCAAGACGCCAAGAAACAAATGCTGTTGTCGCGCATGCTGATGGCCGGTGAAACGGTCAGGCTCGACGGCGAATTGCCATTGCGGCTGAAGGTCGGCAACGCGTCCGGAACCGAAGTGGTGTTTCGGGGTCAAGCGGTGAACCTTGTGCCCGCCACGGTGGGCAACATTGCGCGTTTGGAATTGAAATGAACCTGTGGTGCATGGAATTTGAGGAGCGCGGCCATGTGGTCTGACAACGAATTCATCGAACCGGCGCGGCCTTTGACGCGGCTCACCAAACAAGCCGTGGTGCGTTGGCAATCGAATGTGGTCACCGTGGGCGGCGGCGCGCCGGTGCGCATCCAGTCCATGACCAACACCGACACGGTCAACGCGATTGAAACCGCCATTCAAGTCAAAGAACTGGCCGTTGCCGGATCAGAGATGGTGCGCATTACCGTCAACACGCCCGAAGCCGCAGCCGCCGTGCCGCACATCCGCGATCAGCTTGACCGCATGGGCATCAACGTGCCTTTGGTGGGCGACTTTCATTACAACGGCCACCGCCTGCTGACCGAACACCCTGCCTGCGCTGAGGCGCTGTCGAAGTACCGCATCAACCCTGGCAACGTGGGCAAGGGCGACAAACACGACCGCCAGTTTTCGCTCATGGTGGAGGCGGCTGCCAAGTACGACAAGGCTGTGCGCATAGGCGTCAATTGGGGCAGTCTGGATCAAGAGCTGCTTACCCAAATGATGGACGACAACGCCAAGTTGGCCGAGCCCCATGTGCCGCAGCAGATCATGTACCGAGTCATCATTTCGTCGGCGTTGGAGTCAGCGCGCCGCGCCGAACAGTTGGGCTTGCGCGCCGAGCAAATCATCTTGTCTTGCAAGATGTCAGGCGTGCAAGATTTGGTCAGTGTTTACCGCGCTTTGGCCAAACGCTGTGACTACGCGCTGCACTTGGGTTTGACTGAAGCTGGCATGGGCACCAAAGGCACGGTCGCGTCGACCGCTGCGTTGGCTTTGCTGCTGCAAGAAGGCATAGGCGACACCATCCGCGTGTCGCTTACACCGCAGCCCGGCGAGGCGCGCACCCAAGAAGTGGTGGTCGCATCAGAAATTTTGCAGAGCTTGGGGCTGCGCGCGTTCAACCCCAGCGTCACGGCCTGTCCGGGTTGCGGTCGCACCACCAGCACCACCTTCCAAGAACTCACCCAGCAAATCGACGACTTCTTGCGCGCCCAAATGCCGGTGTGGCGCAAGCAGTATCCGGGTGTTGAAAAAATGAAAGTTGCGGTAATGGGCTGCATCGTCAACGGCCCTGGTGAAAGCAAACATGCCGACATCGGCATCAGCTTGCCCGGCACCGGTGAAGCACCTGCCGCACCGGTATTCATCGACGGCGAAAAAGCACTTACGCTGCGCGGTGACAACATCGCCGCCGAGTTCCGCGTGGTGGTCGAAAACTACATCGAGAAGCGCTACGGTGCTGAGGCCGTGACTGCGATGGCGGCTGAGTCGCATTGACCTTTCCGCGCCAGCGCTTTCGATGTGACAACGCCTTTGATTTGACAGCGCTTTTGACTTGACGGTGCGCAGGGAAGGCTGCTTGCTATCGCTACTTTTTGCACCTCGTCAACGCCCTTGTTTTCTGGCCTCCTTTGAGGCACTGCCTTCATGAACAAATCCGCCAATACATCTGAAAAAACGGCGCTGCGTGCCGTCAAAGGCATGAACGACATCCTGCCGCCCGAGTCGGCGCGTTGGGAGTGGTTCGAAGAAAAAGTGCGTGCGCTGATGGCACGTTATGGCTACGCCAATGTGCGCACGCCCATCGTCGAGCCGACCGCCTTGTTTGTGCGCGGTTTGGGCGAGGTGACCGACATCGTCGAAAAAGAGATGTACTCGTTTGAAGACGCCATGAACGGCGACAAGCTCACGCTGCGCCCCGAGGCCACCGCAGGCATCGTGCGGGCCATGATTGAGCACAACACGCTGTACAACGGGCCGATGCGCGTGTGGTCACAGGTGGCGCTGTTTCGCCACGAGCGCCCGCAAAAGGGCCGCTACCGTCAGTTTCACCAAATCGATGTCGAGGCTTTGGGCTATGCCGGGCCTGACGTTGACGCCGAACAAATTTTGATGTGCCGCACGCTGCTGCGCGATCTGGGTTTGTCTGACCAAGACCTGCGCCTGGAGCTGAACAGCTTGGGTCAACCGGCTGAGCGCATGGCCCACCGCGCCGCGCTAATTGCTCACTTTGAAGCGCATGCCGCGCTGTTGGACGAAGACGCCCAGCGCCGTTTGCACACCAACCCTCTGCGCATCCTGGACACCAAAAATCCGGCCATGCAAGCCGTGGTGAACGCGGCTCCGCAGTTGATGAGTTTTTTGGGTGAAGCGTCTTTGGCGCATTTGAACGCGGTGCGCGCCGTGCTCGACGCTGTCGGCTTGATCTACACCTTGAACCCGCGTTTGGTGCGCGGCATGGACTACTACAACCTCACCGTCTTCGAGTGGATCACCGACAAGCTCGGCGCGCAAGGCACGGTGTGCGGCGGCGGTCGATATGACGGTTTGTTTGAGCAATTGGGCGGCAAGCCCACGCCCGCAGTGGGTTGGGGCATGGGCGTGGAACGCATGCTGCTGCTGTTGGAAGCAGTCGGCGTGGCCACCGCTGGCAACGCGCCCGATGTGTACGCCGTCGTGCCTCAAGCCAGCGCGGTTCCACTCGCCGCCGCAAACTGCGAAGCCATCCGTCAGGCCGGGTTGAAGGTGCAAATGCACGGCGCGGGTGCCGAATCGTGGGGCAGCATGAAAAGTCAATTCAAACGGGCCGACGCCAGCGGCGCAAGATTCGCGGTCATTTACGGTGAAGACGAATTGGCCAGCGGCCAAGTCACCATCAAAAACCTGCGCGATGCCAACGCCGAACAACGCCGCGTGGTTTTGGGCGATCTGCCTGCGACTCTGCGCGAACTCCTCAACGCATAATCTCGCCTTTCTCGGAAATCACCTCTGTCCATGGCCACAAATCTAGATCTCGAAGAACAGGAACAGCTCGACGAGCTCAAGCATTTCTGGAAGAAGAACGGCAACCTCATCACTTGGGTGCTGATTGCCGCCTTGGCCGGTTACGCCGCCTGGAATGGCTGGAACTATTGGCAGCGTGAACAGGCCGTCAAAGCCGGTGCGATGTTCGATGAACTCGACCGCGCTGCGCAAGCTGGCGATGCCGACAAAGTCACGCGGGTGTTCGCCGATTTGAAAGAGCGCTACCCGCGGACTGCTTTCACACAACAAGGCGGCTTGTTGGCGGCCAAAGGGCAGTTTGAAAAAGGCAAGCCCGATGCGGCGCAAGAGTCGCTCAATTGGGTTGGCGAAAACGCAGTGGAAGCCGAGTACAAAACCGTGGCCATGTTGCGCTTGGCCGGTATTTCGCTTGACGCCAAAAAATATGATGAAGCTTTGAAGCAACTCGACGCTGCCACCGCGCCCGAATTCGCAGCCCTGGTTGCAGACCGTCGTGGCGACGTGCTGCTGGCGCAAGGCAAAGCCAACGACGCCGTGGCGTCGTACAACAAAGCCTGGACACAAATGGACGCCAAGGTCGAGTACCGCCGTTTGATTGAGGCCAAGCTCACTGCCTTGGGTGCGGCACCGGAGGCCGTGAAAGTTCCGGGTGTCGCTGCGTCCGGGGCCGCGAAATGATGGGCCGGCAGGTGAACACGTCGGCTCGGGCTTTGGTCTGCGCTTTGGTCTGCGCTTCGATCAGCGTGTTGGCGGGTTGCGCCACATCTGACAAACCCAAACCGAAACCGCTGGAGCCCTTGACGCCGCAAATCGCTGGTCGCCAGGTTTGGTCTCAGCGCATCGATGCTTCGGCGCTTCCAACCAACGTGGCCGTCAACGCCGGTGTGTTCACCGTGGCCGGTGGCGACGGCACGGTCGTGGTCATGCAAGCGGACACAGGCCGCGAAGTTTGGCGCGGCAACGCTGGCAGCAAGCTGGCGGCAGGCGTGGGCAGTGATGGCAAAGTGGCCGCGGTGGTCACGCGTGATGGCAAGCTGGTCGTGCTCGACGGCGGCCAAGTGCGGTGGCAAAAACCACTGGCTGTGCGCGTGACGGCCGCTCCCTTGGTGGCAGGCGCGCGCGTGTTTGTGCTGGGCACCGATCGCAGCGTGCAGGCCTTTGACGCGCAGGACGGTCAAAAACTCTGGGGCGTCCAGCGCCCCAGCGATCCTTTGACCTTGGCACAAGCCGGAGTGATCGCCGCCTTCAAAGACACTTTGATCGTGGGGCAGGGCGCGCGCATGGCAGGTCTGGAGCCGCGCGACGGCAGCATCAAATTTGACGTGGCTGTGGCGTCGCCGCGCGGTACCAACGAAGTTGAGCGCTTGGCCGATTTGGTGGCACCCGCGGCGCGTGTTGGCGACGTCGTGTGCGCCCGATCATTCCAAGCCGCTGTGGGCTGCGTGAACGCCGAAAGAGGAACTCTCAATTGGACGCGCGTGACCGGCGGCACGAATGGCGTCGCTGCCGACGAGCAAACGGTGTTCAGTGCCGACAGCTCTGACCGCATCACCGCTTGGAAAGCCGTCACCGGCGAAGTGCTGTGGACTTCGGACAAGTTGATGCACCGCGGTCTGAGCGCGCCTTTGATCGTTGGCAAAGCCGTGGTGTTTGGCGATGCCGATGGCACGCTGCACTTTTTGTCTCGCGACAAAGGCGACGCCGTCCTGCGCTTGCCCACCGACGGCAGCGCCATTCTCAGCGCGCCCGTCATCTCTGGCATCACGATGTTGGTGGTCACGAAAGCGGGCGGTATTTTCGCTTTCCGTCCTGAATAAGTTCAGCCTGATCCCCCCAGGCCGCGCAGCCACGTCATGAAACCAGTGATCGCCATCGTCGGGCGTCCCAACGTCGGCAAATCTACGCTGTTCAATCGCATGACCAAAACCCGCGACGCCATCGTTGCGGATTTTTCGGGCCTCACGCGTGATCGCCACTACGGCGATGGCCGCCTCAGCGACCGTGAATACATCGTCATCGACACCGGCGGTTTCGAGCCCACCAGCGAAACCGGCATCGTCAAAGAGATGGCCAAGCAAACGCGTCAAGCGGTGGCCGAAGCCGACGCCGTGATTTTTGTGGTCGACATCCGCGCCGGTGTGTCGGCTCAAGACCACGACATTGCGCGCTACCTGCGCACCGTGGGCAAGACCGTAATCATCGCGGCCAACAAAGCCGAAGGCATGGTCGAGTCGCCGTTGCTGGGTGAGTTTTACGAGCTCGGCATGGGCGAGCCGCATCCGGTGTCGTCGGCCCATGGCCAAGGCATACGCAGCTTGGTCGAGGCGGCTTTGTCGCACTTTTTCTTCGATGAGGAAAAAGCTCAGGCTGAAGAAGACGCGCCCATCAAGCTGGCCGTGGCCGGTCGGCCGAACGTCGGCAAAAGCACGCTCATCAACACTTGGTTGGGCGAAGAACGCTTGATCGCCTTTGACATGCCGGGCACCACGCGCGACGCCATCAGCGTGCCCTTCGAGCG
>JANYJJ010000204.1 GCA_025358485.1 Burkholderiales bacterium | reverse complement strand
GGTTTAGGTGTGGGTTTGGGTTTGGGTTTGGGTTTGGATTTGGGTGATGTGCGCCGGGAAGCGTTGATGCTGCATCTCAGAGAAGTTTGCAAACCTCGCGGCACCACCCCCACCCGTTCGGGCTGAGGTATCGAAGCCTTGTGGTGAGCGTGGCTTCCTTCGCTACCTCAGGACAGTCGGAAACACCACATCAGCCCGAACGGGTTTGGGATTGGGTTTGGGTTTGGCAGTCGGGGATTTGAGGTCAACGCCTAGGGTTGCGCTTCACCCACGGGCACCCACTTCAAACCCCCAACAACCCCGCCAACACCGCAGGCTTGGCTGCCAGCTCGGCGGATGGCCCGCTGGTGACCACCAAGCCTTTTTCCAAGACCACGGCCACGTCGGTGTGCGCCAACACGGCGCGGTAATTGCGGTCAACAATCAGGGTGCTGATGCCGGTGGCGCGGATGGCGCTGACCACGCGCCAGATGTCGGCCACGATGAGCGGGGCCAAGCCTTCGGTGGCTTCGTCCAAGATCAACAGCTTCGGATTGGTCATCAACGCGCGGCCGATGGACAACATTTGCTGCTCACCGCCCGACAGTTGCTGGCCGCCGAAATTCAAACGCTCACCAAGCCGAGGGAACGTCGCCAGCACGCGCTCCAAAGTCCAGTCTTTTTGCCCATCAACACCAGCACGCGCCGACATCACCAAGTTCTCGCGCACCGACAAATTTGGAAAGATGCCGCGCCCCTCGGGCACGTAGCCGATGCCCAAGCGCGCCATGCGTTCGGGGGCCGAAGCGGTCACGACCTTTGCTGAATCGGCATCGCCCCAACGCACTGCGCCCGACGTCGGCTTCGCATACCCCATCACGCTGCGAATCAGCGTGGTTTTGCCCATGCCGTTGCGGCCGAGCAAGCCCATCGACGTGCGCGCCTGCAAGCTGAGCGTGACGCCGCGCAGGATGTGGCTGTCGCCGTAATGCGTGTTGAGTGCGGCTATGTGCAACATGTCAGATGTGACTCTCGTGCGCATCGCCCAAATAGGCCAATTGCACCGCGCGGTTGCTGCGGATGTGCTGCGGCGCGTCGCTGGCAATGACCTCGCCGTTGACCATCACGGTGACGCGATCGGCCACGCGAAACACGGCGTCCATGTCATGTTCCACCAGAAGCACCGCGTGCGCCGCTTTCAGACGCTCCAACAAACTGAGCATGCGTTCGGTCTCTTCGGACCCCATGCCCGCGAGGGGCTCGTCCAGCAACAACACTTGCGGCTGGGTAGCCAAGCACATGGCAATTTCGAGTTGTCGCTGCGCACCGTGGCTGAGGGCTCCTGCGGGGCGGTTGGCCTCGTCCAAAAGTCCTGCCAACTCCAATGCGAATTGGGCCGAACGGGCGCTGGCACCGCAGTGCGCTGCACTTTCCCAAAACGCCCAGGCGCGCGGCTGTTTGGCCTGCGCGGCAAGGCGACAGTTCTCGAACACGCTGAACTCCGGGAAGATCGTGGTGCGCTGATAGCTGCGGCCCACGCCCGCCCGCGCGCGCTGCGGCTGCGGCCACGCGGTGATGTCTTTGCCCTTCAACATCACGCGACCTTCAGAGGCCGGCATTTCGCCCGACAGCATGTTGATGAGGGTGGACTTGCCTGCGCCGTTGGTGCCGATGACGGCATGCACTTCGCCCACATGCAAGTCCAAGGTGACAGCGTTCACAGCGGTCAAACCACCGAAGCGGCGCGTCAGGCCCACGGCCTGCAAAAAAGCGTCAGCCATGCTTGACCTTGGCAGCAAACACTTTCGCATCCGCAGGCACTGCGCGCAGCCGTTGGCCGATGCCAATCAAGCCTTTGGGCAGCAAGGCAACGAAGGCAATGATGGTGAATCCCAGCGTCATTTGCCAGTGCTTGGCCAAAGGCCCCAACAGCGCTTCTGACTGGTACAGCTCCTTGAGCAAAGTGAATGCAATGGCCCCGATCACCGCACCGCGCAGGTGGCCGATGCCGCCCAAAATCAGCATCAACAACACCGCGCCCGACTCATGCCAACTGAGCAACTCGGGGTTGACCGCGCCGTCTTTGATGGACAGCAGCGCACCGGCCAAACCGGCCAGCGCACCGGCCAGCACAAAGGCCGCCAGTTTGTAGCCGTAGGTCGAGTAACCGGCGGCGCGCATGCGCTGTTCGTTGACGCGGATGCCCGCCAAAGCGCGGCCAAAACGCGAGCGGTGGATCAGCGCCAAAAAACCGTAGGTACACACCAACACAGCCCAGACGACGTAGTAAATATCGAGCTTGCGCTCCAAATTCAACAGCGTGCGGCCTGCCACATCCAGCACCGGCTTGGTGTACAAAAACAAGCCGTCGCTGCCACCCGCAAGCTTGGTGTCGTGAAACACAAAGTAGGCCATTTGCGCAAACGCCAAGGTCACCATGATGAAGTAAACGCCCTTGGTGCGCAGGCTGAGCGCGCCGACAAACAGCGCATACAAAGCGGCCGCCGCAATCGAAGCCAACAGCAACAAAGGCAGCGCCGCCGCTGTGCCCTGCCCTGCCAGCCGCTCTGCCGATATCACGCAAACATAAGCGCCTATGCCAAGGAAAGCGGCGTGACCCAAGCTGACCAAACCCGTCATGCCCACCAGCAATTCCAAGCTGAGCGCGAAGACGGCCAGGATGCCAATTTTCACGACCAAGTCATGCGTGTAGGGCGTGAGCACCATTGGCAAAAAAGCCAACCCCACGGCGAATAAAACGGGCACAAACCAAGCGCGCTGGGCCGTCATCAATAGCCTCGCTTCATCAGACCTTCGGGCCGCCAAACAAGGATGACGGCCATCAACAAATACACGCCGATGCCGCTCAGCTCAGCAAAAAACACCTTGCCGAAGGTGTCGACAAAACCCACCAGCAACGATGCGATGAGCGCGCCAGTGATCGAACCGATGCCGCCTATCACCACCACCACAAAACAGATGATGAGCACACTGCCGCCCATGCCCGGATACACCGACGACATGGGCGCGGCGATCATGCCGGCCAGCGCCGCCAACGCCACGCCACCGGCAAACACAGTGCGGTACAGCAGCTTGATGTTGATGCCCAAGCCGCGCACCATGTCGCGGTTGCTGGCCCCGGCCCGAATCATCATGCCCAAGCGCGTTTTGTTGACCACGAAGTACAGCCCCAGCGCCAGCACGATGCAAGCGGCCGAGGCAAACAAGCGGTACCACGGGTAGCTCATCAAACTGCCCAGCGCAAAGCCGCCCGCCAGCCACGCGGGGGCCTGAACGCCGTGCACATCGTTGCCCACCAACATGGCGCGCGCCTCTTCAAACACCAAGATCAGCGCGTAGGTCATGAGCACTTGCTGCAAGTGCTCGCGCTGGTACAGGTAGCTGAAAAACACCCACTCCAACACAAAGCCAAACAGCGCTGCCAGCAGCGTGCCCACCAACAACATCAACACAAATTGACCGGCAAAGTACGGTGCTAAGGCGAACGCCATGTAGGCACCGATCATGTAAAAACTGCCGTGCGCCAAATTGATGACGCCCATGATCCCAAATATCAACGTCAGACCGCTGGCCACCAAAAAAAGCAGCAAGCCGTACTGAACTGAGTTCAAGCACTGGACGAGGAAAGTGGGGAAGTCCATCGGACAGCTGCGCGAATCAGAGGTAGGGATCCACCACTTTGACACCCGTCGGCTTGAAGTGCCGAACGTTGCGAGTAGCCACTGTCAAGCGGTGCGACGCGGCTGTGGCAGCGATCAACAAGTCCACGCCGTCATGCTTCACATCAGCAGAAAAACGACCCCAGCGTCGCGCGATGTCAGGTGTCACAGGCAGTATGCGATCCGCATAAAAACGAAGTGTGTCTTCCAACCAAACGGACAGTTCCTCGGCGAAAACACGGTCAGCAGCACGACTGATTCCCCGCTCAATTTCTCCGATGCTGATCACGCTGAGGTAGAGCTCGCTGGCGGTTTGCGAGCGAAACCAAGCTGAGGCTTTCGGATGCGGTCTTGACTTGCGAAATTCAGACCAAACCATGGTGTCAAGCAAGATCACCCGACCTCCGCTCTCAGGAGAAATCAAGGTCACGAAGTTTGAGGACGCGCTTGCCTCCCAAAGACAAACTCCGCTGCGACTTACCACGCGGCATGCTCATCAAATGCGAGATGAAGTCGGGGGCGACGCTGGCCCGCGCGCCCTGGGTGAGGTGCGCGTACTGCGCCTCAGACACCACCACCACAGCGGCCTTGCCGCGACGAGTGACGTGCTGCGGCTGGCCGTTCAGCGCAGCGTCAACCAAGGCGCTGAATTGCGCCTTGGCGTCTTGCAGTAACCATGGACGATCACCCATTTTGATTCCCGTTGCTGACCCTCAACTGGTCAGTTGAGATGGTCAGATTATGACCCAAGGGATTTACAACTTGCAGCCCCGTGCCGGGTCAGCCAACGCTTTGACCGCCACGCTTCTGAACTCGTTGTAATTGCCTGTGGCTTGGCGCAAGAACATGTCTTGCACCGGGTTGCCCGCTGGCGAAATGGTGAACTTGCCGCGGGGGCTGTCGACCACGACTTTGCGCATGGCGGTGGTCATCGCGTCGCGTTTGCTGAAGTCGCCTTTCACGGCGTTCAGGCCTGCCGCCAAAATTTGCGCAGCGTCGTAGCCTTGCACGGCATACACATCGGCGTTGGCTTTGTAGGTGAGTGCGTAGCTTTTGCGGAAAGCGTTGTTGCGCGGGGTGTCAAGGTTGTCGGCGTAGTGCAGCGTGGTGAAGATGCCTTGGGCTGCGGAGCCTTGCGCTTCCAAAGTGCCGTCGGTCAAGAAGCCCGAGCCGTACAGCGGGATCGATTTGTTCAAGCCCGCAGCCGCGTAATCTTTGACAAATTTCACCGCGCCACCGCCTGCGAAAAATGCAAACACGGCATCAGGTTTTTGCGCTGCAATTTCAGTCAGCAAGGCTTGAAATTCCACGTTGGGGAAAGGCAAGGTGAGGTCTTTCATGACCTTGCCGCCGCCTTTTTCAAACGCCTCAGCAAAGCCTTTGACGGTCTCGTTGCCAGCCGCGTAATTCCAGGTGATGGTCATGGCGCGCTTGTAGCCTTTTTGAGCCATGACCACGCCGGTGGAGTAGCCCGGCTGCCAGTTGGAAAACGAGCTGCGCACGATGTTAGGGCCGCACATGGGGCCGGTGATGGCGTCTGCGCCCGCGTTGGGAACGATGAGCAAGGTGTTGCTTTCTTTCGCGGCCTTGGCCATGGCCAGCGCCACGCCCGAATGCACGGTGCCCACCAACACATCGACCTGATCGCGCTTGATGAGCTTGTTGACGTTGTCGGTGGCTTTGGACGGATCAGACTCGTCGTCTACTTTGAAGTACTGAATTTCACGGCCGCCCAGCTTGCCGCCTTGTTCCTGCACAAACAGCTTGAAGCCGCTTTCGATGTTGTTGCCCAGGCTGGCGAAGGTGCCAGTCGCAGGCAACATAAAGCCGACTTTCAGCGGCGCTGGGGCCTGCGAATGTGCGGCGCTTGCGAACAGCAATGCGGCGGCTGCCGTAGTGAAATTAAACAAAGTTTTCATGGTCATCTCCGGAGGTGGTCAGTGGCCTGCGAACGCGGTCAGGGCTGTTTTGATGAAAGCGCCCGCTGCGTCGCTGAGGGCTTTGGGTTGGTCGCGTTGAGGCGAGTGCGCGCAGTGTGCCAGCACCAAGGTCTGGGTTTGAGGCACGCGCACCGCAATGCGGTGAATTTGTTCCAGCGTGCCGTACTCGTCGTCTTCGCCTTGTAGGGCCAACACCGGACAGGTGATGGCGTTCAAGTGCGCTTCGATGTTCCAGGCTTTGAAAGCGGGGTTCAGCCACATGCCGTTCCAGCCGCGAAAAGCGGAATCAACGTCGGCATGGTGGCGCGCCAGGCGAGCGCGCAAGTCGGTGGTTTCATACGCGATGCGCGCCGCTTCAATTTGCTTCAAGGCCACGTCTTCGACAAAGCTGTGGGGTGCCATCACCACCAAACCGGCGGTGGGAAAACGCGCCGCATAGAGCAGCGCAATGCTGCCGCCGTCACTGTGACCAAACAGCCACGGGCGCGTGATGTTGAGTTTTTCCAGCAAGGCAGGCAGCACCTCTTGCGCTTGCGCTTGCATGGTGCCTGGGCTCCACAGCTCAGCAGCAGGTTTGGGCGTGGAGCGGCCGTAGCCATAACGCGAATAGACCAAGCCACTCAGGCCGTGGGCGGTGCAAAAGTCGTGCGGAAATGTTTTCCAGGCCGACACCGAACCCAGGCCTTCGTGCAGAAAAACGACGACGGGATGCGTGCTGTTCTCGATGCCCACCCATTGAATTTCCAACGACACATCGGCGTCTCGCCAAGGCACATTGACCAGCGTGGAGGCTGCCGCAGCCGGGCTCATCCTCAAGGCGTCGCCTTCAAACCATCGCGCAAACCATCGCGCAAACCATCACGCAAACCATCACGCAAACGAAAGCGCTGAATCTTGCCGGTGGCGGTTTTTGGCAGCTCATCCAAAAATTCAATGTGACGCGGATATTTGTAGGGTGCGAGGCGGTCTTTGACGAAGGCCTTCAGCTCGTCGGCAGTCGCGGCTTGGCCTGCTTTCAAAACGACGTAAGCCAGCGTGCGCGTCAGGCCGTCGGCGTCTGCTTGCCCGACCACGGCGGCTTCCAAAACCGCGCTGTGTTGCATCAAGGTGGCCTCAACTTCAAACGGCGACACATAGATGCCGCTGACCTTCAGCATGTCGTCGCTGCGGCCCGCGTAAACGTAGCAGCCGTTTTCGTCGATGCGGTATTTGTCGCCGCTCTTGGTCCACTCGCCCTGGAAGGTGGCGGCTGATTTTTCGGGGTCGTTCCAATACTGGCGAGCGGCGCTGGGGCCGCTGATGTAGAGCTCGCCGATGTCGCCGACGGCGGGTGTGGCACCGTCTTCATCCACCAGCTTCAGGCGATAGCCCGGCACCGCGCGGCCGGTGGTGCCGTAGTTGACATCGCCGGGGCGATTCGACAAGTAGATGTGCAGCATCTCGGTGGAGCCAATGCCGTCGATGATGTAGCAGCCAAAGTGGCGCGTGAAGCGCTCGCCAACGTCACGCGGCAAGGCTTCACCAGCCGATGAGCACATGCGCAAGTGCACAGCCTCGCGTGCTGGCAAATCGGGTGACGCCAACATGCCCGCAAAGCCTGTGGGTGCGCCAAAAAATACGCTGATGTTTTGGGCAGTCCAGCGTTTGAACACGGCGGCTGGCGTGGGCCGCTCGGCCATCAACACCGTGGTGGCGCCCACGCTCAAGGGGAAGGTCAAGGCGTTGCCCAAGCCGTAAGCGAAGAAGAGTTTGGCTGCTGAAAACAGCACGTCTGATTCACGCAGACCGAGCACGGGTTGAGCGTAGAGCGCAGCCGTCCAGTACAAATTGGCGTGGCTGTGCACCACGCCTTTGGGGCGGCCGGTGGAGCCCGATGAGTACAGCCAGAAGGCGTCGTCGGCGGCTGCGCTGTCATGCGGGTCGGTCATCCGCGGTGGCGTGAGCAGTGACTCGATTGGTGATGTGATCGGTGACGCCAAGCTCATCGCACCCACGTCTGCGCCCGACACAAAAACAAGCGGCTGCGACCCCGCCTCGGCGATGGCGGTTTGCAAGGTGGCCTGCAAGGGCGCACTCACCAACACCGCCTTGGCATCGCAGTGGGTCAGCATGTAGGCGTAGTCGGTGGCGGGCAACAACGTGTTCACCGGCACAGGCACCACGCCCGCCCACAGCGCGCCCAAAAAGGCCACGGGAAAATCGACGCTGTCTTGCAGCACCATCAACACGCGGTCGCCGCGCTTCAAGCCTGCGGCCAGCAAACCAGCGGCGCAGCAGCGCGCGCGGTGGTCGAGCTCGCCGTAAGTCAGGCGCTGCCGGTCGTCGATGTAAGCGAGCTTGGCGTGTCGATGCGCGTTGACTGACAACAAATAGGCCGCCGCGTTGAAGCGTTCGGCTGGCGCGGCGATGTGAGGCGTTGAAGAAAGTGCAGTCATGGACGGCTCGCGGATAAACTGACTGAATGCGTGAAATTGCTGCAAACTTTTAGATTGCATGCAATATGTTGCAGATTGTGCACGGTGAAATCGCCTCGTTGACTTCAATTTGAACCGGAATTACCCTTGCCAACCGCCGAATACAGCATCGACCGCGACCCGTTTTTAACCGCCCTGGGCGAGCGCACCCGCGCCCTGCGCTCGCGCCGCGGCCTGACGCGCAAGGCGTTGGCAACTGCGTCCGACGTGTCAGAGCGCCACTTGGCCAACGTCGAAATGGGCGTGGGCAATGCGTCGATTCAGTTCTTGCGCCAACTGGCCCAAGCGCTGAATTGCACGCTGGCCGAGTTGGTGGGCGACGAGACCGCCAGCTCACCTGAGTGGTTGATGATTCGCGAAATTTTGCGTGGCCGCGCCGAGCCCGAATTGGCGCAAGCACGCACCGCTTTGGCCGGTGTTTTTGGCGCACCCGCCAGCCAGGCGGCGCGCCGTCAGCGGGTGGCTTTGATCGGCCTGCGTGGCGCTGGCAAAAGCACGCTGGGCCGCATGCTGGCCGACAGCGGAGCAGTGCCTTTTGTCGAGCTGAACCGGCAGATCGAAGTGGTGGCAGGATGCAGCTTGGCTGAGGTGCATTCTTTGTACGGCGCGTCGGCTTACCGTCGTTATGAGAAGCGCGCTTTGGAAGACACCATTCAACGCTTTCCGCGCGCCGTGATCGCCACGCCCGGTGGCATCGTGTCTGACCCCGCCACCTTCAATTTGCTGCTGGCGCACTGCTACACCGTGTGGGTGCGCGCCACGCCCGAAGACCACATGGGCCGCGTGCTGGCCCAGGGCGACACGCGGCCCATGGCGGGCAACTCGGGCAACGCCGAGGCCATGGAAGACCTGAAACGCATTTTGGACAGCCGGGCCGCGTTTTATTCCAAAGCCGATGAGGTGTTTGACACCAGCGGCAAATCGCTGGAGGCCAGCTTCTTAGCTTTGCAAGACCGCCTGCGCGGCAGCTTGCAGCCAGTTTCTGCTTGACGCTGGCAATCACATGCAGTAAATTGCATATCGGGCTTGCGAGATGCACGATGTTGCGTGTGATGGCCCGAACAAGGATCACACCATGAACGCGCCCGCCCGGTCCGCCGTCCTCGCCCCAACCCACGGCTGTCACATCAACCAGAACATCAACTACGAGACGCGCCCTGAGCTCTATCAACATTGGCAGCTCAAGGTCGAGGGCGTTGTGGCCACCTTGGTGATGAACATCAATGAAGACGCTGGTTTGCGAGAAGGCTACAAACTCAAGCTGAACAGCTATGACTTGGGCGTGGACATCGAGCTGAATGACGCGGTGCAGCGCATCCGCTTTGAGCACCCGGCGGTGCGCACCGTCATCTTGACCAGCGGCCGCGACCGCGTGTTTTGTTCGGGTGCCAACATCTTTATGTTGGGCAAAAGCAGCCACGCGTGGAAGGTGAATTTTTGCAAGTTCACCAACGAGACCCGCAACGGCTTGGAAGACAGCAGCCGCCACAGTGGCTTGAAGTTTTTGGCCGCCGTGAACGGCGCTTGCGCAGGTGGCGGTTATGAATTGGCGGCAGCCTGCGACGAGATCATCTTGGTCGATGACCGCTCATCCGCTGTGAGCTTGCCCGAAGTGCCTTTGCTCGGCGTGCTGCCGGGCACCGGAGGCCTGACGCGCCTGACCGACAAGCGCAAAGTGCGCCACGACCACGCCGATATTTTTTGCACCACCAGCGAAGGCATACGCGGCAAAAGAGCTGTCGATTGGCGCTTGGTGGACGAGGCTGTGAAAACACAAGCGTTTGCAGCGCGCGTGCAAGAACGTGCCTTGGAGTTGGCGGCTTTGAGCGACCGCCCCGTTGACGGCAAAGGCGTGGCGTTGACCCCGCTGAACAAAACCTCATCGGCCGACGCGGTGAGTTACGTGAACGTGAGCATCGTGATCGACCGCGCCGCGCGCAACGCCACCCTCACCGTCAAAGCACCCAGCGGCAACCAACCCGCTGATGTGGCCAGCATCGAAGCCGCAGGCTCGAACTGGTATCCGCTGCAAATGGCGCGCGAGTTGGAAGACGCCGTCCTGCACCTGCGCAGCAACGAAACCGACATCGGTACTTGGATACTGAAAACCAGCGGCAGCATCGATGCGGTTTTGGCGATGGACGCCACTTTGGTTGCGCACAAAAACCACTGGCTGGTGCGCGAAACCACCGGCTTGCTGCGCCGCACTTTGGCGCGGCTGGATGTTTCGTCGCGTTCGATGTTTGCGCTGATCGACCGCAACTCTTGTTTCGCCGGCACTTTCTTGGAAATCGCCCTGGCCGCCGACCGCAGCTACATGTTGGCTTCTTCCTCCAAGGGCGCGGATGAGCCTGCCGCCGCACCACGCATCGCGGCATCGGCAATGAACTTTGGTGTGTTCCCCATGGTCAGCCACGAGACGCGCTTGCAGCGACGCTTTTACGGCAACGCCGCCGAGATGAACGCCGTGCAAGCCACCGTCGGCCAAGCACTTGACGCAGACCAAGCGCTGGCTGTGGGCCTGGTCACAGCAGCACCCGATGACATCGACTGGGCAGACGAAATTCGCATCGCGTTGGAAGAGCGCGCCAGCATGTCGCCCGACGCGCTGACCGGCATGGAAGCCAGCCTGCGCTTCGCCGGTGCCGAGACCATGGAGACACGAATTTTTGGCCGCCTGACCGCCTGGCAAAACTGGATATTCATTCGCCCGAATGCAGTGGGTGAAGGCGGTGCCTTGAAAGTTTACGGCACCGGCAACAAAGCCCAATTCGACTGGAACCGCGTTTAATTGATCACACCCCAGTGTTTGGCCCCCTCCCCTCCTCTCCTCTAGAAGGGGAGGGCTGGGGAGAGGTGAAAACCTTGAATACCAAACCAAGTTTTAAACACAACCCAACGGAAGTACCCACCATGGCCGACATCAACTACACCGACAAAATTCCCAACAACGTCAACTTGTCTGAAGACCGCACGCTGCAACGCGCGCTGGAACACTGGCAGCCCAATTATTTGGAGTGGTGGAACGACATGGGCCCCAACGGTTCGGGCCAGCACGACGTGTATTTGCGCACCGCCACCAGCACCGAACCCGACGGCTGGGCCAACTTCGGCCACGTGAAAATGCCCGACTACCGATGGGGCATTTTCTTGGCGCAAGCGCAAGAACAGCGCAAGGTGGGCTTCGGTGACGAGAAGGGCCGCGACGTGTGGCAAGAGGTGCCCGGCGAGCACCGCGCCAACCTGCGCCGCATCATCGTCACGCAGGGCGATACCGAACCCGCATCGGTCGAACAGCAGCGCCACCTTGGCACCACGGCACCCAGCCAGTACGACCTGCGCAACCTGTTTCAGATCAATGTGGAAGAAGGCCGTCACCTGTGGGCCATGGTGTATTTGCTGCAAAAACATTTTGGCCGCGACGGCCGCGAAGAAGCCGAAGCGCTGCTCGAACGCCGCTCGGGTGATGCCGACAACCCGCGCATCTTGGGTGCCTTCAACGAAGAAACGCCCGACTGGTTGGCCTTCTACATGTTCACGTATTTCACCGACCGTGACGGCAAGTTTCAGTTGGCGGCTTTGGCCGAAAGCGCCTTCGATCCGCTCAGCCGCACCACGCGTTTCATGCTGACCGAAGAGGCCCACCACATGTTTGTGGGTGAGAGCGGCGTGTCGCGCGTGATCGCTCGCACCTGCGAGGTGATGAAGGCCACCGGCATTGAAGACCCTGCCGAGTTGCGCAAGCACGGCGTGATCGACCTGCCCACTTTGCAGCGCTATTTAAACTTCCATTACAGCGTGACCATCGACTTGTTTGGTGCCGACCAAAGCAGCAACGCCGCCATTTTTTACAGCTCGGGTTTGAAGGGCCGCTACGAGGAAAGTAAGCGCGACGACGACCACATCCTCAAAGGTCGCAGCTACAAAATTTTGGAAGCAAAAGACGGTGCCTTGGTGGAAAAAGAAGTGCCCATGCTCAACGCCCTGAACGAGGTGCTGCGAGACGACTACATCCGCGACTCAGGCGCAGGCGTGGGCCGCTGGCAACGTGTGATCGACAAGGCGGGCGTCGACTTCAAACTCAGCGTGCCCCACAAAGCCTTCAACCGCCACATTGGCACCTTCGCCAATGTGCGCGTCAGCCCGGCGGGCCAAGTGTTGAGCGAAGCCGAGTGGGCCATGAACGTGGACCAGTGGCTGGCCACCGAGAGCGACCGCGCCTACGTGGCGTCGCTGATGGGTCGCGTGGTCGAGACAGGCAAATACGCGAACTGGATTGCGCCGCCGCCGATAGGCATTAACAAACAAGCGGCAGATTTTGAGTATGTGCGGTTCAACTGATTGATTGACTGCCTCGCTCTGGGACTTTGAAGAAGTCCCTTCGTTACTTCTCGGGGAGGGCTAGGGGTGGGGGTTGAATCGTTGAACACACTCGGTTTGACTGACACGCTTTCACCTCTCCCCAACCCTCCCCGTCAAGGGGAGGGGGCAACACCAGATCAGCGTTGAACGCACTCGGTTTGACTGACTAGCTTTCACCTCTTCCCAGCCCTCTCCGTCAAGGAGAGGGGGGCAAATTCAGCGTTGAAAACACTCTGTTGAAATCGCGTTTTGGACAGCGTTGACCGCCAGGTAGGTTTGCCCCCACAGGTCGAGTACTGGCAGATGTCCTGTGGCCGACGCGAGCAGGTCAAATGTGTATTCAGCGCCTTTGCTTTGGTGACTTTCATTTGGCGCAGCAAATGAAAGTTACTCGGCTGCCGGGCCCAAAACTACAAGCGCGCCGGCTCGGTGCAAACATCAAAGGCAAACCAAAAACAGGCAATACAAATGAACGCAGCCCTAGAGACCAAATACATCCAACAGCACCTCATCGACCCCGAGGTGTGCATACGCTGCAACACCTGCGAAGAAACCTGTCCGGTCGATGCCATCACCCACGACAGCCGCAACTACGTTGTCAACGCCGACATTTGCAACCACTGCAACGCCTGCGTCTCGCCGTGCCCGACAGGCAGCATCGACCATTGGCACCCGATGCCGCCGACGGCTGTTTATTCATTGGCCGACCAACTCAGTTGGGACGAATTGCCAGCGGTGCAGGCCGCACCACCAGCGGCGGAAAAGCATGCTGAGGCAATCGATAAAGCAAGCGCTGCAGACGAGCTGCAGCACAACGCCGCTGTCTCGCCGACGTCAACCAATGCACCGTGGTCTGCCGCCCATCCGTACTTGAATTTGTACGGTTTGAAGAAGCCGCTGCATGCCGTTGTGGCGGGCAACTTTCGCTTGACCGCCAACAACGCCGACAGCGCCGTGCACCACATCGTGCTCGACTGCGGCACCCAGTTCATGCCGCTGCTTGAAGGCCAATCGGTGGGCATCATTCCGCCGGGGGTGGACGCCAGCAGCAGGCCGCACTACCTGCGCATGTACTCGGTGGCCAGCCCGCGCACGGGCGAGCGCGAGGGCTACAACAACCTGTCGCTCACGGTGAAACGCGTCACCACCGACCACGACGGCAAGCCCACCTTGGGCGTGGCGTCCAACTACTTGTGCGACTTGAAAAAGGGCGATGTGGTGCAACTCACCGGCCCGTTTGGCGACCGGTTTTTGATGCCCAACCATGCCGATTCCAACCTGCTGATGGTTTGCACTGGCACCGGCTCGGCACCGATGCGCGCCATGACCGAGCACCGCCGTCGCCTCAAAGAAAGCGGCAAAACCGTCGGCGGAAAGCTGATGTTGTTCTTCGGTGCGCGCAAGCCCGAAGAGCTTCCTTACTTCGGCCCGCTCACCAAACTGCCCGCCGATTTGATGGACACCACCTTCGCGTTTTCGCGCCAGCCCGACCAGCCGCGCAGCTATGTACAAGACCGCATGCGCGAACGCGGGCGCGACGTGGTGGAGCTGCTGCGCGGCGACACGCATGTGTACATCTGCGGCCTGAAGGGCATGGAAGTTGGCGTGCTGGAGGCATTCAACGAAGCCTGCACGTTGGCAGGCTTGCACTGGCCGTCGATGCACCTGCGCATGGTGGATGAGGGGCGGTTTCATGTGGAGACGTATTGATGTTGATGTGCTGATGGCCGGTTGCCCTGCTGGGGCCGTGTCACCTGTTGCCCGTTGCGCGTTACCCCGCCGACCTCCCACCCCGTTCGGGCTGAGGTGGTATTTCCGACCGTCCTGAGGTAGCGAAGGAAGCCGTCCCGAAGTCCTGGGCAAGCCCTTCGATACCTCAGGGCGAACGGGGCCGAGTGGGCATGCGAGGTTGTTAAACATTCGAGCCGTGCCAAGCTTCTTGCCCGCCCCAACCTGTTCGTGTTGAGGTGATGTTTCCGACCGTCCTGAGGTAGCGAAGGAAGCCCTGGGCAAGCCCTTCGATACCTCAGGGCGAACGGGGAGCGGTACGCGGCGGGGAGCGGTGGAGGGCGGGGTGCGGTAGTTGGCCGGAGTGGCTGAGCAAGAATCTGAGATGCTCGATGAGCAACAAGGACTTCCATTGAACAACCTCCTGCAAGACACACATCCAAACGCAAACAGCGCAGCCATTCAAACCATCGCCATCATCGGCGCAGGCACCATGGGCGCAGGCATTGCCCAAGTGGCGGCGGTTGCCGGTCACAAAGTGAAGCTGATGGACCTGCGCGACGGCGCGGCACTTGCCGCCATCGCGCAGATCGACAAGGTGTTTGCCAGCCTGGTGAGCAAGCAACGCATGTCGGACGAAGACCGCGTCAGCACACTCGCGCGCATCACTGCCGTCACGAGTTTGAACGACGTGGCAGACGCCGCCATGGTGGTGGAAGTGATCGTTGAAAACCTCGCCGCCAAGCAAACTCTGATGCGCAACCTGGAAGCCGTGGTCTCTCCGCAATCGGTGTTGGCATCGAACACTTCGTCGATCTCCATCACCGCCATCGCCAACGGTTTGCAACACCCGCAGCGGCTCGTGGGCATGCACTTTTTCAACCCGGTGCCGTTGATGAAATTGGTGGAGGTGGTGGCCGGTGCCGAAACAGACGCGGGCGTGGCGAACGCGGTGTTTGAGTTGGCCAAGCGTTGGGGCAAGACGCCGGTGCACGCCAAAAGCACACCGGGCTTCATCGTCAACCGCATTGCGCGGCCCTACTACGCCGAGGGGCTGGCGTTGCTGCATGAACAGGCGGCGTCACCGGCTGCCATCGACGCCATGGCGCGCAGCGCAGGCTTTCGCATGGGGCCGTGCGAGCTGATGGATTTGATCGGCCACGACATCAATTTTTCGGTCACGAAGTCGGTGTTCGAAGCCAACTTTGGCGACGCGCGTTACCAGCCGTCGCTGGTGCAACAAGCTCTGATCGACGGGGGTCGCTTGGGTCGCAAATCGGGCAAAGGTTTCTACGACGGTGTTCCCGCCGCAGCGGCTCTCGAGCGGCCCGCGTTACGCGACCACGCGGTTCAAGGTTTGGTGTTGGTGGGCCACACACCCACGGCGCACGCCCTTGAAAAATGGCTGCAAGCGCGCGGCCTTGCCTTCGAGTGCGACCGCTCGGCAAGTTGGACAGGCCTGCGATGCGAAGGCGTCGAGCTGCGCGTCACCGACGGCCGCACGGCCGCACAGGTGGCTGTGGAAAGCGGGCATCGAGAATTGGTGCTGATCGACCTGCCTTTGATCAGCGACAAACTCATGCAACTCGGCGTGGCGTTCTCAGCCACGGCTTCAGCGCAAGCGCAGGCGGTGGCCATCAACACCTTGGCCGCATGCGGCTGGCACGCTGAAGTGATGGCTGACGCCCCCGGCTTGTGGGCCGCGCGCACGGTGTGCATGCTCATCAACGAGGGTGCCGATGCCGTGCACCAAGGCGTGTGCAGTGAAGCTGCGGCAGACGCTGCCATGAAGCTGGGGGTGAACTGGCCTGCGGGCCCGTTTGAGTGGCTGCAAACGGTGGGTGTGGAACAGGTGGTCAGCGTGCTCGACCATTTGTTCAGCGCCACCCGCAGCGAGCGCTACCGCGTGAGCCCGTGGTTGCAGCAGGCGCTGTGGTTGCGCCGTGCCGACCGCGGGCGCTGATTCGCTGCGCCCTGCACTCAGCAGATTGCACTCAAGCAAACAGGTCGGGGTTGCGCTCGGCGCGCGCACGCGCCCAGACTTCAAATTCGGCCGCTGGCATGGCTGCTCCCACCCACGTGCCCTGCACTTCATCGCAGCCTTGCGCGGCTAAAAACTCGCATTGCGCTTCGTTCTCAACGCCTTCGGCCATCACCGTCAAGCCCAAACTTTGACCCATCTGAATGATGGCGCGCGAGATGGCGGCGCAGTCTCGGTTGTCGGGCAAGTCGGTCACAAACGAGCGGTCAATCTTCAGCTTGTCGATGGGGAAATCTCTCAAATGCCCCAGCGACGAATAGCCGGTGCCGAAGTCGTCGACCGAAATTCGCATGCCCAAGGCGCTGATCTCGCGCAGCCGCGCGGTGACGCCGGCGATGTCGTCCATCAACATGCGCTCGGTCAACTCCAACTCAATCGCGGTGCCCGGCAACGCTTCGGCATTCAAGGTCGCAGACAGCGACGCTAAAAAGTTGTCGGATTGAAATTGCAAGGTCGACAAATTGATCGCCACGGTGCCCACTTTCAAGCCACTGCGCAGCCAATGTCCCGCCAAGCGCACGGCCTCGTGCATGACCCACTGGCTGACCGGCAACATCAAGCGTTGTTGCTCCAGCACTGGCAAAAAATCGGCCGGTAGCAACAGGCCACGCGTCGGATGGTTCCAACGAATCAGCGCTTCCACGCCGACCAAGTGGGCCAAATCGGCGCTCACTTGGGGTTGAAAGTACAACTCGAATTCGTCGCGCAACAAGGCGTACGCCAACTCGCCTTCCAGCACCAGGGCCTCGTAGGCTTGGCGCGCCATCGACCGATCAAAGAAGCGGTAGTGCGCGCGGCCACGTGCTTTGGCCAAGTACATGGCGGTGTCGGCGTGGCGTATCAACTCGTCGGCAGTGTCGGCGTCGCCGGGGTAGAGCGCAATGCCTATGGACGGGGTGACGCTGAGCGGGCGGCCGTCCACATCGACCGTGGCTTGAATGGCCAGCAAGAGTTTTTGCGCCACGTCTTCCACGTCGGCAATGGACGCCACACCTGTCATCAGCACCATGAATTCATCGCCGCCAAAGCGCGCCACCACGTCGGTGTTGCGCAGGGTGGCGGTGATGCGCGCGGCCACGGTGCGCAGCATGGTGTCGCCCACCATGTGACCGAGCGAATCATTGATGCGCTTGAAGTGATCGAGGTCGATGAACAGCAAGGCCATGCGGCTGTCTGCGGTCACAGGGCGCTCGCCTGCCTCTACGCTGAGCGAGACACCACGCCGCTGCGCATCGTTCAGCAGGCCCATCATCTGATTGATGTGCTCCATGAAAGCGTAGCGGTTGGGCAAGTCGGTGAGCGCGTCGTGGTGCGCCAGATGGTGAATGCGCTCTTGCGCTGCATGGCGGTCGCGCAGGTCACGCACGATGGTGATTCGCATCGGCTCGTTGTTGCGCACCATGGTGCGGCGGATGAACTCGACCGGGATGCGCTCACCCGATTTGGAAATCACCACACTGGGGTAGCTGAATTCAGGCCCAGCGCTGCTGTGCGTGACGGCGCGCGCGGCTTGGTCAGGGGCTATGAACCTCAGCGCGTGGCGACCTTGCAGATCCTCCAAGCTGTAGCCTGTGAGTGCGCACAGCGCGGGGTTGACATCGGTGATGTAGCCGTCTTTGTGGAACACGATGCCTTCTGTGCTGGCTTGGATGAAGCGGTCCAAACGGTCTTCAGAATCGAGTGCGGCTTGCTCGGCCAAACGCTGACGCGTGACGTCGAGCAGCAAACAGGCGTGATGCTGCTGCGCAGCTTGCCACCTCGCATCACAGGTGAAGTGGTTCAAACCGCCGTTCAACTCCAACAGCAAGGAAAAATCTGCCGGTGTGGCCAGTGCGGCTTGCAGCGCCAGCTTGCTGGCGGCGCTCAAGACTTGCGGCCAAGCCGATTTGGTTTTGGTTTCGGTTGCGGTTGCGGTTTCAGAAAATCGCGCGGCGAAGGCTTGGTTGGCGCGGACCACACGCGCGTCGGCAGACAACACCATGGCCATGCCGGGCAAGTCATCCCAAAGGGCGAAATTCCTGTCCTCAGACGGTGGCAGCGGCGTCATGATGAAGTCACAACTGCAGCGAGCTCAGCGTAGGTTTGCGCTGCAAGGCACAGGTCATCCCAGGCGCGTGCTTTTTCTTCCAAATTGCGCAGCAAATAGGCCGGGTGGTAAGTGACGATGAGGGGCACGCCTTCGTATTGATGCACTCGGCCGCGAAGCTTGCCGATGGGGTCGGAACTGCGAAGCAAACTCTGCACCGCAAAGCGGCCCATGGCAAGAATAATTTTGGGTTTGACCAAAGCGACTTGGCGGATCAAAAACGGCTCGCATTCGGCCAGCTCGTCAGGCGCTGGGTTGCGGTTGCCAGGCGGGCGGCACTTCACGCTGTTGGCGATGTAGACGCACTTCGACGGGTCGGCTTGCGCATCTCCTTGCGCATCGCCTTGCGAAAAATCGCGCGACAAACCCAAGGCGCGCAACATGTTGTCCAGCAACTGACCCGACTTGCCCACGAAGGGCTCGCCCTGCGCATCCTCTTGCTCACCGGGCGCTTCGCCCACCACCATCCAATGTGCGTTGGGGTGGCCCACGCCAAAAACGGTGTGGGTGCGGCCTTGGCTGAGCTTGCAGGCGGTGCATGAAGCGATTGCGCTGCGCAACTCGGACCAGTCCATGGCGGCGATGGCATCCACCCCGACGCGGCGTGGGGCGTGGATTTGAACGGGAGTTTGGACGAGTGTTGGGGCAGATTTTTCGGCAGCAGCCGATGGGGCCGCAGTGGGTCGGGGCGTTGCTTCAGGTCGGGTGGATCGAGGTGTTGCGGCTTGGCTGCTTTGAGCTTCGGCCTGCGCCCCGACCACAGCTTGGACCTCCGCTCTCACGTCAACCCGCAGGCCCATCTCTTTCAGCATCAAAGCTTGTCGCGCTGACCAAGCCATCAGACTGTCCCCGCTGTCAGAAGCAAGCGCATCACCACCGCATCTTCGCGGCCTTCCACGGCCGGGTAGTAGCCGCGCCGCACGCCGATCTCGTTGAAGCCGTAGCGGGCGTAAATGGCGCGCGCTCGGGCATTGCTGCGGCGCACTTCGAGCCATAAATTTTCAGCGCCTTGCTGTCGGCATAAGCTCGCGATGTGGTCTAGCAAAAACCGCCCGTGACCTTGCCTTTGATGGGTCGGTGCGACGGTGATGTTCAGCAGGTGCCACTCGTCCACACCGACCATGGCCACGAAGTAGCCCAGCAAGTTGCCATCGACATCCATCAGCAAATTGGCGGGATAGCCAGACCCCAGAGAGTCGACAAAATTACCGCGGCTCCAAGGGAATTCGTAGGCCACTGACTCGATGGGCAAGACGGCATCGAGGTGCTTGACCGTCATGGGCGTGCAGTGACGCGTGGGTGACCAAATGGCGCTTGGTTGTGCACTCATGACGTCAACACCACAAGGTTTCGCTGGGCCTTCAGTTGATCGCGTTCCAACGTGGTTTGCGCCACTTTGTCGCGCACGTACAGCGGCAGCGCCTGTGAAGCATCCACTGCACCGCCCTGCTCCCACAGGCGCTGCGCCAAAGGCAGCATGGCGCGTGCGCGCGGCAACGCCATGGGCGACCGTAAGGCACCCGCACACTCAAGTTGGTCGGCAAACACCGTCAAGGCCGAACCCGCCACTGCGCTGGGCGGCGCGGCTTGCCACAGCGCATTCAGCGCAGCAGGCGTCAGCAAATTGGGGGCCACCAGCGTGCTCCAACCGAGGCCGTCAAAGGCATAACAAGCCGCGTAAATTTCACCCATGCGAGCGTCCATGGCGACCCAGGTTTCTTGCGCTGCTGGGCTGTCCATGTTGCGAAGGCGTGCGTCCTCGGCCACCGCACACAGGCTGTCGATGGGCAGCACGGGCAGGTTGGCACCAAAGGCCAAACCTTGGGCCACGGAACACGCTGTGCGCAGGCCGGTGAAGGCACCCGGGCCGCGTCCGAAGGCGATGGCGGTGAGGTCACGCAAGGCCAAATCGGCCTGGGCCAACATACTCAAGATGGCCGAGATCAAGGTGGCCGATGCCTGCGCGCCACCCGCCCCTTCGTGCACCCACACTTGGCCACGGGCTTGCAAGGCAATGCTCATGTGGTCGGTGGCGGTGTCAAAGGCGAGCAAAGATGGCATGCCCACAGTTTAGGCCAGCGCCCTTGTGCAACATGCCCGTGAGATCATCTTGCGATGACTTCGTTCGTCCGGTTTTTCATTGCTTTTGCCATGGTTTTTTTGCACGCCACCGGCAGCGCCGCTGGTTCTGCAATGCGCGGTTTGCCCACTGAAGTGGAGGCCGCGCTGGACCAAGCCAAGCTGCCGCGTGACGCGCTGGTGGCCGTTGTGCAAGAGGTGGGTGCCAGCTCAACGCGCGTGAATTGGCAGCCGCAAAAATTGGTCAATCCTGCCTCGCTGGCCAAGCTCATCACCACCAGCGCAGCGCTTGATTTGCTCGGCCCGGCGTGGACATGGTCAACGCCGGTGTGGCTGCAAGGCAATCTGCAAAACGGCGTGCTCGAAGGCAACTTGCACATCAAAGGCAGCGGCGACCCCAAGTTGGTGTTGGAGCGGCTGTGGTTGCTGCTGCGCCGCGTGCAGCAATTGGGGGTGCGCGAAATTCGTGGCGACATCGTGCTCGACCGCAGCGCCTTCGCCGTGCCCGAGCAAAACCCCGGCGACTTCGACGGCGAGGCGCTGCGGCCTTACAACGCCAGCGCCGATGCGCTGCTGCTGAACTACAAATCGGTGGTGATGACGTTCACGCCGCTTCCGTTGAAAGGCATCGTGATGGTGGCGACCGACCCTGCGCTGCACGGCGTCAAGGCAGACACCAGCCTGCCTTTGTCGAACGCGCCATGCGACGATTGGCGCGGCGCTTTGAAGGCCGACTTCACCGACCCGACGCGCATCAAATTGAACGGCAGCTTCAGCACCGCTTGCGGCGAAAAGCAGTGGGCCGTGGCCTACGCCGACCCCAAAAGCTACAACGAACGCGTCTTGCGCGGCATGTGGCTGGACATGGGCGGCAAGCTCGGCGGCGTGGTGCGCGACGGCGCTGCGCCTGTCAACGTGGCACCCACATTTGAAGTGCTGTCGCCCCCTTTGGCCGAGGTGGTGCGCGACATCAACAAGTTCAGCAACAACGTGATGGCGCAGCAACTTTTCTTGAGCTTGGCGCTGGTGCAACGCGGCCAGGGCACGGTGGAAGTGGCGCGTGAATTGACGCGCCAATGGCTCACTGAGCGCTTGGGCGAGGTGGCGCGCACGGCCCTGATTGACAACGGCTCGGGCTTGTCGCGCGACGCCCGCGTGACGGCGCAGATGATGGCGCGCTTGCTGCAAGTGGCGTGGGCCAGCCCGACCATGCCGGAGCTGCTGAGCTCGCTGCCTGTGGTCGGTGTGGACGGCACGCTGCGCCGCTCGAAAGCACCGGCTGGCCGGGCGCACCTGAAGACAGGTTCGCTGCGCGATGTCATGGGCGTGGCCGGTGTGGTGGTGTCCAACACCGGCCGCCGCTACGTGCTGGTGGCCATCGTCAACCACCCCAACGCAAACGCCGCGCGACCGGCATTGGACGCGTTGGTGAAATGGGCCGTGGTGAATGACGCACGCATGGAGCCGAACACGGTCGAACAATGAACTTAAACCTCACTGACTGGCTCGGCTACGTCGCCGCCACGCTGACCACGGCGTCTTTCGTGCCGCAGGCGTGGTTGATCTTTCGCACCCGCAACGTCAGCGGCATTTCATTGGCCATGTACAGCGCCTTCACAGTGGGGATTGCGCTGTGGCTGGCCTACGGCGTGATGCTCGGTGCGTGGCCCATCATCATTGCCAACATCATCACCTTGGGGCTGGCAACTTGCATTTTGGTGATGAAGATCAAGCACCAAAAGTAAGCCGCAGCGCCCATGAAAAAACCCCGCCAGATTTGCGTCTGGCGGGGTTTTTATTTTTTGAAACCGATGTGGCTTAAAACCGATATGCAATCGACACGTTGGTCGATAGCGGGTTCAGCGTGGTGTCGATTTTTTGACCTGTGGACAGCGTGGTCGAGTTTTTGAGGAGTGTTTTGATGATCGACGCATCAAGATACCAGCGCTCGTGCAGTTGAACGGTTGCGCCTACTTGGGGCGACACACCAAAGCCCGAAGACGCTGACAAACGCGTGGCTGGGCCGCCTGGGTTGGTCAAGGCTGTCAACGCAGCTGAGCCTTCTGCGCCGTAAAAGCGGGCGTAGGTCAATCCCAAGCCCACATAGGGCCGCAACGTGGCACTCGGAGCCATGAAGCGATATTGCGCAAACACGGTGGGCGAAATTTGTTTGACGCTGCCGAGCTTGCCCACACCTGCCAGCGAACCGGCGCCTTGGATATCGTGCTTGTAAGGCAAGCCTGCATACACCTCAACCGATGCGTTGTCGGTGAGCATGTAGGTGGCGGTAGCAATCAATGAATTGGCACTGGCCACATCCACTTTGCTGCCGGGCAAACTGGGTGCCGACAAATCGCCGCTTTTGACGGCGGGCGCAACGCCGTTGAAGCCGCCTTTAATCATCCAGGTGCCAGCCGATTGCGCAAACGCCGCGCTGCCTGATACAGCCATCAGCACGGCGACCGCCACCGCACGCAAATTGAAGGTTTGAGTCATCACATTTCCTGGTTGTTGGGCTTTTTTGATCTGCTTCATCACAGCCATCCTTTCGCAGCCAGGTTCTTCGACACAAACTGCGCCAGCAGTTGGTAGCCATAAGGCGTGGGGTGCACACCGTCAGCAAAGTGGTACTTGGACACGTCACCCGCAATCAGCGTGGTGGCGTTGCAAACCAGGGAACTGGCGAAGATGGTTTTGGCCAAATCGCAGGCGGGCACGGTGCCGTTGCTGATGCTGTACTGCGCCGGGTTGGCGGCTTGGTCGTTGCTTTGCGCAAAGGCATCCACCAGCAACACGTCCACGCCCTCCAAGCCTTTCTTCAGCTGGTCGTTGAAGGTGGTGGACATCAGTTGTATCAAGCCTTGCGTTTGCGCGTCAAGCGAATACGCAAACGGTGTTTTGCTGACGTTGGGCAGGGTGACCACGACCACATACTTCGCGCCTTTGCCAACGATGAGGTTTTTCACGTAAGCCGCCAATTCACCTCCGGCCGTGCCCACGGCGGTGATGGCTTGGGTTGGCGTGGCAGCACCCGCACTGAGCGCGCCGAGGTTGGCAAATACGTCATTGCCACCGGCCAGCACCGTGACCAATTCGTCGGCTTTGAAGCTGCCTCCCGAAGCAGCCAGGTGCCGCTGAATTTGGTTCAGCACGGGGTCGGTCAGTTGACCCAGCGCACCACTCGGGTCGGCCGGGTAACTCGCGATGTTGCCGATGCCCACCGCGTTGGTCACGCGCGACCCGCCTTGGCCGTAACCAAAGCAACCGGCTTTGTTCACCACCGGCACCGCAGGGATGTTGGGGATGACGCTTTTCAAACCGGTTTGCGCAGGGCACGGTGCGCTGACGCCAAGTTGGGCGGCCAGCAGCTCAGTCCAGTTTTTTCCGGCGCTGCCGTTGACGTTGTACTGACCCCCGCCGACCGCCTTGATGGTGCTGACGCCGTAGGTGCCCACATCGCTCAGGCTGTCGCCAAACGACACCAAGTTGCTGTATTTGATTTTGGGCGTTTGGTCGCCGTCACCACCGCCGCCGCAGGCTGCCAAGGTGGCGGCTGCAAGCACGCACAAGGCGAATGAACGAAAGTTCTTCTTCATCGAAAACTCCAATCTGTGGTGGCAAAAAATCAGAACGGGTTGCCGCGTGCTCGCGTCACGGCCAATGAACCCAGGTTGCGGTGCCCCGCCGTGCTGAGCTGAACGTTGTCTGCCCACAGGTGGGTGTCACCCGTTGGCGTGACCGTGGCGGGTGCCACCAAGGGCACCAGCGTCTGCGTGGTGCAGGCTATGACCGCAGGCACTTTGCTGACGTCGCACACCGGATCCACCACATTCGACAACGCGTAGTTGGTCGGGAACTTGACCATGGTTTGCACCAGCTCATCGGTGAAGATCAAGCCGGTGGTGCGGCCGTTGTTGACCAAGCCGACGATCAATTTGTCGTTGAAGCTCTTGGTCAAGGCGACCAAAATTCCGGCGCGGTCGCTGCCATCGGGCGCGACCGCATTGGCGACTTTCTCGCTCAGTGCAAACGGCGTCAAACCCAGATCGGGCACGGTAGAAACCACCACCTTGCCGCCCAGCGCCGCAATGCGGTTCACCTGCGTTGAAAGCAGCGCGCCAGCCGCTTGGGCACTGGCCTTGAGTTGGTCATAAGACACCGCTGGGTACTGTTTGTACAGCGCCAAAATGTCATTTTGACCAGCCAATACAGTGACGAGGTCAGACGCCGCAAAGCCACCGGCTGCCACCTGCGCATCGATCTGCGCCACCACATCGGCCACCGTGGCGCTGGCCGCCGCGCGTATGAAGGCGTTGGGCGTGGCCACCGCGTTGGGGTTGCACTGTGCAAACACCAAACCGTAGTAATTGGTCAGCGCCTGAGTCCAGATCGGGTTGAGACTGCAATCGACCGCCGTTAAATCGGTGTTGAGCGCATTGACGGTGTACTTGCGACCGGTGCTGTCGATGACGCTGGTTTCGTCACCAAACGCGATGAAGCGTGTGGGTGCAAAAGGAACCAGTTGCGAGCCGCCGCCGCACGAAGCCAACGCCGCGGTGACCATCAATGCGGCCACGCTGTTGCGAAGACCCAAGGCCCAAGCAGATGATTTGAAACTCATGAAAACTCCAGTGACGATGGGGTGGCTGTTGAGCCAGTGCATGCGCTCATGAAGACGCGCTGGCACGTTGCAAGCGATCCCGCACGCCGTCCCATCCAGAACCAGCAGGTGGCTCTTCAACCCAAATGACTTGCATGCCTTCATCATCGAAGGCGCGCAAGGCGGAAAACAATTCTTGCGCCGCGTGTGCTGCGTCAGCAGGCATGTGGCGATGCACCGTGTTCGGCTGTGGCAGATGGTGCAGCGCTGGCAAAACCCCTCGTGAATATACCGCCAGCCATGGCGCGTCTGAGGCCCGCTCGCTCAGCCTTTGGTTAAGTTGCGAAAAGCTCATCAAACGCACCGCAGCGCGTGGCGCGTAGTGCGCCTCCAAGGTGCCCGAGGCGCGCGGCGCAGCGGCGTCGCGCGCGCGCAATGCTTCGCCCGCCACCGCTTCGATTTGCGTTTGCGTCAACGCGCCAGGGCGCAGCAAAACCGGGTGATCGCGCGAGCAATCCACGATGGCCGACTCAATGCCCACGCTGCACGGTCCGCCGTCCAGCACCCACAAGTCGTCATCGAACTCAGAGTGCACATGCGCGGCGGTGGTGGGGCTGACGCGGCCGAAGCGGTTGGCGCTGGGTGCCGCCACGCCCATCACGCCCAAGTCAGCGGCGGCGCGCAGCAAAGCCAACGCGACGGGGTGCGAGGGGCAACGCAGCCCGATGGTGTTTTGACCCCCCGCGGCGGCGGCGCCTCGGCCCGATGCGCGCGACACGATGACCGTCAGCGGCCCCGGCCAAAAATTCGCCATCAGGCGCGCGGCCAGCGGTGAAATAGAGGCTGCGAAATGACGCGCAGCAGCCGCGTCCACCACATGCACGATCAGCGGGTGATCAACAGGCCGGCCTTTGACTGCAAAGATTTTGGCAACCGCGCTGTCGTCATCAGCGCGTGCGCCCAAGCCGTAGACCGTTTCGGTGGGAAAGGCAATCAACTCGCCGTTGGCCAATGCGTGCGCAGCCTGCGCAACAACCTTTTGATCAGAGCCGTCAAGCAACATGCATCAAAACGACGGCAAACCCAGCGCGCCGCAGGCTTGCAGCGCAGCATCACGTGCCAGCGCGGGCGTGGCAGCGGTGAAGGTCAGGTGGCCCATCTTGCGGCCGGTGCGCGCCTCAGTTTTGCCGTAAAGATGAAGGTGAGCACCGGGCAAGACCAGCACCTTTACCCAATCGGGTTCAGTTGGCTCGCCTCCGTGAGCAAACCACAAATCACCGAGCAAGTTCAACATCACTGAAGCCGAATGCGCACGTGGTGCGATCAGGGGCGCAGACACCAGCGCGCGCACTTGCAAATCAAACTGCGAAACGTCGCAGGCATCGATGCTGTAGTGGCCCGAGTTGTGCGGGCGCGGGGCCATTTCATTGGCCACCAAACTGCCGTCTTGCAAAACGAAAAACTCTACGCACAACACGCCAACGTAGTTGAGCGAGGCGGCGATTTTTTCGGCGGCGGCGATGGCCTGCGTTTGCACCTCGACCGTCAAATCGGGCGCGGGCACTTGCGTGACGGCCAAGATGCCGTTGCGGTGCAAGTTTTGCTGCACCGGGAAATGCACCACGGCGCCGTCGGCACCGCGCGCCACGATGACGCTGATCTCAAACTTCAGCGGCAGCAGTTTTTCCAACACGCACGAGGTACTCGAACCGGCGCTTTGCATACCGTGCCAAGCCGCACTCAACTCGGCCTGGGTGCTCACGCGGGCCTGACCTTTGCCGTCGTAGCCCATGCGCGTGGTCTTCAAAATTCCGGGCAGCAAATCGGCCGACACCTTGCCAAGTTGCATGGCGTTTTCGATCAAGGCATGCGGTGCGCAGGGCACGCCGCAGCGCAAGAAATGCGCCTTCTCGGCAGCGCGGTCTTGGCACACAGCCACCGCTTCGCCGCTGGGCGCCACCGGACACGACGCGGCCAAGTCTTGCAGCGCGGCAGCAGGCACGTTTTCGAATTCGGTGGTCACCGCCGCACACACCGCCGCCAGCGCGGTGAGGCCCGCGGGGTCGAGGTAGCCGCTTCGAATGTGATGGTGCGACACGCAACCTGCGGGGCTGTTTTCGTCGGCGTCCAACACGGCGGTGGCGTAGCCCATTTGTTGAGCGGCGTGCACGAACATGCGGGCCAGTTGACCGCCGCCCATTACACCGAGTGTTGCGCCGGGGAAGACGAACGCCGTCATTTCAAATCGGCCGACATGGCGCGCGCCACCTCGGTTTGGCGGGCTCGGTAAGCGTCAAGTTTGGTGCGCAGCGCGGGCTGATCCAGCGCCAGCATGGCCACTGCAAACAGCGCCGCATTGGCGGCACCCGCCGCACCGATCGCAAACGTTGCCACCGGAATTCCTTTGGGCATTTGCACTATGGAATGCAGTGAATCAACCCCCTGCAAATGCTTGCTGGCCACCGGCACGCCAAGCACCGGCACGGTGGTTTTGGCGGCCAACATGCCGGGCAAATGGGCAGCTCCACCGGCCCCTGCAATGATGGCCTTCAAGCCACGGTCGGCGGCCGCTTCGGCGTAGCGAAACATGTCGTCGGGCATGCGATGGGCGGACACGACGCGGGCTTCAAATGTCACATCGAACTCAGCGAGAATCTCAGTGGCAGCGCGCAGTGTGTCCCAGTCGCTGCTGGAGCCCATCACCACACCGACCAAGGGCGTGGTGCTCATGCGCATCGCTCCGGGAACAGGAAGCCTTGAATTGTAGGTGGCACGGCGTCACCTTCTGGGGCCACCCGCACATCGCTAAACACGACCAAACACGAACAAAGAAGCCCGATGACAACAGACATTTCCTTGCAAAACTTTGAATCCGACTTGATCCAAGCGTCGATGGCCCAGCCCGTGTTGCTCGACATTTGGGCACCGTGGTGCGGCCCATGCAAAGCCTTGGGGCCGGTGCTTGAGACGCTGGAGGCCGCTTACGCCGGCCGCTTCAAGCTCGCCAAACTCAATGCCGATGAGCAAGGCGAAATCTCGGGTCAGTTGTCAGAAATGTTCGGCGTGCGCAGCATTCCGTTCTGCGTGATGTTCAAAGATGGCCAGCCAGTGGACGGCTTCGTGGGTGCCCTGCCTGAAGCTCAAATTCGCGAGTTTTTGGACAAGCACGTTGCTGCGGCCGAAGAAGTGGAAGCTGAAGAAGAAGTCGAGGAAACCACCGAAGACGACCCGGCAAGCGCCTTGGAAAAGTTGCAAGAAGCCGTGGCCATCAACCCCGCCGACGACGCGGCGCGCAACGATTATTTGCGCGCCTTGTTGTCGCAAGGCAGGGCGGCCGAGGCGCGCCGCGCCTTTGATCCGGTGGCCAACAAAGTGGTGCCCGATGCACGCTTGACGGCCTGTGGCCATTGGCTGGCCGCTTTGGAAGCCATGCCGATGGACGTTGACGCGTTGAGCGCGGCCCTTGCCACCAACAAGCGCGATTTCGAAGCCCGTTTCAAACTGGCCCAAAGCCACTTCGCTGCGCAACGCTTGACGCAGGCCATGGACGAGCTGCTTGAAATCGTGATGCGCGACAAAGAGTGGAACGCCCAGTTGGCTCGAAAAAACTACGTGGCCATATTGGAGCTGATGACCAAGCCTGCGCCTGTGCCCGTCAAAGCCACCAAACCTGACCCTGCGGCATCCAAAGGCACGCTGGAGTTGGCCGGAAAAATCAACACCGCGCCGTCAGACCCGGTGGTTGATTCCTATCGGCGCAAATTGAGCATGGCGTTGTTTTGAGCTTTCGGGAGTTCACAGCGGGCCGCTCGGTCCCAGTCGGCTGAGCGCATCAATCACGCGCTGTTGCAAGGCGCGGTAGTCATTCCACAAAGGCGCAGCCAGCTCGCTGTGACGCTGCGCTTGCGCGGTGTCGCCAAGCGCTGCAAACACTTGCGCGCAGCGGCTGTGGGTGGCGGCCCGGTCGTCCAATTGGGTGTCGCTGCCCACGCTGGCTTCGGCGGCCAGCGCATCTGCCCGCGCAGCGTCGTGTTGACCCATTTGACTGCGACACCATGCTTGTTCGGCCAAGTTGGCGCAGTGCATGCGTGACAAGCCATGCGCGCCGTCCAAGTGCGCCTCATATGCCGCCAAGGCTCCCGCAGCGTCTGCCTGCAACGACAAAATTTGCGCGCGCAACAAGGGCATCAAAGGCATGGCGCTGGAAGCACCAATTCGCACATCAAAGCTGGACGTCGCGTCGGCACTCATCAAGGCGTAAATGCCCTCCATGGCGTTGCCCTGGCCTGTCAGCGCGACTTGGCGCAAGTTGCTTGCGCGTATCGACGCCATGTTGAACATGATGGCGCTGATGGTGGCGTCATCGCCTTCGGCATTCGCGTGCGCTCGAGCGCGCTGGTACCAAGGCATGGCCAAGTCCAAACGACCCGCCAAGTGCAGGGCTTGCGCGGCCACCAAATTGCCACGCGAGCGCGCCGCGTGGTGATCGGCGTGTGCGAGGAGCAGGGCTTGACTCAGATGACGCGCCATGGAGTCAACGTCCATCCGCGTGTCGTCCATGTGCGCAAGCCAGGCTGCGCTCAGCGCATGCAACGGCATCAAACGGCTGGCGGCACTGAGCGCATGCGCGCGGCGCATTTTGTCGCGCGCGAGCCCACCCATATTAGTGAAATGGCTCACCAAACCATCGGCCAGACTGAGCCAAACGCTGATGGCAGGGTGAGTGCGCGATTCGTAGCGCAAACGCAGCGCGTCCAGCTCGATGCCGGCCGCATCAATATGCCCTTGACGCGCCAGATAGCAGGCACGTTCAGCCCGCGCACAACTGGCGTCAAGCGACTCGGGGTCACGTGCGATCTGCGCGTCCAAGCGCTCCAACAAACGCGACGCTTGCGGTGACGGGCTGGCAGACGTCATGCCGTCAAACGCTGCAAAGCTTCGCGGTATCTGGCGGCAGTTTTCAGCGCCACGTCGGCAGGCAGGGCGGGCGCAGGCGCTTGTTTGTTCCAGGGTTGACCGTCGATGCGCACTTGCTCCAGCCAGTCACGCACAAACTGCTTGTCGTAGCTGGCTGGGTTGGCTCCCACAACCCAACTGTCCAGCGGCCAAAAGCGCGATGAATCGGGCGTCAGCACTTCGTCCATCAACGTCAACGTGCCATCGGCGTCGAGGCCAAACTCAAATTTGGTGTCGGCGATGACGATGCCCTTGGTCAGCGCAAACGCTGCCGCTTCTTGATAAAGCTCAATCGACACCTCGCGCACTTGCCCGGCCAGCGGCGCGCCGATGATGTCGCTCATTTGCGCGAAGCTGATGTTCTCGTCGTGGTCGCCCATGGCCGCCTTGGTGGCGGGCGTGAAGATGGGCTCGGTCAGGCGACTGGCGTTTTTCAAACCGGGCGGCAAGGGCACGCCGCACACCGCTTGATTTTTTTGGTATTCCTGCCAACCGCTGCCCGCCAAATAGCCACGCACCACGGCCTCGACCGGCAAAGGTTTCAGGCGCTTGACCAACATCGAGCGGCCGCGCACTTGCTCGCGTTCAGAAGCCGTGACCACGCTGAGCGGGTCATCGCCCGTCAAATGGTTGGGCACGATGTGACTCAGCTTGGCAAACCAAAACAAAGCCATCTGCGTGAGCAACTCGCCCTTGCCTGGAATCGGCTCGCCCAGCACCACATCGAAGGCGCTGAGGCGGTCACTGGCCACCATCAACAAACGGTCACTGCCGACCGCGTAGTTGTCACGCACCTTGCCGCGCGCAAGCAAGGGCAATGAGGTGATTTGGCTTTCTAGCAGGGGCGCAGCAGATGTCATAAGGGAAAGTTCAGACCACAGTGGGAGCGAGTTCACCTGCCGCGTAACGCTGCGCCACTTGCACCAAGCTCAGCGGTTTGATCTTGGCGGCTTGGCCTTCGCAGTTGAATTCCTGGTAGCGCTGTTTGCAGATTTTTTTGGCGGCTTCGCGCGCGGGCTTCAGGTAGTCACGCGGGTCGAACTTGTCGGGGTTTTGCGCCATGTACTGGCGAATGGCGGCGGTCATGGCCAAACGCACATCGGTGTCGATGTTGATTTTGCGCACGCCGAATTTGATGGCTTCTTGAATCTCGCTCACCGGCACGCCGTAGGTTTCTTTCATCGCGCCGCCGAATTCACGGATCACCGCCAGCAAGTCTTGCGGCACGCTGGAGCTGCCGTGCATCACCAAGTGGGTGTTGGGAATGCGCTTGTGAATTTCTTTGATGCGGCTGATGGCCAAAATATCGCCGGTGGGTTTGCGGGTGAATTTGTAGGCACCGTGGCTGGTGCCGATGGCGATGGCCAATGCGTCGCAGTGGGTGCGTTTGACGAATTCGGCTGCTTCTTCCGGGTCGGTCAGCAACTGGTCCATGGTCATGGTGGCTTCGGTGCCGTGCCCGTCTTCTTTGTCGCCCTTCATGGTTTCGAGTGAACCCAAGCAACCCAGTTCGCCTTCCACCGTCACGCCCAAGCGGTGCGCCATCTCGACCACCTTGCGGGTCACGTCAACGTTGTAGTCAAAGCTGGCGATGGTTTTGCCGTCGGCTTGCAAGGAGCCGTCCATCATCACCGAGCTGAAGCCCAGGTTGATCGCGCCTTGGCACACGTCAGGGCTTTGGCCGTGGTCTTGGTGCATGACCAGCGGAATGTGCGGCCAGGTTTCAACGGCCGCTTGAATCAAGTGCTTGATGAAGGCTTCACCGGCGTATTTGCGGGCACCGGCGCTGGCTTGCAAAATCACCGGCGCTCCGATTTCGTCCGCGGCCGTCATCACGGCTTGAACCTGCTCCAGGTTGTTGACGTTGAACGCCGGTATGCCGTATTGGTGTTCGGCGGCGTGGTCCAACAACTGGCGCATGGAAACGAGTGGCATGGTGAGGTCCTAGAGTTTGAAAAGGATGATCGGCAAGAGGAGGCTCTGCAACCGCCCTGTAACCGCGCAGTAACTGCCTCCAGTTTACCGAGCCTGTAGCGCACGGCCGCCATCACGCGGCGTTCAAATTCCTCAGCCCACGCGTTCGACGCGGTAATCCTGCACGCGCATGGCGGCCAGTATTTCTTCAATGTGAGCCGCGCCGCGCGTGTGCACCACCACGTCCATTTGCACCCGCTCAACCGACAGCGTGCTGAAGGCGCGTTGGTGCTGCACTTCGTCGATGTTGGCCCCCAACTGGCCGAGCAGCGTGGCCACATTGGCCAGCGCACCGGGCACGTCGCGCACATCAAAGCGCAGGCGCGCCAAGCGACCCGACTTGACCATGCCGCGTTCGATGATTTCGGCCAGCATCAGCGGCTCGATGTTGCCGCCGCACAAAACCAAACCGACCTTGCGGCCTTTGAAGCGGTCGCTGTGCTTCATGCTCTGCTGCATCAGCGCCGCCAGACCGACCGCGCCTGCGCCTTCGACCACGGTTTTCTCGATCTCCAGCAACATCAAAATCGCTTGTTCGATTTCATCTTCGCCCACCAGCAGCATGTCGGTCACCAGCCGCTTGATGATGGGCAAGGTCAACTCGCCGGGGCTCTTCACGCCGATGCCGTCTGCAATCGTCACGCTGCCGATCTCGCGCTGTTGGCCGTGCACCGCATTCCATGCCGCAGGAAAGCGCTCGGTCTGCACGCCGATGACTTCGATGTTGGGCTTGATGGCCTTGGCCGCCGTGGCCATGCCGCTGATCAAACCGCCGCCGCCCACTGCGATCACCAACGTGTCGATGCTCGGCTGTTGGCGCAACATTTCCAGCGCCACGGTGCCCTGCCCAGCAGCCACTGCGAGGTCGTCAAACGGATGGATCACCGTCAGGCCCAGCTCCTGTGCCATTTGCAAACCGTGGGCACGCGCATCGTCAAAGGTGTCGCCTTGCAAGACCACGGTGGCACCGAAGCGGCGGGTGCTTTGCACCTTCACGGTGGACGCAAAACGCGGCATCACGATGGTGGCCGGTATGCCCAGCCGCTGCGCGTGATAGGCCACGCCCTGCGCATGGTTGCCGGCCGACACAGCCAACACGCCGCGGGCGCACTGCTCAGGCGTGAGCTGGGCAATTTTGTTCAAGGCACCGCGCTCTTTGAAAGACGCGGTGAACTGCAAGTTCTCGAACTTCAAAAACACATCGCAACCGGCGATGGCTGTGAGCGTTTTTGACTGCAAGCACGGCGTGTCTTGCAAGTGGCCCTGCAAACGCGTTGCGGCCGTTTGGATGTCGGCCAGCGTCAAGCCGACAGGCGGCGTTGCGGTTGTCAATTCCTTCATCCGACCCGACAAACCTTCAGCATGTTGGTGCCGCCCGGGTAGCCCATGGGCTCGCCGCAGGTGATGGCGTAGGTGTCGCCGGGCTTGAGCACCCCCAACTCAACCAGCAGTGTTTCGGCGTGCTTCAGTGCCTCGTCGCGGTCGGTGAAGTTAGGCATCAACAGCGGGAGCACATTGCGATACAGCGCCATCTTGCGTTGGCTGAACACCTTGGACGTCAGGCCGTAAATCGGCACATGAATTTTGTGACGGCTCATCCACAGCGCCGACGAGCCCGACTCGGTCAGCGCCAAGATGGCTTTGCAACCCAAGTGGTAGGCGGTGAACAGCGCAGCCATGGCGATGGACTGGTCGATGCGGCCGAAGGTTTTGTTGGTGAAGCTGGCATCGAGCGAAATCTCTTCGGCGCGTTCGGCTTCCAAGCAAATGGTCGACATCATTTGCACCGTCTCAACCGGGTACTTGCCCGCCGCCGTTTCGGCGCTCAACATCACGGCGTCGGTGCCGTCGAGCACCGCGTTCGCCACGTCGCTCACCTCGGCGCGCGTGGGCACCGGGTTGACGATCATCGACTCCATCATTTGCGTGGCAGTGATGACGATGCGGTCCATTTCGCGCGCCATTTTGATCATGCGTTTTTGCAGAGCGGGCACCGTGGCCGCACCCACTTCCACCGCCAAATCGCCGCGCGCCACCATGATGCCGTCGCTGGCCTTCAAGATGCTTTCCAGCGCCGGAATCGCTTCACTGCGCTCGATTTTTGCGATCAACGCGGGCTTGTGTTTCCAGGGCTCCCCGGCCACGTTGGCCAGTTGTCGCGCCATTTCCATGTCAGTGGCGTTTTTCGGGAAACTCACCGCCAAGTACTCGCACTGAAAGCTCATCGCGGTCTTGATGTCCTCCATGTCTTTCGACGTGAGGGCTGGCGCCGTCAAGCCGCCACCGGACTTGTTGATGCCTTTGTTGTTGCTGAGCTCGCCGCCCACCACCACCGTGGTGTGCACTTGCTCGCCGCGCACCGCGTCCACCGTCAGCTCCAACAAGCCGTCGTTCAGCAGCAAGGTGTCGCCGGGTTTCACGTCGCGTGGCAGCTCTTTGTAGTCCAGGCCCACACGCTCGTTGGTGCCCAGCTCAGACGAGCCGCCGTCCAGCACAAACTGCTGGCCCGTCACCAACATGATCTTGCCGCCTTCAAACTTGCCAACGCGAATTTTTGGGCCTTGCAGATCGGCCATGATGGCGACTTCTTTGCCTTGCGCGCGCGCCACATCGCGCACCATCGTCGCGCGGTCGATGTGGTCTTGCGCCGTGCCGTGCGAGAAGTTCAGCCGCACCACATCCACGCCCGCTCGAATCATGCGACCCAGCACTTCAGGTGAGCTGGAAGCAGGGCCGAGGGTGGCTACGATTTTGGTGGCACGAGGCATGGGTCAGGACTCCGAAGTTAACCGTTTAAGTGGATGCCGACGCTTCAGCACGGCGCTGAAGAATCTCAATGGCGGGCAAGGTTTTGCCCTCCAAAATTTCCAAGAACGCGCCGCCGCCGGTAGAGATGTAGCCCACGTCTTTTTCGATACCGTACTTGGCAATCGCGGCCAGCGTGTCGCCGCCTCCGGCAATGCTGAAAGCGCTGGAAGCGGCGATGGCGCGGGCAATGGTTTCGGTGCCGTGCGAGAACGCATCAAACTCAAAAACGCCCACCGGGCCGTTCCACACGATGGTGCCAGCGGCCTTGAGTTGCTCGGCCAGCAGGGCAGCCGTCTTCGGGCCAATGTCCAAGATCAAATCGTCGGCAGCCACATCGGTGGCGGCTTTCACGGTGGCGACTGCGTCGGCTGAGAAGGCCTTGGCGGTGACGACATCCACCGGAATCGGCACGGCCGCGCCGCGTTGTTTCATCAACTCGATGACCGCTTTGGCTTCATCCAACAAATCGGCCTCGGCCAATGATTTGCCTATGGGTAAACCCGCCGCCAGCAGGAAGGTGTTGGCAATGCCGCCGCCCACAATGAGTTGATCGACCTTGCCCGCCAAGGCTTTCAAAATGGTAAGTTTGGTGCTGACCTTGCTGCCCGCCACGATGGCCACCAGCGGCCGTTTCGGGCTGGCCAAGGCCTCGGTGATGGCGTCAATCTCAGCGGCCAACAACGGCCCGGCACAGGCCACTTTGGCGTATTGCGAGATGCCGTAGGTGGTCGCTTCGGCGCGGTGCGCAGTGCCGAACGCGTCGTTCACAAACACGTCGCAAAGTGCCGCCAATTTACGCGACAAGGCTTCGTCGTTTTTCTTCTCGCCCTTGTTGACGCGGCAGTTCTCCAGCATCACCACGTGGCCGGGCGGCACCTTCACACCGTCAACCCAGTTGGCGATGAGCGGCACCTCAAAACCCATCAATTCCGACATGCGCTTGGCCACGGGTGCCAGCGAATCTTCGGGCTTGAATTCGCCTTCGGTGGGGCGGCCCAAATGCGACGTGACCATCACAGAAGCTCCGGCCTGCACGGCCATGCGGATGCACGGAATGGAGGCACGGATGCGGGTGTCCTCGGTGATGGCACCCGACGCATCCAGCGGCACGTTCAGGTCAGCGCGTATAAAAACGCGCTTGCCCTTGAGTTGTCCTGAGGCAGCGAGGTCTTGGAAGCGAATGACGTTCATGGGAGGCGAGTTGTTTGGGAAATTTTAGGGACGCGATGGCTTAAAAAGTTACCGCTAGGTTTCAGTCGCTCACCAACCCAAACCCAGCTTCAGCGGTACCAACACCACCATGCCGCAAACGATGGTGCCCAAGATGCCGCGCTTCCAAAAAAAGTAGGCCGTGGCAGCGAGCACCGCGAACAAGCGCGCGTCTTGCCACGTGCCGATCAAGTGGCCCTGCGTCATCACCACCTCGGGCACCACCACGGCCGCCAACGCAGCCAAAGGCGCGTAACGCAAACCGCGCTGCACCCAATCGGGCAGCACCAGTTCACGCGATGAAAACAAGAAGAATGAGCGCGTGACCACCGTGATCACGGCCAAGCCGAGGATGGTGATGATGGCTTCCAAGTTGCTCATGCCGACAGTGCCTCTTTGCTGGTCTTGTTGCCCGCAGCCGGGTCACCTGCGCGCGCCAACGCATCACGCACGCGTCGGCCCGCGCCGCCCGATCCGTCAATCATCAAACCCACACACACCGCCGCCGCAATCGCCACCACGATGTGCAGCCGAAACGGCAATGCAAAGGCAGCAACGGCTGCTGCACCCGCCACCACCGCCGCCAACGCGGTGGCTTTGTCAGACAGCAAGGAATAAATCAAGCCCAGCAGTGCCAGCACGCCCGCAAAGCCCAAACCCCAATCGGTGGGAATGCGGTCGGCTAAGAAGATGCCGATGACCGACGGAATTTGCCAAGCGCACCAGTTGAGCGAAGTGCCACCGAGGAAGTATTCGATCTGTCCATCGTCCGCGCTGGGGGTTTGGTAGCGCTTCATGAACAGCACGTAGCTGAGGTCGGCGCTGACATAGCCCAACAGCAAACGTTGTTTCAGCGGATAGCGCATGAAGAACGGCCGCCACTGCGCGCTGAAGATCACAAAGCGCAAATTCACGCAAAACGCAGTCGCCCAGATGACCCAGATCGGCGCGCCCACCGCCATCAAGGGCAGGGCCGCCAACTGCGCGCTGCCCGCGAACACGGTGAAGGTCATCAGCAGCGCCACCGGCACACTCAAACCGGCTTTGACCATGGCCACCCCAGTCACCAAACCCCAAGCCGCGATGCCCAGGCTGACCGATGACATTTCCGCCATGCCGACGCGAAATTGAGGATGACGCCAAGCGTTGAAAAGTGATTGCATGCACGCATTGTCGCGCGCCATTTTTAAGACAACATCAGCGCTCGACATCAACCCTCGACATCAGCTTGGTGACAGTTCCGCTGCCAGCCCTGGAAGTCTTCGCCACCGCGTCACCGCTGTAAACCACATCACCACTGCCTGCCACCGACACATCCAGCGTGCGGTTGGCCCTGACCACCGCGCCGCCGCTGCCAGCCACCGACACCGACACATCGTCGGCGTTGAGTTGTTCGGTCAACACGCCGCCGCTTCCGCCCACGCTCGCGCTGAGCTTGGGACTGCGTCCCGTGGCGGCAAAACTGCCGCTGCCGCCGATGGAAACGTCCAAGGCGCTGAGCTGCACATCGGTCAACTTCACACTGCCCGAGCCGCCGATGTTGACGCTCAAGTTGCTGCCTTTGATGCCGAATCCGGTGATGGTGGCTGAGCCGCCCAGCGACAGGCCCTTAAACGCTATGAAGTCCACCGTCACCACCACCGGGTTGCGCGATGTGTATGCAGCATTGCGTTTTGTTCCGATGTACAGCGTGCCGTTGCTGACGCGCGTTTCAATCAGTGGCAGCACGTTTTCATCGGCGCTGATTTCCACGCCTTCGCGGCCACTTTGACGCAGCAGCACCTTCATCGACCCGCCCACTGCAATTTCTTGAAAGCCTGTGGCGACGCGGCTTTCAGACTTGATGTTGCCCGAGCCGACGGTGCTTGGCCCGAAAAGGCGCGACAGCCACGACCCGTCTTCAGCCACCGCGACAGCTTGGGTGCAGGCGGCGAAAAGAAGCACAACGCCCAGACGCGCTGCGGCGGGAAAAAAGAACAGTGAGGCGGATTGAGGCATGACGGCAGTTTCAAGAAATTGCGAAAAATTCAGTGTGCCGATTTGGGGGCGAACACACGCGGTGAATGCGACGGAATGCATATAGGTCAGACAGACCGCACGACGACCCTGCGCTTCGTCATGAACCATTGGCAGCAAGTCGTATCGTGAAGTCCACCGAGCCTTCGACACTTCAGTCCGAACGGGGGGTTTGTGTTCGATGCGGCGAGAACCGTAGTCGGTCGAGAGTCAAATTTTCCCCGAGTGATTCGTGCACCCTGCGGAGAACCGCGCCTTGTGGATTGAGTGTCCTGGTGCAACAAACTACGTCATCCTTGGGTATCACAGCGGCGACGTAAGGCGTACCCGAGGTCGAGCGAAGACCATGACGAACTGTTCGACCTCCCGTTTGACGACGAAGCGAATCGGGATTCACTTTCTGATTCGTGATTCCTTATTTCTGATTCCTGATTCCTGATTCCTGATTTCTCCGCCGCGCCGCCAGTGGCGCGCAACCGACTGCCGCACCTTTTGGATTCGATAACAGCGATCAACCTGCTGGCCTGCGAGGCGCTTCGCCTTCACGAGCCTGATCCCCGCCTGGCCACCTGCGATTCGCCTATCCGTCGAATAACAAATCTCTATTGGCCTCTTCCATCGGTCGTTTCTAGACTTGGCTGTCCCAACTTCGAGAACGCACCATGACTGATCAAACCACCTCCACTGCACAGCCTGATATTGCTCTGACCACGGCGTCCGGCATTCCGGTTGCCGACAACCAAAACTCGCTCAGCGCGGGAGTGCGCGGGCCTTTGCTGCTGCAGGACTTTCACCTGATTGAGAAGCTGCAGCACTTCAACCGCGAACGCATTCCTGAGCGGGTCGTGCACGCGAAAGGCTCGGGCGCTTACGGCACGTTCACGGTCACGCACGACATCACAACGCACACAAAAGCAAAGCTCTTCGCCGCAGTCGGCAAGGTGACTGAAACTTTCGTTCGCTTCTCAACCGTGGGGGGCGAGAAGGGCTCGGCCGACACCGAACGCGACCCGCGTGGGTTTGCGATTCGCTTCTACACCGAAGACGGCAACTGGGACTTGGTGGGCAACAACACACCGATGTTCTTCATCAAAGACCCGATCAAATTCCCCGACTTCGTGCACACACAAAAACGCGACCCTCAGACCAACCTCAAGTCGGCGCAAATGATGTGGGACTTTTGGAGCAAGGCGCCTGAATCGCTACACCAGGTCACGATGCTTTTCAGCGACCGTGGCACGCCCGACGGTTACCGCCACATGGACGGATTTGGCAGCCACACGTTCAGTCTTATCAACGACGGCGGCGATCTGGTTTGGGTCAAGTGGCACCTCAAGACCAAACAAGGCATCAAGAACCTGAACGCCGAAGAAGCTGGACGCCTGGCTGGCACTGACCCCGACCACGCGCAGCGCGACCTTTTCAATGCGATTGCCCAGGGCCACTTTCCGAAGTGGGATGTGTCGGTCCAGCTGATGACCGCTGAGCAAGCGGTGGCGTGGGAACAGAACACCGGCTGGAACCCGTTCGACCTGACCAAGGTTTGGCCGTATGCCGACTTTCCGCGTGTGCCCGTCGGTGTGCTCGAACTCAACAAGAACCCCGACAACTACCACCAGCACGTTGAGCAGGCCGCGTTTTCGCCAGCGAACGTGGTGCCGGGCATGGGCTACAGCCCCGACAAGATGCTGCAGGGCCGACTTTTCGCGTACCACGATGCGCAGCTTTACCGTGTGGGCACCAACCACCAGCACCTGGACGTCAACCGGCCACGCTGCCCCGTCAGCAACCAACAGCGCGACGGCCAGATGGCCAGTCACAACGGCTCCAGCGCGCGCAACTACGCCACCGTCAAGGCCAGCGGCAGCGCGCCCGTTGGCCTGGGCCACGGCGAAGCAGGCTGGCATCTCGATGGCGCGGCGGGGCGCTTTGACGAACGCGGCGCGTCCGACGACTTCACGCAGGCAGGCAACCTGTATCGTGTGATGAAGCCCGACGCGCAAGATCGCCTCACCAGCAACATTGCTGGCGCGATGAAAGACGTGACGGCCGACGTCAAAGCGGTGCAGATCGGCCATTTCACCAAGGCCGACCCTGCCTACGGCGCTGCCGTGGCGCAGAAGCTCGCGGCACTGGGCGCGGCAGATGCCGAGGCGGCCAAGGCGCTTTCGGTGGTCAAAGAAGCGTGATTTGAAAACCTGCGCAGCCGCACGGGGGTTTTGCGGCTCGCAGGCGATGGGAGCGCTGGGCCCCGATGGCTGACGTCGCAGGGCCAGGCCCTGACGCTGACCGTGGCTTTGAAGTCAGCGATCGTCCATCGGGTGAACTGCGTCGAGACTTGGCTGTGCCTTGTCAGGACTTCAGTGTTGTTCGAGGCATTCACGCAGTGGCACGCGGCCTTGACCGAAGCATCAGGGCTGTACCTCCAACTCGACCTGATCGACCCACATGGTGCCGTCCTTGTCGTAAATGGCCACGCCCAACAGCGCGCTGGTCGCTTCGGCGGGAATCAGCAAACGAACTTGATGCTGCGTCCACTCCTTCTTTTTGGCGGCATCTGTTTCGTAAGAATTCGCATACGCAATGCGCTTGCCGTCTTTGTCAGACGCAAGCATCCAAATGCCGACGGTGGCCTCGTCTTGCTCGCGCGCAAACCAGGCTGTGGCCAGCACCGTTTTGCCGCGCATGGCGTCGGTGTTCAACCGCTGCAGCACGCCTGCGTAGGGCGCACCCTCTTTGAACTTCACACGCAGGGCCTGTGCGCCTTGGTGCTTTTTGTTCTTGTCGAGCACTGTCTCCAGGGCCTCGCCGTCAAGCCGCCAGTCAGACGGCAACTTGGCGTTCGAAGGGCTGCCTTGTTCAAAACCTGCGTTGGGAATGGGAACAGCAATGGCAATGGCAATGGCAATGCTTTGCGGTGCGGGCAGTGGCGTCGCGCACGCGCTTGCCAAAACGGCCAGCAGGGCCGTCCCCGTGGTCACAAAAAAAGAACGAGGAGGCGTCTGGGTGTGTGGCATGAAGCAATGCGCCGATTCAAGGCGCTGCGCCCCGGGGCTTTATTAGGCAACGCAGCGCTCGGCTTCGTCAACCTGCATCAGCGCAGTTTCAATGCGCCTTGCTGTCTTTGGATTTGCTTGCTTTGGTCGCTTGTATCCCTGTTCTTTAGATACTAGATCGATCTCTCAAATACCATCTAGAAGTCCCCCGACTATTTCACCAATCGTGTCCCCAATGCCCTCTGGAACTGCGTTACCGATAATCTCTGCAACGCGAATCACCGCGTCGGCTGCAATCTCCGCGGGTGTCTGCTCACGCATCGGCACAGCTTCATCATCGGCATTGATTTTTGGCTCGCGGGAATGCATGCGATTGATAGCTCCGGAAATATTCACCATCACCTGTGTTTGCAGTCAAGTGATGCAGGCCGAACGTTGCGTACTAAGACTTGCCTGACAAAACCCCATCCAACTTCGCTTCAGCCAGCGTGTGATTAACGGATTTTTGCGGTGGGTAAGGGTACGCAGCATGAAGCAAAAAGCCGATTCAGGGCGCTGCGCCCCGGGGCTTCATTAGGCAACGCAGCGCTCGGCTTCGTCAACCTGCATCAGCGCAGTTTCAATGCGCCTTGCTGTCTTTGGATTTGCCTGCTTTGGTTGCTTGTTTTTCGTCTGCGGCGGCATCGTCTTGCGCGGCTTTCGCGCTGGCTACTTGTGTGGACAGCTGCGACGGAACGGGGTCGATCTTGTTTTCGCGCATGTAATCGTTCATGTCACGCCAACCCGAAAACACGGCGGCTTTGTCGGCTTTTTTGTTGAGGGCGTAGCAGTCTTCGATGGCACGCCCGGCATGGCGGCAGGCACCGCCGATGGCTTTGCCGTCGGCGTCGCGAAAGGCAGCCAATTTTTCGGGAGAGTCGATGCCCAAGGCGTCGCAGCCGCTGAGGAAGGCGGTGACCGTCAGGGCAATTGAAAGGACGTGGCGTTTCATGGTGATGACCAAGGGTTCACTGCGTTGTTCAATGTGCTTTTTCGGCATGGCACGGCGGTACTTGAGCGCTACTTGAGCACTACTTGAGCACTACTTGATCGGTAATTCGGCGATGTTTTCTACGTGACGTGAATTCAGTTCACTGAACCGAGGCGCTGATGCAGCAGGGCGGGTGCAGACTGCAAAAAATCACGCACCATCAAGCGTTTGCCGCCGGGGCGTTGGAGCTCGGTCAAGCAAAGCGCGCCTTCGCCGCAGGCCACGGTGATGCCTTCTGGGCCGACCGCCAAAACGGTTCCTGGCGACACGGCGTGCGTTGTTGACAGCACCGCAGCTTGCCAAATTTTTAACACCGTGCCGTCGGCAAGCGTCGTGCTGGCCCCGGGGAAAGGATCGAACGCGCGCACGCGCCTAGCGATCACTTGTGCCGACAAGCGCCAATCGATCAAGCCTTCGGCTTTGTCAATTTTGTGCGCGTAGGTGATGCCTTGCTGTGGCTGCGGCGTGCGCGCCAAAGCGCCTGCTGCGGCTTGACGCAAAACGTCAATCAACATGCGGCCACCCAAGGCGGCCAAGCGGTCGTGCAAGCTGGCCGTTGTGTCGTTGGGCTCGATGTTCAACGCTTCAACTTGCAGCATGTCGCCGGTGTCCAAACCCGCGTCCATTTGCATCAAGGTGATGCCAGTCTGCGCGTCACCAGCCTCAATGGCGCGGTGGATGGGCGCGGCGCCGCGCCAGCGCGGCAGCAAAGAGGCATGGATGTTCAAGCAGCCGAGGCGGGGCAAATCCAGCACCCACTGAGGCAGGATCAAACCGTAAGCTGCCACCACCATCACGTCGATGCGTGCTGCCCGCAAGGCGGCTTGCGCCAGTGCCGCGTCTTCGGGGTATTTGCCGTCCAGTCGCAGGCTGCGCGGCTGGGCCACGGTCATGCCGTGCGCCTGCGCAAAGGCCTTCACCGGCGACGGATTCAGCTTCATGCCGCGACCGGCGGGGCGGTCGGGTTGGGTCAACACCATCGGCACTTCAAAACCTGCCGCATGCAGATCCGCCAGCGCGACCAGCGCGAACTCGGGCGTGCCTGCGAACGCTACGCGGAGCTTGTCATTCATGGAGCCTGTCATTCATGAAGCTTGTCAGTCATTCAACTCATCGCGAGTTTTTTTGAGCATCTTGGTTTTGATGCGGTCGCGCTTCAAGCTGCTCAGGTACTCGACGAACACCTTGCCCAGCAGGTGATCCAGCTCGTGCTGAACGGCCACTGCCAGCAAGCCCTCGGCTTCAAATTCATAGGCAGTGCCATCACGGTTCAGCGCGCGCACGGTGACTCGGGCGTGGCGCTCGACTTTGTCGAAGATGGCCGGCACCGACAAACAGCCCTCCTCAGACACGCGCATCTCGGCGCTGCGCGCAATGAGCTCGGGATTGATCAGCACGAAAGGCGCGTCTCGGGCTTCGGACGTGTCGATGACCACCACGCGTTCATGCACGTCGACTTGGCTGGCCGCGAGGCCCACGCCGTCGGCGTCGTACATGGTTTCCAGCATGTCGTTAACGAGTTGCTGAATGCGCGCGTCCACCACCGACACCGGTTTGGCGACGGTGTGCAAACGAGGGTCAGGGAAGCGAAGAATATTGAGTTTGGCCATGACAGAAAAAAGTAACAAATTGAAGCGGAAACCAGCCGCCGAACTGTGTCAACTGTGTGTAGGCGCGTGCACCAACGCGGCTCGATCAAAGCGTGAGGCAGGACACACATCGGCCTGATATCTGGGGCGACTCGTGATCGTGCGCAACCCGATTTCGTTGCGATATCAAGGGTTTAGGGGCAGAATCTACTAAAGTAAATGAACATTTTCGCCGATCTTCGGGCATGTGCTCTGGCTCTACAACTCCACAGGCAAGCCGCCCTTCGCCCACACCCACGCAGCCAGCTCCAGCGGGCTGTCGGAGACTTCAGTTCATGACGCGTCGCACTTCGTTTTCTCCCTTCTCCGCGTCTTCGCATTCGTACGGCAACGCGTTGATTTTGGCCCTGGCGTCAACCTTTGCGGCGACATTGGCGACGACATCGGCAAGCGCTGTCAACTTGCCCATCACCGAACAGCAACGCAGCGCCGCGCAAAAGGCAGCCCAACAAGGCGTGCCGCTGTCAGAGTTGACTGCCAACGCACCAGACACCTACACCATCAAGCGCGGCGACACGCTGTGGGATATCTCGAAGCTGTTTTTGAAAAGCCCTTGGCGCTGGCCCGAGTTGTGGGGCATGAACATGCAAGACATCCGCAACCCGCACCTCATTTATCCGGGACAGTTGCTCTACCTCGACAAATCGGGCGGCCGCGCGCGCCTGCGCATGGGCCAGCCGGTAGGCGACGGCGGTACGGTAAAGCTGTCGCCGCGTGTGCGGGTGGAAGTGCCGGGCCTTGGTGCCATCTCGTCCATCCCGTTCAACTTGATTGAACCCTTCCTCAACGAAGCGATTATTTTTCAAGGCGATGAACTCGCGGCTGCGCCGCGCATTGTCGCCACCCAAGAAGGCCGTGTGTTGCTGTCGAAAGGCGAAAACGCCTATGTGCGCGGCGACATTGGCCAGGCCCGATCGTTCCGCATCTTCCGTGAGGCCAAGGCACTGAAAGACCCAGCCACCGGTTTGGTATTGGGCTATGAGGCAGCCTACGTGGGCGCGGCCGACTTTGTGCGTCCCGGTGAGTCGCGCGTGAGCGCTGACGGCAAGCCCGAGATCGTGCCGTCAACCTTCACCATCACCAGCATGCGCCAAGAGGCCAATGTGGGCGACCGCCTTTCGCCAGTGCCACCGAGCGAGTTCAGTAACTACGCACCGCATGCACCGTCGGGCGAACTGAAAGGCCAAATCGTTTCCATTTACGGTGACGGTTTGTCGGCTGGACAAAACCAAATCGTGGCGCTGAACCGCGGCACCACCGACGGCATGGAACGCGGCCACGTGCTGGCTTTGTGGAGCGCCGGTTCGCGCGTGAAAGACACCACCGACCCGCTGCGCCCCACCCTCACCCTGCCTGATGAGCGTCACGGCCTGCTGTTTGTGTTCCGCGTGTTTGACCGCATGTCTTACGCGCTGATTTTGAACGTCAAAGACCCTGTCAAAGCCGGTGATCGCTTCACCCAGCCTTGACGACCTGGAACCTGCGCGCTGACCTGCGCGCATCCGTCTTCGCAAACACGCTTGATGGCCCCTGACGAACTGCGAGCGTGGCTGCGCCTGCTGCAAACGCCGCACATCGGTCGCGGCGCAGCGCGGCGGCTGTTGGCCGCGCTCGGTTCGCCTCAAGGCATTTTTAACGCCCCGCTGGAAGCACTTCGCGCTCTCGTCACCGCCAAGCCAGCCGCTGCGCTGGGCACGCCGCCGCCCGAATTGGACGCGCTTTTCGCCACCACCCTCGCGTGGTTGAACGCAGACGATGCCGGGGCCGCTCGGCGCGTCATCACCCTCGGCGACCCGCACTACCCCAGCGCCTTGCTTGAGACCGCTGACCCGCCTTTGCTGCTCTACGCACAAGGCGACATCAGTTTGCTGCAAGGTTTGCCCAGCACGCTGGCAGTGGTCGGCAGCCGCAACCCGACGCCGCAAGGTCTAGAGACAGCACGCCTGTTTTCTGAGCAAGCCAGCCGCGCCGGGCTGACCGTCGTGTCGGGCTTGGCCTTGGGCATCGACGGCGCAGCGCACGAAGGCGCATTGAGCGGTGCCGCGCCGGGCCAAGCCGCCACCATCGCCGTGGTGGGCACTGGGCTGGACCGCGTCTACCCAAGCCGCCATTTGAAGTTGGCGCACCGCATTGCAGCACAAGGTTTGATGCTGAGCGAGTACCCCTTGGGCACGCCGCCACTGCCGCCGAATTTTCCGCAGCGCAACCGCATCATTGCCGGCTTGGCGCGCGCCACTTTGGTGGTGGAAGCTGCGCTGCCGTCAGGTTCACTCATTACCGCCAAACAAGCGATGGAAGCCGGTCGCGATGTGCTGGCGGTGCCGGGCTCCATTCACTCGCCGCTCTCGCGCGGCTGCCACATGCTGATCAAGCAAGGGGCCAAATTGGTGGACAGTGCGCAAGACGTATTGGAAGAGTTTGGCCACGCTTCCGGCGCCGCATCAGCAACATCTGCGGCCAACGCTGACGACGCGCCCCACCCTTTGCTTGACGCCTTGGGCTACGACCCCGTGAGCCTTGACGCCCTGTCGGCACGCACCGGCCGATCGGCCGCCGACCTCAGCGGCGCGCTGCTGGAATTGGAACTGGAAGGCCGTGTGAACCGCCTGCCGGGCCAACTGTTTCAGCGCTGCGACTCGGCTTGAAACCCCGCTGCCGAAGCGAACAGCAAATACCGCCTGCGGTATAGTGATTTGATGTTCGATGTGCTTGTTTATTTGTACGAAAACTACTGGCGCCCTGATGCCTGCCCCGACCACGCGCAGCTCGCGCGCAAGCTGTCTTCAGTGGGGTTTGAGAGCGATGAAATTCAAGACGCTCTTGTGTGGCTGGACGGCTTGGCTGAGGCCGCCACGTCTTACGTTGGCGAGCAAGGCGAACTGAGCATGCGGGTGTATTCGCCCACCGAGCAAGAGCACCTGGGTGAGGAGTCCATCGGCTTCATCAGCTTTTTGGAATCGGCCGGCGTGCTGCCCGGTCCTATGCGCGAAATGGTGATAGACCGCGCCAACGCCATCCCCGGCAACCCCCTCGATTTGGAAGACCTCAAGATCATTGTCTTGATGGTGTTTTGGAGCTTGGGTGAAGAGCCCGACGCTTTGATACTGGACGAGCTGTTTGTAGACGAGGAAGACCGGCTCATTCATTGATCTTGCTCGCTGTGAACTGCCAGCTCAACGGCTGGTTCAGCCGCTAGTTCAACAACCGCCCCGGATCGACATCCAGTTTTTCCATCGCGCTGCGCGTGGCGCGGACCGTGAGGGTTTCGTCTTGCGCAGGCACCAAAAGGCCGGCCTGCAAAAACGCCGCCAGACGGTGCTTTTGGAACAACACGCCGCGGCCTTGTGGCGACACAAAAAGCGCCAACTGGCGACGCAGACCTTGCCAAGCCAGTTGCACAGGTTCGTTGCGATTGCGGAAATCCAGCATGAACCAACTGCCAACTTGCAGCTCGGTGGCCCACGCCAGCATGGCTGGTGTGGGCATGGAACCGCCCTCGCCCACCACTTCCAGTTCCGAGCTTTCGTGGCCTGACAAGTCGAGCACCATGGACTCGTCGATCTCCACGTCATCAGCCTCGGGGAGAAGTTCTTCCAAAGTCTCCAAGCGGCCCATCAACTCTTCCATGCGCTCCACCGGAATGGCGGCCGACTTGGCAGTGAAAGCGGCGGCCAGCGAGCTGTTCAAGCTTTGAATGTGTTCGTCTTGTTTGGCGGTGGACATGCCCGCGCTCTTCATGCCTTCGCGCAGCGTTTTGAGCAGCGGCGGCAGGCGGCGTATGACTTCCGAGCGTTCGTCGCGTGAAACTTTGGCACTGGCCGACCAGATCAAATCTGCGGCGGCGCGCTTCATGGCTTTGGTTTCTTCGCTTAGCACACCACTGCCGACGTTGTTCACCGCCGTCGTGGCCAGCACATCGGCCCACACGTGGAACAAGAACTCGCGTATGCCTTCTTGCACCGGCATTTCATTGAGCATTTTGCGCAGCTCAATCGTGTATTGGATGGTCAAGGTTTCGCGCTGCTCTACCTGCTGCGCCAGCGACACGCCTTTGCGAGAGGCTTCGTTTTCGTTCTTGAAATAGTGCTCCAAGAACTTGTCAAACTCGGTCATCACGGTTTGAAAAACCCGCCTTCCGGTGTCGGGATACGCCTCAACCACTTGCACGATGCGCTTGATTTCCACCTCAATCACATCGCCGCCTTTGCGGGTTTTTGAATCGAAGCCCATGACGCAGCCGCCCATGCGGTCGATCAGGCGGCGCGCCGGATGGTCGATGGTGGCGAAGAAATCGGGCTCACCCACCGCCACACGCAACACTGGCATTTGCAGCCGCGCAAACCACACGCGTATCGACGCCGGGATGCGCTCTTCGGTCAAGATGCTTTGAAACAGCAAAGCCACAATTTCGATGGTGGCGCGCTCATTGGGCGTGCTGGCCGCTTGCTTGAGTTGCTGCTTGCGCTGGGCCAACTCTTCCAGCAGCGCGGGCGTGCTGACCACTTCAGCACCTGAGCTGCCCATCGGCGCACCGCCCTGCGGGTAGCGGCTGCTGCGGCTCAAACGCAAATTGATGTTTGCTTGCGCCTGCGAAATCGCGGCCGTCAACTGCGGCGACGCTGGTGCGGCCTGCGAGGTGTTGGCAAAGTTGGGCAGCTGTTTGCCGATCAGGCGATTCAAGCGGCCGAGCACCGCTTCAGAATGATCGGCACCGCGCGCCAAAGCGCCGGGCCGCGTCATCATCCGCGTTTCTTCGCTGACCTCTGCGTCCATGTTGCCGTGGCCACGCAACGATGCTGCCGGTTGCGTGTGTGCGCCCAAGCGGCTGGGGCGCCAGGCCGCGTTTGCAGTGCGACGAATCAAAGGCCGCAGGTCTATCTCAGGCAAAACGCCTTCGGCCATCAACCAGCGGTTGGTCTCGTGATAGGCCTCGGCTGCAAAGTGCGAGAACTCTTCGTGCAAAGAGGCTTGAACGGTGCGCCAAGTTTCTTGCCCCAACGCGGCAGTGCGCCACGCCGAGGTGACGATGCGGGCCAACACATGCGGGCGCAACACGTCGTTAGAAGCCAGCTCGTCACGACCTTCCAAGGTGGTCATGCGCGAGCGCAAATCGGTGAACTCCCACGAGGCTTTGTCCATCATGGCCAAGGCCAAGCGTGAACTCAAAATCTCGGTCTCGATGGTGTCGTTGTCGACCAAACTCAGGCCGGCATCAGACGCCGCGCTGCGCCCTGAGGGCGGTGGCAAATCTGAGGGCCGCGACGCTGAAATCACGCCCGTGAGCAAGGCCCCGCGCACCATGCCCATGGCCGCTTGCGACCAAAATGCCGACGCCCGGGCGAGGTCTTCAACCGCATCTCGGCGACGCATGACCAATGCGTTCTCGGCGACTTGCCCCAGCTGCTCCCTGGCCGCCGAATCAATGGCTTGCACCACCTGCGGCAAGCCCTTGAGCAGGCCTTCGACGTAGAAGCGCCGGGCGAGTGCTGCCAGTGCTGTCGAGTCGGCGTGGTTGGCCATGTGTTTTTGGGGGGGTGCAGGTGGTGCAGCTGGTGCAGATAGTGCGTTTGAGCTTGCGGTGATGCCCGGTAACGATTCCTGCGTGACTCTATACCGAGTTAAATCACCGCTCCGGCGTTCGGATCGTCGGGGTCGAGCTCTTTGCTGATCCCCTTCACCAAGTCTTCGCGCTTGACGCCCAACCACATGGCAATCGCTGCCGCGACGAACACCGACGAATAGATGCCGAACAAAATGCCGATGGTCAACGCCACCGCGAAGTAGTGCAGCGTGGGGCCGCCAAAAATCAACATCGACACCACCATCATCAAGGTGCTGCCGTGGGTGATGACGGTGCGGCTCATGGTGCTGGTGATGGCGTGATCAATGACCTCGCGGGTGTTCATTTTTCGGTAGCGGCGAAACGACTCGCGTATGCGGTCAAAAATCACCACCGATTCGTTCACCGAGTAACCCAGCACCGCCAACACGGCCGCCAACACCGCCAGCGAAAACTCCCACTGAAAGAAAGCAAAGAAGCCGACGATGATGATGACGTCGTGCAAGTTGGCGACGATGCCGGCCACCGAAAATTTCCACTCGAAGCGGAAGGCAAGGTAAATCATGATGCCGACCACTGTGACGGCGAGTGCCAAAGCGCCGTCGCGTGCCAACTCTGAGCCCACCGACGGGCCCACGAATTCGCTGCGCTTCAACTCCATCAGTTCTGCACCGGACGCTGCACCGGCGGCAGCGCAAACCGGCTTGCTGATCGCTTCGCCTCTGTCGGTGACCGCTTCTTTGCGCGTGACCTTGCCGCCTTGGGCTTGGCACAGCACATCGAACACGCGCTGGCTCAGCGCGTCGGCTTGTTTGGCGTCGCCGCGCGCGGGCAGGCGAATGAGCACATCGCGTGAGCTGCCGAAGTTCTGCACTTGAATTTCGCCAAGCTTCATGGTGTCAACCGTGTCGCGCACTTTGCCCAAGTCGGCAGCTTGCGGGTAAGCCACTTCCACCAAAGTGCCGCCAGTGAACTCGACCGAAAAGTGCAGGCCACGGGTTGCAATGAAGAACACCGCCGCCACAAATGTCAACGCCGAAATCACGTTCAAGATCACGGCGTAGCGCATGAACGGGATGTCGCGCTGGATGCGGAAAAATTCCATTTGATGTCCTTGGGGAATCGGAGGATAACGATCAGGCTTGTGCCGCCAGCAGATCAGGTCTTGCTGACAACGTCGGTCGAGCTTGCAGCGGCGGAGGCGACTGCATCCGGCTTCCACACTTGACCAATCGACACGCCTTTGAGCTTCTTCTGGCTGCCGTACCAAAGGTTGACCAAACCTCGCGAAAACACCACGGCCGAGAACATCGACGTCAAAATTCCCAGCACGTGCACGATGGCAAAACCGCGCACCGCGCCCGAGCCAAACGCCAGCAGCGACACACCGGCAATCAAGGTGGTGATGTTGGAATCCAAAATGGTGGCGAAGGCTTTTTCATAGCCGGTGTGAATGGCGGTTTGCGGTGACGCGCCATTGCGCAACTCTTCGCGCACCCGCTCATTGATCAGCACGTTGGCATCAATCGCCATGCCCAGGGCCAACGCGATGGCGGCGATGCCGGGCAGCGTCAAGGTGGCTTGCAACATTGACAGCACCGCCACCAACAACAACAAGTTGAAGGCCAAGGCCAAAGTAGAAAACACGCCGAACAGCATGTAGTACAGGCACATGAACACCGCGATGGCAACGAAACCGTAGATCACGCTGTTCATGCCTTTGGCGATGTTGTCGGCCCCCAAGCTCGGGCCGATGGTGCGTTCTTCGATGATTTCCATCGGCGCGGCGAGCGAACCCGAGCGCAGCAGCAGCGAGGTGTCGTTGGCCTCGGCAGTGGTCATGCGGCCGGAAATTTGAACGCGTCCGCCGCCAATTTCGCTGCGGATCACCGGCGCAGTCACGACTTCGCCCTTGCCTTTTTCAAACAAGATGATGGCCATGCGCTTGCCGATGTTTTCGCGCGTGATGTCCTTGAATATGCGTGAGCCTTTGGCGTCGAGCGTGAGGTTGACGGTGGCTTCTTGGGTTTGGCCGTCGAAGCCGGGTTGTGCATCGATCAAGTTTTCGCCGGTCAAGATCACTTGGCGCTTCACGATGATGGGCGAGCCGCCGCGCTCTTCAAAACGCTCGGTGCCAAACGGCACGACGCCTGTGGTGGCGGCCGCAGCGGCTTCGGTGCTCTCGTCCAGCAAGCGCACTTCCAGCGTGGCGGTGCGGCCGATGATGTCTTTGGCCTTGGCGGTGTCTTGCACGCCAGGCAACTGCACCACCACACGGTCCAGGCCCTGCTTTTGAATCACTGGCTCTGCCACGCCGAGCTCGTTCACGCGGTTGTGCAGCGTGGTGATGTTTTGATTCACAGCGCTGGATTGAACACGCGCCGCTGCTTCTGGCTTCAACGAGCCCGTCAACTTGAGATCGCTACCGTCGGGCGTTTCCGTCCACTGCAAATCGGGCAATTGGTCAGACAGCAAATTGCGCGCAGCGGTCAGCGTGGCACGGTCGCGAAAGCGCACATCGACGTTGTTCCCGTCGCGTGTGATGCCGGCGTGGCGCAGGTCTTTGTCGCGCAGCAAGCTGCGGATGTCGCCGGTCAGCGCTTCGGCCTTTTTGGTGAGCGCGGCCTTCATGTCGACCTGCATCAAAAAGTGCACACCGCCGCGCAAGTCCAAGCCCAAGTACATGGGCAAAGCGTGCAGCGAGGTGAGCCAATGCGGTGAGCGCGAGACCAAGTTCAGCGCCACGATGTAAGACGGATTTGTCGCATCGCTGTTCAGCGCCTTGCTGATGGCGTCTTTGGCTTTCAGCTGGGTGTCGGTGTCGGTGAAGCGCGCCTTCACCGAGCTGCCTTCAAACTGAACAAAGTCGGCCTTGATGCCGGCGGCGGTGAGCAATTGGCTGACACGATCGCTCAGCGACGAGTCGACTTTCAGCGTGGCCTTGCCGCTGCTGACCTGCACCGCAGGCGCTTCACCGTACAAGTTGGGCAGCGTATAGAGCAAGCCAATCAGCAGGGCCACCGCGAGGACGGCGTATTTCCAAAATGGATAGCGATTCATGGGGACTCTCTCGCGATGTGAGGCGCTGACCTGCGACGTCGCGGCTGGTGGTCGGGGAGGTGCCGCGACGGCACCGCAAAATCAAACGGACGGCGTGCGCTTTGGTGAATTCAACGTGCCTGTTACTTCAAAGTACCTTTGGGCAGAACTTGAACCACCGACGAGCGTTGAACTTGAATCTCAACGCCGTTGGCAATTTCAACGTGGATGTAACTCTCACCCAGCTTGGCGATCTTGCCGATCATGCCGCCGCCGAGCACCACTTCGTCGCCCTTGGCGATGGCGTCAATCATGGCCTTGTGTTCCTTTTGCCGCTTCATTTGCGGGCGGATCATCACGAAGTAGAGCACCACAAACATCAACAAGATCGGCAGCATGCTGGCGATGCTGCCAAACGGTGAATCGGCCGAGCCGGTGGCGGCCGGTGCGGCCTGTGCAAAAGCTTCTGAAATGAACACGTGAATTCCTTGTGGTGACTTGTATGTATCTTGTTTAGACAGCCCGGCAAATCGCCTAGCGCAAAGCCTTGGAATTGTATGTTGCGCGGGGTGCGCCCAACAGACCCCAAATGAAGCGCATTTGACCGCTTGAAAGCACGTGGCAGACTTCAACGCCGCCGTTCAAATCAACCCCGCATCGACGCAACAGCACGGAGCGCTCCATGGCCCTGATCCAGTACCTCACCCACATCAACATCGAGTTCGGCGCGCGCAGTTTGTTGGCGTCTGAATGCGAGCGTGTGGGCATCAAGAAGCCGCTGCTCGTGACTGACGCTGGCGTGCGCGCTGCGGGCGTGTTGGACAAGGTGTTGGACGCCTTGCCCACGTCCATGCGCGGCGCGGTGTTTGACGCCACTCCCAGCAACCCGAATGAAGCAGCCGTCCGCGCCGCCACCGCCGCGTTCAATCAACACGGCTGCGACGGCATCATCGCGGTGGGAGGCGGCTCGTCCATCGACTGCGCCAAAGGCGTGGCGATTGCCGCGCGCCACCCTGGTGCGCTCAAAACCTACGCCACCATCGAAGGCGGCAGCGCCAAAATAACTGAGTCTGCGGTGCCTTTGATTGCCGTACCCACCACCGCAGGCACCGGCAGCGAGGTGGCGCGCGGCGCGATTTTGATCCTCGACGATGGCCGCAAAGTCGGCTTCCATTCCTGGCACCTGATGCCGCGCGCCGCCGTTTGCGACCCCGAACTCACCCTCGGTTTGCCGCCATTGCTTACGGCGGCCACCGGCATGGACGCCATTGCCCACTGCATGGAAACCTTCATGGCCGCGCCATTCAATCCGCCCGCCGACGGCATTGCCTTGGACGGTTTGGCGCGCGGCTGGGCGCACATCGAACGCGCCACGCAGGACGGCCAAGACCGTGACGCGCGGCTGGGCATGATGAGCGCGTCAGTGCAAGGCGCGATGGCGTTTCAAAAGGGCTTGGGCGCGGTGCATTCGCTGAGCCATTCGCTGGGCGGCAAAAACCCGCGCTTGCACCACGGCACGCTGAACGCGATGTTTTTGCCCGCCGTGGTGCGCTTCAATGCAGCCGCCGACAGCGTGATCAAAGAGCGCCGCATGCAACGCATGGCGGGCGCGATGGGGCTGGCTGTTTCTGGTGATGTGGCTGGGGATGTAGCCGGCGACATTGCAGACGCCATCCGCGACATGAACGCGCGTTTGGGTTTGCCCACTGGCTTGGCGTCGATGGGCGTGCAGCCCGCGTGGTTTGAGCAAATCACCGTGGGTGCCATCGCCGACCACTGCCACAAAATGAACCCACGCATTGCCAGCAGCGACGACTATCACGCGTTGCTGGCCGAGGCCATGTGATCCTTTGAACGGGTCAGCTCGCGGCAGCGCCCAAGCCGCTGAGCCGACCTGAATCCAACTCTTCCAACAAGCTCGCCAACGCGGTCACGTTGTGCGGATCTTCGGCGGTGTCGAGGGCATCGCTCAACACGTCGCGAATGTCGTCGGTGGTGACGAGCTCCATGTCCCAGTCGGGGAACAGCCGCTCGCGCACTTCTTCGTTTTCGCTGAACACCACCACGCCGTCATGGCGCGCATCGGACTTCAGCTTGCTCATCAATTCCGTCACGTTGTGCCGCGGGCCTTCCAGCCACTGAAAGAAGATGCCGCTGCCGAACACCAACAAGCCGGTGATACCGCGCTCGGGGTTGTCGCGCCGGGACACATCGATGATGCGGTCGACGGCCGCTTTGTCCACGCCCGCAGTCGCCTTGCTGCAATAGACCAAGTTGTAAAGCAGCGGAAAAGCTTGGTTTGCGCCGGGTTCATCGCCGTGCTGGACAGGGGTGGTGCTCATGGGCTTTGCCTTTGGATTTGCAGCGCACATGGGTGCGCGCGCTTGGTCTTGAGCGTAGCGCAGACCGCATGCGCATCGGCTGGCCAGCCCACTACATGCTGCGCCGGTACTGCCCGCCCACCTCAAACAGCGCGTCGGTGATCTGCCCCAGCGAGCAACAGCGCACCGCTTGCATCAGCACCTCAAACACGTTTTGGTTGGCGATGACGGCTTGCTTGAGGCGCGCCAACATGGCGGGTGATACACCGGCGTGCAGCGCCTGAAATTCGGCCAAGCGCTTGAGCTGACTTTGCTTTTCTGCGTCGGTCGAGCGGGCCAGTTCCAGCACATCAGGCACCGCGTCGCCATGCGGATTGCGGAAGGTGTTGACGCCGATGATGGGGTACTCGCCGGTGTGCTTCAGCATCTCGTAGTGCATGCTTTCTTCTTGAATTTGGCCGCGCTGGTAGCCGGTTTCCATGGCACCCAACACACCGCCGCGTTCGGCGATTTTTTCAAACTCTTTGAGCACCGCCTCTTCCACCAATTCGGTCAACTCGTCGATGATGAAAGCGCCCTGGTTGGGGTTTTCGTTTTTCGCCAAACCCCATTCGCGGTTGATGATGAGTTGGATGGCCATGGCGCGGCGCACGCTGTCTTCGGTGGGCGTGGTGATGGCTTCGTCAAAGGCGTTGGTGTGCAGGCTGTTGCAGTTGTCGTAGATGGCAATCAGCGCTTGCAAGGTGGTGCGAATGTCGTTGAACTGAATCTCTTGCGCGTGCAGGCTGCGGCCGCTGGTTTGCACGTGGTACTTCAGCTTTTGCGACCGCTCATTCGCGCCGTAACGCTCGCGCATGGCAACCGCCCAAATGCGGCGCGCCACGCGGCCCAGCACGGTGTACTCGGGGTCCATGCCGTTGCTGAAGAAAAAGCTCAGGTTGGGCGCGAAGTCGTCGATGTGCATGCCGCGCGCCAAATACGCCTCTACAAAAGTAAAGCCGTTGCTCAACGT
>JANYJJ010000135.1 GCA_025358485.1 Burkholderiales bacterium | reverse complement strand
CCGTCGGAGCCGAGTTGGCCTGCTTTGACGACGTAGCCGTGGAAGGGTTTGTAGGCACCGGTGGGTTGCAGCAAGCGCACGCTGATTTGTTCACCGATGAGCTGCTTGAGCTCGAAGTGGGCGCTGGTGGAAACGCAGTCGAGCAGCAGTTCGAAGGGCTGGCTGAGGGTGTCTTTGAGCACCATGCGCTCGGGGATCAACGCCAAGTCGGGCAACGCGGTGGTGACTTTGAGCATGCGGCCGTGCTGGTCGAGCAGGGCTGAGAAGGACAGGCGTGAGGTGAGTTGAGAAGTTAGCGAAGAACCAACTGAAGATCCAGCTGAAGACAGCAGGCCCGAAACGTCAGTACTCATAAGCAGCTCAAGGCAAAGTGATGGTGATGTTGGCCGACTGAGGTGCCAGCTTCACCACTTGTGAATAGGCCGTCAAATCGGACTGGGTTTTACGCTCCAGCGTCCAGCGCAAGCCCAAGAAAGCAAGCAATCCGGCCAGCGCAAACACAGAGGCTATGACCCACAGCGGAACGTCTCGCTTCAAGGCGTGCGCAACGCGGTCGGGTGCGGCCCAGTGGGGCGCGAAAGACGGCCGCTTGCCGCGCAGCTGAGCAATCTCATCGCCCAATCTGCCGGTGAGGTAGTTCAGTTTCTCGCTGCCTTCTAGGATGTAGCGGCCTTGAAAGCCCATCAGCAAACACATGTGGAAAACCTCGAGTGCTTGAAGGCGCGCAGCGCCGCCTTGACGCAGCGTTTCGAGGTGTACAAAAAACTGTTCTCCAGCGAGCTGTTCACCAAAAAATTCGAGCTGCAACGGTCGGCGCTCCCACGCGTCACGTGCTCGCAATTTCGACATGAGCACCACTTCGTCAATCAACGCGCAGTACGCAAACTTGGCAAGGTGAATGTCGTCGGCAGTGGCGTCCAGCCGCTTCGCACCACGCTCGAAGTTGTTCAAGAACTGCTTGATCCGGTCGCGAAACGTATCGGCGTCGCCGGGCACGTAACGGTTGCGCAGCAAGATGACCAAATAGAAGCCGTCGTACAGCAAATCGAGCAGGCTGCGCGCCTCATGCGACGCGACAACAGGGCCGTCGCCTGCGCCCAAGTTGCTGCGTGCCAGTGACGCTGGCGGCGAGTTGCCAAACAAGGAAGGAGCTTGAGAGTCAGACATGGTGATGACGGGTGTGTTGCTTCGGGCGCGGTACTGCTGCGTCTGCGCTACTGATTCAGCGCGAAAAGTTCAAGCCTGAGATCGGCGATGCCCGACGGCACATAGATGGTGATGGTTTGTGCAGCCAGCATGCGGTCGTACAGCGGACCGCGCGCATCAACCGAAAAGTAGTAAGCATTTGGGCGCACCGGAATGGCCGCGGGCACCTGCGCCGCGTGCGTGAGTCGCACACCGCTCATGGCCGACAACACGAGTTTTTCCACATCGTCTGGCGCACCCACTTTGAAGCGATTCGGCACGATGTCAACGATCTCGCTGGCCGCCATCGATGCCTGCACGCCGATGTAGAACGCGGTGGTGGCAGTGATCTTTTCCGACTCAAGCCGCCCGTGATGAAACGACGGCTTCACTTCGTCCAAAGCAACCGCGAAGTACTTCGTCGAAATCACGGTTTCAAGCAACTCGCGAATCACTTTGTCTAACTTGGCGAAACAAGGCCCAGGCGCCGTGTGTTGGTAGGGCGGCAAGTCGGCCAGCGAATATGAGCGCGAGAACGTCATCAAAGCGCCAGCCAACTCCAGCATCCGCTCGTAAAGTCGCTCTGGGTGCAAGGCAGGGTGGTGCAGGTGGTGCGACAGCGCAGCAAAGGCTGAGCTGGCGGTGTGCAACAACCAAAACGACGCGATGTCGCCCGAACGAAACTCGATCACGTGGCGCGATGGTTCACGGTGCACGCCGTAAAGCGCATCGACCTTGGCCTGTAGCGCCTCGAGCAACCTTCGCAGCATGGCGTGCAACATCGGCACCGCGCCCACAGACACGGCAGGCGGCATGAAGCGCGGGTCAACTTCAAAGCTGCCGGTGCCCGAGCGTCGCAACCGACACAAAGGCATGCTCACCAAATGATCGCGCGGCTCGGTTTCTGCCAGCACGCGCACGCTGCGCCGCAGCACCGATAGCTCGCTCGGGGCAGCACCGGTGAACCAGTCAGGTGCGCCCAAGTTGTGCTGTGCAAAGCGCAGTGACGCGTCGGGAGTGCCAGCGTCACTGCTGAAATTGGTACCCGTGGGGCGCATTGGCGCAAGCGCGACGTGAAACACCACTTCCGCCGAGCCAGTTGCAATCGATTCGAGTGAAACCGGCGCGGGAAGGTCATCTTCTTGCGGTGCCGAATAAAGTTCACCGTCAGGAAAAATCAGCTGCAATTCGGTGAACCGAAGCACGCCTGTGGCGAGTCCGTCAACGTCGACCTTCGCGCGTCGCAAACCCCACGCATAAGGGTGAAGCGCACGAGACATTTCGGCCAAACGCCACTCGTGATATGCGTCTTGACGCTGAAAATGTTGGGGCCGCAAAAACAGGCCTTCACCCCACAAAAGCTTAGACGATTGGATCAAAAAATGCCTCGAATGTTGTTTGCAAATCGGCTTGGTCAGCCAAGCCCGATTGAGCTTAACTTAGGCACCGTGGATTACCGATCCCCTGAAAGGCGGTGTTCTGGCGTGCTTTTCGATCAACGGCACTGAACGCCTGCCAATCGCAGGCTGTCGGGTTGCGCGCCGACGGGCTCACCTTGCGAAACGCTCATGGCGCAGGCATGCGCGCCCAAAGTCAGGCCGGTTTTGGCGGCGGCACGGGTTTCAAACACAAAGCGCCAACGCTGGCTGTCAGGTGCGCGGAACAGTGCCACCACCGCAATGTGCGTGGTCGATGTCGGCAAAGTTTCAACAACTTCGTACTTCTGTCCAGGCGTCAGCACGACTTCCTGAACCGAAACAACGTCTTCAGAAAACGCCGATTTGTCTGTTCCCGCGGCCGTGAACATCGCATAAGTAGCCTGATTAAATTGCGACGTGGAGCGCAATTTGTAAATACGCGCGACGAGCGAAAGCGGTCGGCCAGCAGTGTCGGTGTTGAGCACTTGGCCAGCATGGATGCGCAAAGTCACTTTGCGCTGAAGCTCTATCTTGGACAGCTCGGCTTCGAGCTCCGCGGGCAATTCGGGTTTTTTAAAACCCACCAACTCCAAACCTTTGTCGAGCATGCCGCCGGAAGCGCAGCTTGTCAGCACCACAGCCATTGCGAGCAAAACGCAGACGGCAGCGGTTCGTTTTGGGAGTGACGAGGGGTCGAATCGACGAGAGAAATCAACAAACATGGGGGCAACTCCAACCGGCTGAGGGCGTACTTTGATGCGGGTACGCTAACCGCAGAATAAACGCAATACCCCCAAATTGTTGGTAGCGCTTGACGCGATCTTGCGGTTATCGTCTATCCACACGCAACCAGTCACAAAATGCGGTCGGAGCCGCCCTCACCATGCCAATTGCTCATCATCCATCGCCTCAAACTGTTTTCAGTCGTTCATGGACAGCGTGCATTGCGTTTGCCGCACTCGTTTTGGCAGGCTGCGCAACACCGCCGCCGCCAGCCCCAGTTGCGGCCCCAGCCGTGCAGTCTTTGGCACAGTACATGCAGGAAGCGAGTAAGGCCTCCACCGAAGGCAGCAAACTTCGCTCACGCGAGCTGTACAACGCCGCAGCAAAAACTTACCCGTCGAGCAAAGAACCCTGGCTCAAACTCGCGGAAGATTATTTCGAAGCTTCCAATTACGGACAGGCCATCTTGGCCGCGCAAGAAGTGATTCAACGTGACCCCGATGACAGCCTCGCAACCGGCGTGCTTGCAGTCAGTGGCCTGCGGGTGTCGGCAACTGCCCTGTCCACTTTGCGCAAGCAACAAACCGCCTTGAATGGCGGCACTCGAACCGAAGCCGAAAGCCTTGCGCGTTTGCTGCGCGACCTGTTGGGAGAACCGGTTTTGGTTCCCAGGCCCACTGCTTCAACTGCCTCCACAGGATCAGCACCGGCAGCCGCCGCGCCAGCCGTTAAGCCCAAACCGCGAGTCGTCCGGCTTCCTGGTTCAACGGCGGATCAAAGCGGGATGGCGCCGCCGTCTGCACCTGCTGCGGCTCAGGCAGCGACGCCGCAAACGCCAGCGGCATCCGACAACCCCTTCAATGTTTTGAAGAAGTAAGGCAAGATTCAGCTTCCAACAATCTCGACTTTTTGGGGAATTTGTTCATGGCAAAAAAAGACAGCGTGCAAAAGCGACTAGAAAAAGTTCGTCCGCCCCGCGTTCAACTCACCTACGACGTTGAGATCGGTGACGCAATAGAACAGAAAGAAATTCCTTTCGTCACTGGCGTTCTCGCTGATTTCACCGGCCAAGTTGACCCCAACAAGCCGCTGCCCAAATTGAAAGACCGCAAGTTCGTCAACGTCGACCTCGACAATTTTGACGAAGTCATGAAAGGCATGGCTCCCAAAGCGTCTTACCGCGTCAACAACGAGCTCGGTGCCGAAGGCGGCGAATTCGCTGTGAATTTGGCGTTTGACAAGCTAGACGATTTCCGCCCCGAAGCGGTGGTTCAGCAGGTAGAGCCCCTGCGCAAACTGCTTGAGGCACGCACCAAATTGGCTGACTTGCGCAACAAGATGGCTGGCAACGAAAAGCTCGAAGACATTTTGGGCGACATGTTGTCTGATGCAACCAAACTGAAAAAGCTGGGCAAAGAAACCAAGAAAGACGGGGAGTAAACCGACATGGCACAAACCAGCGCTTCACCAGCCCAAGCCGCAGCGGCGGTTTCTGAGACCACGCTGCTCGACAGCATCGTTGAGCAAAGCAAAGTAGCCCGTTCCGACACCGAGCGCGTCCGCGCCAAAGACATCATTTCTGAATTGGTGCGCGAAGTGTTGTCGGGCACCGTTGTGATGTCAGACAACCTCAGCGCCACCTTAGATGCGCGAGTTGCTGAAATTGACGCGTTGATTTCGCAGCAACTCAGCGTGGTCATGCACCACCCCGACTTCCAAAAACTCGAATCGACGTGGACTGGCCTGCACTACCTCTGCAAACACACGTCCACGGGTTCGATGATGAAGATTCAAGTCTTCAACGCCACGAAAAAAGAACTGATCAGAGACTTCAAAACCGCCATCGACTTCGACCAAAGCGCGTTGTTCAAGAAGGTGTACGAAGAAGAGTTTGGAACGTTTGGCGGCGCACCGTTTGGAACATTGATTGGCGACTTTGAGATCAGCCGCCAACCGGAAGACATGTACTTTGCCGAGCAAATGAGCCACGTGGCAGCTGCCGCTCATGCGCCATTCATCTCTGCGGCGTCGCCTGAAATGTTTGGTGTCGAAACATTCACTGATTTAGGTAAACCTAGGGATTTATCAAAGGTGTTCGATACGGTCGAATACGCCAAGTGGAAATCTTTCAGGGAATCCGAAGACGCTCGATATGTTGGTCTGACTGTTCCTCGATTTCTGGGCAGACTGCCTTTTAATCCCAAAGATGGAAGCACGGTTGAAGGGTTCAATTTTGTGGAGGATGTTGACGGCACCGACCACTCGAAGTACTTGTGGGTAAACACCGCATTCGCTATGGGTGCTCGTTTAACTGCGGCTTTTGAAACTTATGGGTGGTGCGCTGCAATTCGAGGCGTAGAAGGTGGAGGCTTGGTAGAGGATTTGCCAACTCACACCTTCAAGACCGACGAAGGTGAGGTCGCTCTTAAGTGCCCGACTGAAATCGCAATTACAGACCGACGCGAAAAGGAACTGAGCGACCTAGGATTTATTCCATTAGTCCACTGTAAAAATACTGACTATGCCGCCTTTTTCGGCGCTCAGTCGACTCAAAAATCTAGGAAATACGAATCGGATGCGGCAAATGCCAATGCGGCACTCTCCTCTCAGCTTCAGTATATGTTCGCTGTTTGCAGGATTGCGCATTATCTTAAGTCAATGATGCGCGACAAAGTGGGAAGTTTTGCATCGGCAGCTAGCGTTGGCGAGTATTTGAATCGGTGGATCATGCAGTATGTCACGAGTGATGATACGGCAAGCCATGAAGTGAAGGCGATGTATCCATTGCGGGAGGCGAATGTCGAAGTCTCAGAAATTCCCGGGAGGCCAGGCCATTTCAGAGCAACCGCGTTTATTCGACCGCACTTCCAGCTCGACGAGTTAACAGTATCGCTACGATTGGTTGCTGAGCTCCCGCAAGGCAGTAAGTCATAGTATTTTAGGTGGGCCGTTTGATTTAACTAAACATAAGGAGAGAAAAGTAATGAAAGACATATACGTAGATTTGCGAAAAGCAAGTATCAATGGTGAGAGTCGCGATGCGGTCTGCGCCAGTTGGGTTGAGGTCGCATCGTATCACCATGTTGTTCAACAGCCGAAATCTGCTACCTCGTCAAGTGCTGGTGGTCACACTTCAGAACGCGTCGAATTCGGCGATTTGGTTTTCACGAAAGATATTGACTCATCAACTCCGTTTTTGATGCATGCGTCATGCATGGGTACGGTCATCTCCGAGATCGAAGTAAGATTTTTCCGAGCCTACGGAGGAACGTCAGTCGGCGCTGGCGGCACAAACACACGGGTCATGTACTATAACCTTTTCTTGAAAAACTCGATTATCTCGTCGGTTTCGACAGCTATCGGAGCCGAAGGATTGCCCGTAGAGACCTTCACCATCAAGCCAGCGGTCATGAAGTGGGGTTACACACCGCACAAGATCGACGGCACGTCACTCGGGGTTGTGACGAAGCAATGGAGTCTTGTTACAAACACTCCGGTCTACGCATGAGCGAAGGCGCAATTATTTGACGGATTCACGGCAAAGCCTGGGCGACAGTTATCTGTCGCCCTTTTTTTTAATAAAATATTTAATCTAAATTGAATCGCTTTGAACTTCCCTTGTTAGACAGACTATTTGACGCTGATCCAATGTCTAAAAATGAGCCATTGCGTCCAGCTGTCTCATTAGAAGACTTCAAAGCGGTCGTAGCGCGGGACGTCGAATCGTTGCTCAACACTCGCAGCGGAACAACAATTTTAAATTCAGGACCATATCTCAACGCGCGGAATTCGATATGGAACTTTGGGATCGGTGATTTTGCGTCAAAGTCAATATCTAGTATTGATGATCGGAATTCGATATGCAGATCAATAGAGCATGCAATCGCGAACCACGAGCCTCGTCTAAGTAACGTTCGAATTGTTATCGACAGCGGTGAGAAAAAAACTGATCGATTACGATTTAATATCCACGCCTTATTGTCAGTGCACCCATTACAAGAGCCCGTCAGCTTCGACGCAGAATTGCAAACTACCACGCAAAATTACGCTGTGCAAAACGCTCGTCGTTCAAGCTGAACGCGCCTCAAATCGCACTACCGATGAACGACCTCCTCCCCCACTACGAACGCGAACTCGCTTTCCTTCGCGCCCACGCCGGAGACTTCGCTCGCCGCTACCCAAAAATCGCTGGTCGCCTGGAACTCAGCGGTGATGTCGGCGAAGACCCTCACGTTGAACGGCTGATCGAATCGTTTGCGTTGCTCTCGTCTCGCGTCCACAAGCGCTTGGACGATGACTTTCCGCTGTTCACTGAAAGTTTTTTGGAGGTTTTGTACCCGCATTATTTGCGGCCGTTTCCTTCGTGCTCCATCGCTCGGTTTGACTTGGGTGCGGGTGCCGCGCAGTTGTCTGTGGCGGCTCATGTTGAACGCGGCACACAGCTGAATTCCAAGCCGGTGCGCGGCGTGGCTTGCCGCTTTCGCACGACTTTTGATGTGGCGCTGTTGCCTATTCGCCTCGCGTCAGCATCGTTTCGGGGCACGGTGGGCGCGCCAGACGGAACGCCGGTTCCGCGCGGCGCAACCACCTTGTTGTCTTTGCAATTCGACTTGCTTTCATCGCAAACCAGCTGGGCCAAGTTGGGCGTGAAATCTATTCGCCTTTACTTGGACGGCGAAGGTTCGCAGGTCAGTGCGCTGCGCGAGGCGCTGTGTGGTCGGGTTGTTGCCATGCTGGCGCAAACCGCGCCCGTCGGGCCGTGGCGCGGTTGTGGGCCCGCGCTGCCGCAGCCGGTGGGCTTTGCGGTGGACGAGGCGCTGATCGACTTCGACGCGCGCTCGCACCACGCGTATCGGCTGCTCACCGAATACTTTGCCTTTCCTGAAAAATTCAATTTTGTTGACATTGAGTTGCCAGCCGCAGTGCTTGAGTCCACCGCGCGCAGCGTCACCTTGCACTTCGCAATGCAGGGCATACGGTCTGATTCTGATGAAGCGCGTTTGCTGGAAACAGTGACAGAGGCGAACCTGCTTTTGGGCTGCACGCCGGTGGCGAATTTGTTCAAACAGCGAGCCGACCCGATACGCATCACGCACACAGGTGAACGCCACGCCGTGTTATCCGACAGCCGTCGCGCGTTTGCCTATGAAGTGGTGGCGATTGACAAGGTTTACCGGGTTCAGCAAACGCCACAAGGCGAAAGCATCGTCGAGTTCCACCCCTTTTATTCGCTGCGCCATGATGAGTTGGTTGCCGAGGGCGCCGACGCTGCGGGCGGGCGTTATTGGTATTCACACCGCGACGATGCGTTGGCTGAAAGCAGCCCCGGTTACGAAACTGAAATTGGCATCGTCGACGTGAACTTCAACCCTGCGGCTGCGCAGACCGACACGCTGTCGCTCGACGTGCGCGCCACCAACCGCGATCTGCCCAGCTTGCTGGCCATCGGTAACGCGGGTGGTGATTTGTTTTTGGAAGGCGGCAGCGTGGCGCGCGAAATCAAGCTGGTTCGCAAGCCCACGCCAACGCACCGCTTTGAACGCGGGCGCGGTGCGCTGTGGCGCTTGATTTCGCACTTGTCGCTGAATCATTTGTCGCTGTCTGGCGGCGGAGTGGAAGCGCTGCGCGAAATGCTGCGCCTGTACAACTTGCCACGCAGCACGGTGAATCAACGCCAAATTGACGGCGTGATGTCGGTGGAATTCAAACCCGCCAATGCCTGCCTGCCGGGCAACCCGTTTCCGACCTTTGTGCGCGGCACTGAAGTTCATTTGACCGTAGACGAGGGCAATTTTGTGGGCTCGGGCTTGCGCTTGTTTGCTCTGGTGATGGACAACTTCTTCGGCTTGTACGTCCACGCCAACAGCTTCACGCAGCTCAAGCTCATTTCAATGCGCACGCAAGAGGCACTCATCACGTGTCCACGCCGAAGCGGAGACAGCCCACTTCTGTGATCGCTCGGCTTCTGGCCGAGCCTCACAAATTTGGCTTCATGCAAGCCGTGCGTTTGCTCGACCGCTGGTTCAACCAGCGTGAACGCGCCGCGACCGGTGCCGACAGCATCAAGCCCGGCTTGTCAAAACGGCTCTTCTTTCGAAACACGCTGTCGCTGAGTTTTCCGGCCAGCGAGATCGCTGAGCTGAAGATCGTTGAGCCAACGCCTGAACTTCTTGAGCTCGCAGCGCACGACACATCAACTGCCGTCGCCCTGTCCAACCCCACCCCAAATTCAGATTCAGACGCCGTATTCAATGCGGTGATGGACGCCAGCGAAGTGGCGGCGCTGGTGAACGGCCCGTTCCATGAATTTTCAGAAGTTGAGCGCATAGAAATCACGCCCGCCTTCATGAGCTTGCTGGGCTCTGGCGGTGCTTTGCCAATTTTTTACACCGAGCTGCTGGCCGAGCGTGAAACCTATCACCGCGACACTGCGGCGCGCGCTTTCCTCGACATTTTTCAGCATCGCGCGGTCAGTCTTTTTTACGAGGCTTGGCGCAAAAACCGCTTGGCGGTTCAGTTTGAGGCTGACCGCCGCAACAAGTTTTTGCCACTGGTGCTGTCGCTGGCTGGTGCCGGACAAAACGCTTTGCGTGAGCGTTTGCGCGGCAAAGAAGGCGGTGTCGCAGACGACACGCTGGCGTATTTTTCGGGCCTCTTGCAGCATCGGCCCGTGTCGGCGCGCGTGATTCAGCAAGTGGTCACCGAGTACTTCAGGGTGCCGGTTCAGCTTGACCAATTTGTAGGGCGGTGGTTTACCTTGCCACGCGACAGTTCTACGTCTTTGGGCATGGCCAATGCCGTACTGGGTGCGGGCGCGGTGATGGGTGAACGCGTGTGGCAGCGCGACTTGCGCATGCGCCTGACGCTGGGGCCAATGGACCGCGAAAAGTTTCGTCGCTTCCTGCCGGGTGGCACTGCCGCGCTGGCGCTGCGCGAGTTGCTGACCATGCTCACAGGCGTGTCGCTTGAATACGAGATACGCCTGTCGCTCAAAGCCTCTGAAGTGCAAGGCATGTCCTTGAGCAAAGGCACGGGCCAAGCCAGCGGCGGCGCGCTGCTGGGCTGGGACAGTTTTTTAACCTCGCACACGCAAACGCGCGACAGAATTGACGCTGGTTACGACATCCACGCGCTCGCTTAAGTTCATCAACAAATCGGCAGGCGAGCCTCAAACAATTTCCACCTTTCAACGAAGTACTTCGCGATGAGCAACTCCCTGAAAACCTTGATCAGCAAACTCACTGAAACCTCGCGCCGCGCTGCCGTGCGTGCGGCCAGTTTGACCATGGCGCGCGGCAACTATGAAGTTGATTTAGAGCACTTGTTTTTGGCTTTGCTGGAAGAACCCCACAGTGACTTCGCGGTGCTGTGCCGCCGCTTTGAGATTCCGGCTGGTGCCTTGCAAAGCGACCTCGAACGCGAGATAGGCCGCTTCAAAACCGGCAACACCCGCACGCCAGTGTTCAGCGAACAGTTGCCTAAACTTTTGGAACACGCGTGGTTGATCGCTTCGCTGGAATCGCACCATTCGCGCATACGCAGCGCGCATTTGTTGTTGGCGTTGTTGACCGAGCCCAGCTTGGCGCAGCTGGCGTTTCGCGGCAGCAAACTTTTCATCAAGTTCAACTTGGATGACTTGAAGCACAAGCTGGCGGACGTGACCAAGGGCTCGGACGAGCCGAACGAAGGCGTGTCGTCAACACCTGCGGCCACCGATGTTGACGCGCCTGCCGATGGGTCAGCCGAGCCAACCGTTCCCGGTGCAGCAGGCAAAACGCCGGCGCTAGACCAATTCACCACCAACCTGACGCAGCGCGCCAAGTCGGGCAAGCTCGACCCGGTGATCGGGCGCGACACCGAGATACGTCAAGTCATCGACATCCTGATGCGCCGTCGTCAAAACAACCCCATCCTCACAGGCGAAGCAGGCGTGGGCAAGACGGCGGTGGTTGAAGGCTTAGCGCTGCGCATCGCCGCGAATGATGTGCCGCCGCCCTTGCAAGGTGTGGAGTTGCATGTTCTGGACATGGGCTTGTTGCAAGCTGGTGCCAGCGTGAAAGGCGAGTTTGAAAACCGCCTGAAAAATGTGATCGACGAAGTCAAGAAAAGCCCGCACCCGATCATCTTGTTCATCGACGAAGCGCACACCATGATCGGTGCCGGTGGGCAAGCTGGCCAAAGCGACGCGGCCAATTTGCTCAAGCCCGCGCTGGCACGCGGCGAGCTGCGCACCGTGGCCGCCACCACCTGGAGCGAGTACAAAAAGTACTTCGAAAAAGACGCAGCCTTGGCGCGTCGTTTCCAAGTCGTGAAAGTGGAAGAGCCCAGCGAGACCATCGCCGCGGCCATGCTGCGCGGCATGTCGCCGTTGATGGAAAAGCACTTCAACGTGCGCGTGTTTGACGAGGCCATCACCGAAGCCGTGCGTTTGTCGGCCCGCTACATCAGCGGTCGCCAACTGCCCGACAAAGCCATCGGCGTGCTCGACACCGCATGCGCCAAGGTGGCGCTGGGTCAAACCGCTGTGCCCGCAGCCATCGAAGACAACGTCAAGTTGCTTGACCGCATGGCCGCTGAAATTGCGGCGCTTGAACGCGAAGCGGCGACGGGTGCGTCGCACCAAGCCAAGCTGGCCGAGTTGTACGCGCGCCGCGAGGGTGTGCAACGCGACTTGATTTCCCTGCAAAGCCGCTTCGATGCCGAGAAGGTTTTGGTGAATGAGATTTTGAAACTGCGTGAGTCTTTGGAGGCAGCGCCTGGAACTGCGCCCGCCGGACAAGGAGTCAAACCTTCTACTCAACCTGCGGCCCAACCCGTCGCTAAACCTGCCGCCAAGTCCACCGCCAAAAGTGCAAGCAAAGCGGGCAAGCCCGGCTCCCTTGCGCTCACGCCGGGCCAAGCTGCATTGCGCGCAAAACAAGATGAGCTCGCCGCACTGCAAGGCGAAACACCGCTGATTCCCATGCAGGTGGACGGCTTGGTGGTTGCTGAAATCGTCGCCGCCTGGACGGGCATTCCTCTGGGAAAGATGGTCAAGGACGAAATCAAAACCGTGCTGAATTTGAAGCCGCTGTTGGGTGAACGTGTGCTCGGTCAGCCCCATGCGCTGGAAGCCGTGGCGCAGCGCGTGCGCACCGCGCGTGCCAACTTGGAAGACCCGAACAAACCCAAAGGCGTGTTCATGTTTGTGGGCCCCAGCGGCGTGGGCAAAACTGAAACCGCGCTGGCCTTGGCCGATGTGCTTTACGGCGGCGAGCGCAAGCTCATCACCATCAACATGAGCGAGTACCAAGAGGCGCACAGCGTCAGCGGACTCAAAGGCTCGCCGCCCGGCTATGTGGGTTACGGCGAAGGCGGTGTGCTGACCGAAGCGGTGCGCCGCAACCCCTACAGCGTGGTGCTGCTCGACGAGGTTGAGAAGGCGCACCCCGATGTGCTGGAGCTGTTTTTTCAAGTGTTTGACAAAGGCGTGCTCGACGACGCCGAGGGCCGCGAAATTGACTTCCGCAACACCATCATCATCCTCACCAGCAACATCGGTTCGCAGCAAATCATGCAAGCCTGTTTGAACAAGTCGGCCGACGAGCTGCCCTCGGTTGACCAGCTTTCTGAGGCGCTGCGACCGGTGCTTTACAAAACTTTCAAGCCCGCCTTTTTGGGCCGCATGAAGGTCGTGCCCTATTACGCCATCACCGACGCGGTGCTTGAGCAAATCATTCACCTCAAGCTCGACCGCATTGCCGCCCGCGTGGCCGTCAATCACAAAGCAAGTTTTGACTACGACGCCAAGCTGGTGGAAGCCGTGCTGGCACGCTGCACCGAGGTCGATTCAGGCGCACGCAATGTCGATCACATCCTGACCGGCACGCTGCTGCCTGAGATTGCCGAAAACGTGCTAGCGCGCATGGCCGAGGGCCGCGCCATCGAGCGCATCAAGGTGTCGGCGGCCAAGAACGGCGATTTCAAATACGCAGTGCAGTAGTTCGAGTCGAAAACGCGGTCACGGAGTCAGCCATGGCAGTTCACACCCAGGTTTTGGAAGCGCGGCTGAACCAGTCGCACATTGCCGCCCAACTGCATTTGGGCAAGCAGCATGCAGCCGACGCTTCAGACACAACTGCACTTTGGCGAACGCTCGATGATTTAGACGCGGAACTCTGGCGCGCACTGAAGCAGTTCGGCAGCATAGAAAGCCAGCGCGAAGCTTTGCTGACGTCGACCGTTGGCAACGCGTCAAGCCAAGGCGCTCAAGAGCAGCAGTCGCGTGCTGCGTCGGTTGACGGCACTGTGGCGCGCATGGTCGGCCGCGCCGCGCTGCTGGCGGCCTGCGTCTGTCGGCTGCGCCGTCACGCAAATGACGCATCAAGCATTGATTTGGCCCAAGCGGTTTGCCGGGTCGGTTTGCAAGTGGGCAAAACGCTAGACCAGAACACTGTGCGCCGCATCGTCTTCGAAACCAGTGCGCATCCCATGCTTTCACCTACTACAGCAACGCGGGCAAATGCCGACAACCCGCTGATGGCGCTGTTTGTGGTGCTGGCCATGGTGCTGGTGTTGGTGCGAGGGCGCAGTTCGCACTGATGCTGGCGCTGACATTGATGCCGAAGCAAATCAACGAACCTCAGCAGACGCCGTCTGTTACCTAATTCGCATCGCCCATTTGGGGGGAGCCGTGCGCCAAGCTCGCGGCCCTCGCGCAAAATGGAACGTTACGCAAATCGAATTAACGTGTTTGTATGTTGCTACCTTCCCATTGAGTTGCCATGAGTCTGTACCAACAAATCCTCGCTTCGCTGTCCGGCACCCCCACGCAAAAAAACAGGCTGCTGGAGCTGCACACGCCCCTGGGCAAAGACGTGCTGGTCGCCGAGCGCGCTGACGTCGAAGAATTCATAGGTCCCCAAGCCGAGCAAGCTTCACAAGCCGTGGCGTCCGATGGGCAAGACACTCACAGCCCCATCGGTTTTCGCGTGATCGTGTACGCCCTGGCTGCCGACACCCACATCGAACTCAAGGCCCTGATTGGCCAGCCTGCGCTGCTGAACCTGCTCACAGCGCAAAGCCGCACCAAGTTGCGCCCCTTCCACGGCCACATCACCCAAGCTGCGCTGCTGGGCAGTGACGGCGGCTTGGCACGCTACCGCTTGGTGATCGAGCCGTGGCTGAGCTTTTTGACCCACCGCACCGACGCCTACGTCTTCCAAAGCAAGACCGTCGTTCAAATCATCGAAGAAATCTTTGCCGACTACCAAACCCAAGGCAAGCTCATGCCCGCCTGGCGCTGGGACCTCGCAGACGTCACCGCCTACCCCGAACGCAGCCTGAGCATCCAGTACGGCGAAACCGACCTCGCCTTCGTGCAACGCCTGATGCTGGAAGAAGGCCTGTTCTGCTGGATCGAACACCAAGGCAACGCCGCTGACGCCAGCCTGGGCTCCCACACCCTCGTCATCGCCGACCACAACAACGCCTTCCAAACCGGGGCTCAAGACCGCGTGCGGTTCACGCAGGCCACCACCACAGGCGGCGGATCTTCACTGTTCAAGTCTGACCCCCAAGACAGCCTGACCAGCTGGAGCCGCAGCAACGCGGTGCATACCGCCAGCGTTGAGTTGGCGAGCCTGGACTACCGCAGCCTCAGCCTGCGCCCGCAAAGCCAATCGGCCGATGCGCAATTTGCTGTGGGTTCAGGTGAAGGTGCCGCTTCAGGCACCCAAGCCCTGCCCGATCTCAGCCTCACCGACAACCCCGGCGTCTACGCCTTCGAGGACAGCGCCCAAGGCGAGCGCTTGGCCCTGCGCCAGATGCAGGCCCTGGACGCGCAGCGCGAGCAGGTGCACGCCGACGGCAACCTGCGCACCGCCGCCCCTGGCACCACCTTCACCCTGCTCGACCACAGCGATCACGACGGCAGCGATGAGGCGCGCGACCGCTTCATCATCCTGCGCGCCCAACACCACGCCCGCAGCAACCTCAGCGCCGATCACCAGGCACAGGTGAACAGCTTGCTGGGGGCGATTGATTCGATCAACGGAACCGGCACCGAAGCTCCAACCCTCCCCAGCACACGCAACAACCGCAACGCCACCAGCAAGGCGGCCGTCTACCAATGCCGCATCCAGGCTCAGCGCGCTGCGGTGCCGGTGCGCTTGGGTGGCTTGGATCGCTCTGCTGTCATCAGCGCCGGTTTCCTGAGCGCTGGCCTGCGTGAATCTGGCTTGCCCGATGCTGGCTTGCCCGACGTTCGCCTGCACCCTCGCCCCACCATCCACGGTGTGCAGACCGCGGTGGTCGTGGGCACGGCGGGTGCACCCATTCACACCGACCGCGATCAGCGCATCAAGGTGCAGTTCCATTGGCAGCGTGGTGCCAATGCCAGCCACCGCTTGAGCCACCCTGCCGACGACAACGCCCCGGCCAGCGATGCCAGCGGCACGTGGGTGCGTGTGGCGCAATCGGTGGCCGGTGCGAATTGGGGGGCGGTGTTCACGCCGCGTTTGGGTCAGGAGGTGTTGGTGCAGTTTGTCGCAGGCGACGTTGATCGCCCCGTGGTGGTGGGGGTGGTCTACAACGGTCAGGGCAGCTTGGATGCGCAGGGCAATCAGGTCTCTGGTGGTGCGGCATCCAGCACGGGCAATGCGGCGGCTTGGTTTCCTGGCACGCTGTCTGGCACGCAGCCTCAAGGCAAGTTGCAAGGCCACCAGCACACGGCGGTGATGGCGGGCTACAAGAGTCAGGCCCTCAGCACCAGTCAGACCGGCACTGCGGGGCACAACCAGTTGGTGTTTGATGATTCCCCGGGCGCGGGGCGGGTGGAGCTGGGCAGCACCTCGGCAGCCTCGCGTTTGCAGTTGGGGCATTTGTTGCAGCAAGCCGACAACGCGCGTTTGCAGCCGCGTGGGCACGGGGTGGATTTGAGTACAGCGGCTTGGGGGGCGCTGCGTGCGGGGTCGGGTTTGTTGCTCAGTGCGCACCGCAAGACGGGCAGCTTGGCAGGTGGGCGCAGTTTGGACAGCCGTGAGCCCAAGGCGCAGTTGGAGCAAAGCCAGCAGTTGCTGCACACCTTGGCTGAGAGTGCGCAGCAACACAATGCCAAGCTGACTTCACCCAAAGCAGAGCCGAATGTGGTCGGCGCGAAGCAGGCCGACAAGGCCAAGCAGTTGGCGGTGGAGCAGGCGATGTACGCCAGCGTGCGCAGCTTGGCGGGCACGGATCAGCGCAGTGGGGCACAGGACAGCACCAGCGGAGGTGAGGGTTCGAGCACCGGAGGTGCAGGCTCAATCACCGCCTGGAGCCGACCCGATTTGGTGCTGGGTGCGCCGGGCGGCATTGCAGCTTTCACACCGGCCAGTCAGGTGATGAGTGCGGGCAACACCTTGAGCTTGGTCGCAGGGCAGGACTTGCAGCACGTGGCACAGGGCAGCTTTGCGGTGGCCATCAAGAGTGGGCTGGTGTTCTACACCTACGCCGTGGCCACCAACGCGGCCAAGCCGAACACGGAGACGGGCATTGCGCTGCATGCGGGCTCGGGCAATGTGAACACGCAAAGTCAGAGTGCGGCCACGCATCTGACGGCCGACAAGGCGGTGCGGGTCAGCAGCACCAGCGCCATGGTGCGCATCACCGCACCCAAGCACATCTTGCTCACCGCGGGCGGGGCCGCCTTGGACATTCAAGCCGGCAGCATCACGCTGAAGGGGCCGGGGAAGATGGAGTTCAAGGCGGCGATGAAGGTGTTGACGGGACCGGGTTCGGCGAGTCAGTCGTTGGCGTTGAAGGGGCCAAGCAAACTTAAAGGCTGCGCCAAAAGCCTTCAAGATGCTGCTACCAGCGGCGCGGCGGTGTGATGAAGCGTTGCTTTTGAGTCCGACTAAAACGCGCGATGACAGCACCGCCTGAAGACTCGACAGATAAGCTGGCCGACCGCGCGCTGACCGCCCTTCGTTCAGCAGTCGCAGCAACGGGCTCCAAAACGATGTCGATCCTGGTTGACCCAACCTTGTCCGATGCGTTGATCGTTGAACCCTGCGTTCAAGAAGCTTTGACCAGTGGTCACGTGACGCACGTTCGTTTGCCACGAATTCACGACGATATCGACCCAGAAGCTGCGCCGTATTTGCTGCACGTCGCGGATGAATTCGCTGCCGAGCGCGTGGTGAATATATCCATCGCAATTGCCGCATTCGAGGCGAACCAAGGCGCGTCAAAAGAGGCCCCGGGCCGCAGTGTTTGCGCTTGGATCATTGGTGAGGAAAATCCGCGGGCCACGGCGATTCGCCTTGCTGATGCGGCTCGAATAGTGCGGCCAGATGGCAGCCCTTGGTATTTGCGCTACTGGGATCCGCGGGTCATGTGGCACTTGCCCAGAGTGTTGCCGCAGGCGCAGTGGAGTGAATTGCAGGTCCAGCTCGGTCAGTGGTGGGCACTGGATCAGCTCAATCAATTTGTTCCTCGAACGTCGCCGACAGTTGCGCACAAAAACACCGGTACCGGCGCAGACACCAGCCCGCCTGTGATGTTTCAAAGGCTGCGAATAGACGCACCGGTTTGGACCCGTTTGTCCCTGATCGGCGTGACGAATACGGTTCTTGAAATGGCTTGGGAATGGGGCGTCATTCCTACCGCAGCCAACGCTCAGCGAATTGAATCCATGTTGCGGCGCTGTCGCGCGCTTGGCTTTGAAACCGCGCAAGACGAGTTGGTGTTTTGCAGTTGCGCCCTCACCAGCCGCGACGACTTTGACAGCCACCCAACGGTGAACCAAGCATTGGTTGCCGCAGCCAATCGCAAGGCAAGTGTGGCCGAAGCACTCGCAGCATTTGACGACGCGTTTTGGGCAGGCATGAGCCCAATGCGCCCAGCGCAACAGACTTGAAGAGGAAGTAAAAGATGACCAGCACACAAACCCGGCCTTCGACGACGGCCGCAATGAAGCAAGCAGCGACCAAAGGCACCAGTGCCAATGCGTCTGCGGGGTGCAAAGACTGCGTGAAGCAAGGGCTCGCCATCCTTCCGGTCATTCCGACGCCCCTACCGATTTCACTTCGTGGCACTTCAAACGAACTTAAGCAACTGGACAGTCGATACATAGCCGCAGACCTGAAAGCGCATTGGCTTGCGCTGCGCACCTTGCCATCAGGTTATTTGTACGTCATGAAACCCGATCTGACTTGGGATGCGTACGTGGTTGATGCGGACGGCTTGCTGCGGATGACCGCCCCTGCCGATGCACCTGCCAGTCCTTCCCTGCAAGCCTCCATGAGCGAATCGTGCAAACGCAGTGGCGACAACGTTCCCGCGCAAGTGATTGCCATCGACCCTGTGAAATACGCCACCGTGTGGCTGGCGTTCAGCCGCTTCCGCTGGACGGCTGAAGTACTGAAGAGTTACGCAGACAACAAGGACGGCTGCCGCGACAAGCGCATGACAAAACTTGACGTCTTGGCCGCAGCTCAAGGTTCACTTGGCGCAGGGAACAAAGCTGCCAACGCAGTGAAGTTTGGTGCGCCCATGGGCGCAAACGTCGGCACGATCGTGGCCGACTACGCGTCGCCCGCTACCTGCGAACTGTTGAATAAAAACGTGGCCACGCCAATTCACAGCCGCAGCCAATTTGCTGTCTCGCTCGCCGAGAAAATGGCCCATATTTCTGCGAAGACCCACGCAAAAACAGGCGCCATCATTTGTTTGAGTGACGATCTCGGTGTCGCCATGGAAGTCAACGCCATGCGCAACGCTGAGGTTGCTGCCATGGGCGCCTACATGCAAAAACACCAGCGCGAGCGGCTGGTGGGCGACATCATTTTGGGCTTTGAAAAATCATATGTAGAAAACGAGCAAGCCGCCGAATGGACCAAGCGCTACGCCAAACACTACAACGGCAAAAAACTTCTCGCCGACAAAGCCAGCTACGAAGCGCGCATCGAAAAGTGGAACACCTCCATCAGCGCCAAGTCAGCTGATGTCAGCGCCGCACTCGCAGACCACAAGCTCAAGCCCACCTGGCACGACTTCGATCCCAAAGACGATCAGTCAGCACGTGACCGCCAAGACGCCACCGCCGCTTGCTTGGTCGGCACTGTCAAAACCGCCGCCGAGCAAGCCCTGTGGGATCGCTGGTTTGCTGAAGGCGTGACCGATCCCAACGCAACCTTGTGGGGCGCGGTGACCGCGCTGGACCCCAAATTTTCAGAATTCATGTTGGGCAAACAACTGCCCGACGCGGGCAAGACAGACAAACTCAACGACGTGTTCCGAAACACGCTTGACGCGGTAAAAGATTTCAAAGAGCGGTTGCTCAAACGCCGCAACGATCAAGCCTTGGCGTTGCTGGGCACTGCAATGGCCAGCCAAGTGGCGCGCATTCAAAAGGTCAACCCCGCGCTCTACAAAGTGGCAGGCCTTCGAGTGATCGTGATCGCCTCGGTGCGCACCGATGTTTTAGTGTCACCCGTCGTGGTGCAAATGACCCAAACCCAACAAGCCATGATGATGGCCGAAGCCACGTTTGGGCCGCCCAAGCCGCAGCTCACTCGGCTGCTGGATGTGGAGGCCAAGAGCAGCAAGCGCGTTTACGTGGTGGGCAGCAACGGGGTGGATGCCTACGCATTTCAGGGCACCGTCACCACCACTGTCAAAGCCCGCGCCGTAGAAATGTGGCTGCCTGACGAAGTCGCAAAACAGCTGCGGCTGGGTGCACCGGTCACGCAATTGTTGCTGGCAGGCCCGAAGGTCAACTTCTTTTCAGGTTTGGTGAAGTTCACCAAAAGCGCGCCGGGCGTCTTTGCTTGGGTGGGCCTTACTTTGCAGGCCATGAACTTGGGCAACAGCTTCCGAGACTACAAAGACAACAAGATCGACGACAAGACCGATGCCACTTTCGGCATGGTGTCTGGCGCTTTGGGCGTGACGGGCATGATGGCCGAGATCACTGCGGGAGGCATGAGGCAGATGACGGCGAAGTTTGCTGTGAACGCGTGGGCCAAGGTGGCGTTTGCAGGTGGGGTCTTGGCCGCTTTGTCGGCTACCGCAGATTCAGTTCAAGCGTTTACCAAGGCGGCGGACAGATACAAAGCAAATGACATTGATGCGATGTTTTTGTACGGGGGTGCTAGTGCCGTTTTGCTTGTCTCGGGTCTCGCCGGCTTTGGCGGTGCATTGGCCGCTGGCAGCGCCGCGGGCGCATTCACAGGCACCCTCGGCTTTCTAGCCACAGCCGGAACTTTCGCTGCAGGCTTTCCGCTCTGGGGCTGGATCGCGGCAGGGGTGATCTTTCTTGTCATCGGGTTTGCGCTCGTCTGGCAAGCCATCCGAGACACAGACAACCCCATGGAAGAGTGGCTCAAAGGCAGCTTGTACGGCGTTGGCCCTAAGCGTTTCACGGCCACTGAGGAGATGACTGCACTCAACGGCGTTGTGTACGCGATGACAGTGGAAGTCGAATGGAGCGGCGACGCTTGGGAATGGGCTAACACTGCGTTCTACGATGATTACGACAACTTCAAGTTCTCGATCAACCTGCCCAACGCCAGCGCCGACAGCGTCATCGACTGCAAAATCACTCTGCTTGGCAAGGCCAAGCCCATCGTGATTTTCTACGAAACCATCAGGCCGCGAATGTTGTTCGGCAAAGTGATAGACCCACACATCGCCACGATCGGCCCGGCATCGCCACGGTCGGCCGCCATGCCCAGCTATGTGTGGTGGGAACCACCAGCCATCCGCACCACCGACCGAGGCTTGAGGTACGGTGGCCAACTCAAAATGGACGACAGCATGTACCAAGAAGCGCGAGTGGAAATCAGCTACTGGCCAGACCAAACCAACATGCCAGATTTCGTGCTGCCGGGTGCCGGGGAACGCATGCTGATAGGGAAAAAGTGAGTTGAGCGCAACGATTGCAAGTACCAAGAAACCGAAACGCGTTTTCGGCGCATTCGGCTCCATCGATAAAGCCACGCGCAACTGGAAGTACTTGCCTTCGGTGCTGCAAGGCTGCGGCGAGTTGCCGCGCGGCGAGGAGTTGATTTACCGAATGAACGACACGACGCTGGAAGTCGGGCAAGGGGCCAGTTCATTCAGGGGGTTTCTGGGCTTTCCACTCTTGATCAGTTTTGTGCTGGGTTGCTGCTTGATTGGCTTCATAGTCATGACGATGTTCACCCCCGGATTGTTTGCTATCGCCGCAGATGCTGGTTGGCCGCTCACAATTTTTGTACTCGTTTGCATTCTGGCGCTCGCGACGGCTTTGCCTTTCGTCTTAGCCATCGCTGTCAATGACTACTTCGGCTACATCGACGCACCTCTTCGCTTCGACCGAAAGCGCCGCAAGGTCTTCATTTGGGCCAGCCGCAAATCGGGCCCGCTGGCGCTCGACTGGGACAGC
>JANYJJ010000130.1 GCA_025358485.1 Burkholderiales bacterium | reverse complement strand
GCACCGGCTACTCCACACTGACTTACCTCAAACGCTTGCCACTCGACTTGCTGAAAATTGACCGCTCCTTCATCCAAAACATGCTGGGCGACAGCCAAGACTTGGCCATCGTTGAAGGCGTGATTGGTTTGTCAAAAACCTTCCGCTGCACGGTCGTGGCCGAAGGCGTGGAAACCGATGCGCAAGCGCAGCGCCTGATTGAGTTGGGCTGCTTTGTGGGCCAAGGCAACGGCATTGCCAAAGCCATGCCGCTCGGCGAGTTGGCTGCGTGGATGGAAAGCTACACCAGTGCCGACACTCCGACTTGGGCGGTGACGGCCTGACTTGAGGTGACGTGAGGTGACGTGAATGGACGTGAATGGGCGTGACTTGGCGTCGCCGACAAGCGAGTTGGCACACGCCGCTAGACTCGTCAGATGATCCCAGCCAGCTTCGTTCAAGACCTGCTCACACGCGTTGACATCGTCGACATCGTGGGTCGCCATGTCGAATTGAAAAAGGCCGGCATCAACCACAAAGGCCTGTGCCCGTTTCACGGTGAAAAGTCACCCAGCTTCATCGTCAGCGCCTCGCGCCAAACCTATCACTGCTTTGGTTGCGGCGTGCACGGCAACGCGGTCGGCTTCTTGATCGAGCACCTGGGCGTGGGCTTTCCCGATGCCGTGCGCGACCTGGCGCAACAAGCTGGCATGACCGTGCCCGAGGACGACAGCTCGCCTGAAGAACGCGCGCTGGCCGCCACCAAAAAAGCACGTCAAGCCACCTTGAGCGAGACCTTGGCCAAGGCCAACGACCACTACCGCAAGCAACTCAAAACCACGCCCCGCGCCGTCGACTATTTGAAAGCGCGCGGCTTGAGCGGTGAGATCGCCGCCACCTTTGGCATGGGCTACGCGCCCGACGGCTGGCGAGCCTTGGCCAGCGCCTTTCCCAAATACGACGACCCTCTGCTGCAAGAGTCGGGCTTGGTGATCTCACCTGACGATGACGGCGTGGCTGAAGAAGACCGCAAGCGCTACGACCGCTTCCGCGACCGCATCATGTTTCCCATCCGCTCGGTGCAAGGCGAGGTGATTGGCTTTGGCGGGCGCGTGCTCGACAAAGGCGAACCCAAATACTTGAACTCGCCCGAGACGCCCGTCTTCAGCAAAGGCAAAGAGCTTTACGGCCTGTATGAAGCGCGCCAAGGCTTGCGCCAAAAGGGCTACGCCTTGGTGGTGGAAGGCTATATGGACGTGGTGGCGCTCGCGCAACTCGGCTTTCCCAATGCCGTGGCCACACTCGGCACAGCTTGCGGTGCTGAGCATGTGCAAAAGCTGTTTCGCTTCACCGAAGCCATCGTGTTCAGCTTCGACGGCGACGCCGCCGGCCGTCGTGCGGCGGGCCGCGCGCTAGAGGCATCACTGCCGTTTGCCACCGACACGCGCAGCATTCGCTTTTTGTTTTTGCCGTCTGAGCACGACCCTGACTCTTATGTGCGGCAACTCGGCGCGACGGCGTTTGACCGACTCGTCGAGCAAGCCGTGCCGCTGTCCAAGCAGCTCATCGCAGCCGCCAGCGAGGGCTGCGACCTGAGCGCCGCCGAAGGCCGCTCACGCATGTTGGCCAATGCCAAACCACTGTGGCAAGCCTTGCCCGACGGCGCGCTCAAACGGCAATTGCTGGGCGAGTTGGCCAAGCTCGCAGGCTTGGAAACAGGCGACGTGAATGAGCTGTGGAAGATGACCGGCGCACGTGGCAGCACGGCGACAGGCAGCGCCGAGTCCACGCCGCGTGCGGCCTGGAAATCAAACGGTGCCGCCACCAAATCAACGCGCGGCAAAGGCACGCGCAAAGCCCCCAACAGCCCAGCCGATCAAGCCATGCGCATGCTCATGCTGCACAGCGCGTGGTGGGACGAACTGAGCACCGCCGACCACGAACTGCTGCACGCTTTGCCAGCGCCCTTGGGCGAGCTGTACGCTTGGCTGGAGCGCCAATTGGCAGAGCACGGCACCACGCCTTGGGCCGCTTTGGCGGAAGGCTTGGTGGGCCATCCGTTGCACGAGGTTTTGCAAAGCTTGGTGCCCGACATTGCCTTGCCCGATGAAATAGGCCTGGTCGATTTGCAGCGCGCGATCAACCAACTGTGGATTGCGCAACTGAGCGCCGACAGCAGCCGCTTGATTGCGCAGGCCCAAACCGACCCCAGCACATTGACGCAATGGCGCGTTGTGGATCAAGATTTGAAGCGACGCAAAGCCTTGCTGACCGATGCAGCCGCAAGCAAGCTGTCTTGACCCTGCTGACCCCCTCGCCTATCCTGCGCGCCATGACTTGTTGCCAACCGTCACGTCTCGCAGTCGCCGTCTGGCTGCTCACCGCGTGCACCAGCGTGCTGGCGGCACCAGACGAGCCGGTTGATGCCATCACCAAGCTGCTGAACGACAAGGGCTTGATACCCAGCGCATCGGCTGCGCTGGTCGCGCCAGTGGAATCAACCTTTGTGCGCCAAGTGCGCGACACCGCTTCCGACATGGTCATCACCGCCATGAACTTCTTGGGCGTGCCCTACAAACGCGGCGGCAACAACCAAGAAGACGGCTTTGATTGCAGCGGCTTCACGCGCCACATTTTCGAGATGAGTTTGGGCTTGGTGTTGCCGCGCCGCGCAGACGATCAAGCCAGTGCGCCAGGGTTGCTGCAAATTGCGCGCGATGACCTCAAGCCTGGAGACTTGGTTTTCTTCAACACGCTGAAGCGCACCTTTTCGCACGTGGGCATCTACATCGGCGAAGGCAAGTTCATCCACTCGCCACGCACTGGCGGCGCGGTGCGTGTCGAAGACATGCGCTTCGCTTACTGGAACACGCGCTTCACAGGTGCGCGGCGCGTCGATGCGCCCTCCGAGGCAGAAGCGCAAGCGGCCAAAGCGGCCGCCGTTGCAGCGCTCACATCGGCCACGGCAAACAACTTGCCGCGGCCAGCGGCCAAGTAAGCCTCTCTCTGGGCTGACTACGCTGGGCTGACGACGCAGTGCTGACGACGCGGTGCGTACGTGCAGCAAAGGCACAATCCGGGCATGGGCCAAACCGTCATTCCACTCGCTGACCAGCGCTACCTCGCGTCAGTGCCGCACATCCCGATCAAGCTCATCGCGCCCACCGGTTTGCTCAGTGACACGCTGGCCCGGCCGCTGCGCGATTTGCGCATTTCCGTCACCGACCGCTGTAACTTCCGCTGCAGTTACTGCATGCCCAAAGAAGTGTTCGACAAGAACTACAGCTTCTTGCCGCAAACCTCGTTGCTCAGCTTCGAAGAAATCACCCGAACAGCGCGTTTGTTTGTGGCGCACGGCGTGCAAAAAATTCGCCTGACCGGCGGCGAGCCTCTGCTGCGCAAACACATCGAAGTGCTCATCGGCATGCTGAGCGCATTGCGCACGCCCGAGGGCGCACCGCTGGACCTCACGCTCACCACCAACGCCTCGGTGCTCGCCAAGAAAGCGCAAGCCCTGAAAGACGCGGGTTTGCAGCGCATCACCGTCAGCCTGGACGCCTTGGACGACACGATTTTTCGGCGCATGAACGACGCCGATTTTCCCGTGGCTGATGTGCTCAAAGGCATAGAGGCGGCAGACAAAGTCGGCCTCGGTCCCATCAAAGTCAACATGGTGGTCAAGCGCGGCACCAACGACTCCGAGATCGTGCCCATGGCGCGCCACTTCAAGGGCTCATCGGTGGTGCTGCGTTTCATCGAGTACATGGACGTCGGCGCGACCAACGGTTGGCGCATGAACGAGGTGATGCCGTCGGCCCAAGTGATAGAACGCATCAACGAAGTATTTCCCCTGGCCGCCATCGGTGCCAACAGCTTGGGCGAAACAGCACAGCGCTGGCGCTACCGAGACGGCAGCGGCGAAGTGGGTGTGATCTCCAGCGTCACCCAAGCCTTTTGCCGCGACTGCAACCGGGCCCGTCTGTCGACCGAAGGCAAGTTGTTTTTGTGCCTGTTTGCCAGCCAAGGCCACGACCTTAGAGCGCTGCTGCGAGGCGAGTTTTCCGACGAACAAATTTCGGCCGCCATCGCCCACATTTGGCAGCACCGTGATGACCGATATTCCGAGTTGCGAAGCTCGGGTCAAGCAGACGCAGGTGGCGGTGAGCGCCGCGTTGAGATGCACTACATCGGCGGATAAGCAGCTTGATGTCGATCACGAAAAGTCAAATCACCGGGCTGATCCTGGCGGGTGGCAAAGGCAGCCGCATGGGCGGTGTGGACAAAGGTTTGCAGTTGCACCGCGGCATGGCCTTGGCCGAACACGCCTTGCAGCGCCTGCGCCCGCAAGTGGCCAGCGTGCTCATCAACGCCAACCGCAACACAGCGGTCTACGCGGCCTTCGGCGCGCCGGTGCTGCCGGATGCATTGCCCGATCAACCCGGCCCTTTGGCGGGCTTTTTGGCGGGCTTGACGCACTGCAAAACCGATTACCTCGTGACCGTGCCCTGCGACACACCCAACTTCCCCGAAGATTTGGTGGCGCGCTTGGCGCAAGCCTTGGCCGACAACGACGCCGACATCGCCATGGCCGCCACCCAATCGGCCGACGGCGTTCAAGTGCAACCCGTGTTTTGTTTGATGAAGACACGCTTGAAAGACAGCTTGATTCAGTTCACCGCAACAGGCCAACGCAAGATCGACAAATGGACCGCCGCGCACCGCTGCGTTGAAGTGATGTTCGAAGACGAGCTCACCTTTTTCAACGCCAACACCGCCGATGAATTGCAGCAGCTGCAAGCCCGCCGTGGGTGACGTCTTCAGCGTTCGTTGCTTGACGATGGTTGATCTGCTCGCCTGTAAATTGCCGCGTGCAATCAAAGTCGGCGAGCGTTACCTTGACAAAGTTTTTACGGTGCTGGTGCTGGTGCTGGTGCTGGTGCTGGTGCTGGTGCTGGTGCTAACGCTGATGCTGATGCTGATGCACTAGCCCAATGTCGTTCGTTTAACGTGAAATACAAACAAACCCCGTTCGGGCTGAGGTATCGAAGTCCTGCGCTAGCCTTCGGTCTGTCAGTCCGACCGGGTTGGGGGAAATTACCAAATAAACAGTATTTGGCTATGGCCTGACACCCGACCGCTTTCCATGATCACCTCTCTTCAAGACATCGCCGCGCGCATCAGCGGCTACGACGCCAGTGCGCTGCCCATCGCACAGGCGCGCGAATTTCTCGACCGCTTGGTGCCTAGCATGCACTCTGTTCAAACCGTATCCCTGTACGACGCCTTGGGTCGCGTGCTGGCGAAGGACGTCGTCTCGAAGCTCAACGTGCCACCACAAGACAACTCGGCCATGGACGGCTACGCACTGCGCGGCGCCGAGCTGAATGCCCAAGCGCCAACATCACTGACCGTCTGTGGCACGGCCTTTGCCGGCCAAGCGTTTGAGGGCGAGGTGGAGTCAGGCCAAACCCTTCGCATCATGACCGGCGCTGTCATGCCCGCAGGCTGCGACACCGTCGTGCCACAAGAGTTTGTGCAGCTTGCCGACGGCCGCGTCACCGTGCCAGCTGGCGTGGTGACGGTCGGCGACAACCGGCGCTTGGCGGGCGAAGACTTGGCGATGGGTGAGGTGGCTTTGCGCTCAGGCCGCATCGTCACGCCTGCTGACCTGGGCTTGCTGGCATCTTTGGGACTAGCCAGCGTTGAAGTTTTTCGCCCCCTGCAAGTGGCGTTTTTCTCGGCGGGCAATGAGCTGCGCGGTGTGCATGAGGTGCTGGACGCAGGCTGCATTTACGACAGCAACCGCTACACCCTTTGGGCCATGCTGAAGCGCTTGGGCGTTGATGTGCTGGACCTCGGCGTCATCCCCGATGAACCTGTCGCCTTGGCCAAAGCCTTCTGCCAAGCGGCCGAGACCGCCGATGCCGTCATCACCACAGGCGGCGTCAGCGTAGGCGAAGCAGACCACACCAAACAAGTGATGGCGCAACTCGGCGACGTGCTGTTTTGGACGGTCGGCATGCGCCCTGGTCGCCCCATGGCCATCGGCCGCATTCCGCGCTTGGCGGGTAAGGTTGGGGGTGGGCCCGCGGGTAAGCCAGCAAGCCACGCGATTTTGTTCGGCCTGCCAGGCAATCCAGTGGCGGTGATGGTCACGTTTTACGCTTTGGTACGCGACGCGTTGTTGGCCATGAGCGGTGCCAGTGCGCAACCATTGCCATTGATGCGCGTGGCTGCGGCCAAGGCCATCCGCAAAAAGCCAGGCCGCACCGAGTACCAACGCGGTGTGGTGTCGGTCGATGCACAAGGCCTGCAAACCGTGCGCATCACAGGCGCACAAGGTTCAGGCATTCTTCGCAGCATGAGCGAGGCCAACGGCCTCATTGTTTTGCACCACGACCAAGGCAATGTTGCGGCGGGTGATTTGGTGGACGTCATGCCGTTTCACGCGCTGATGTGATTTCAGTTTTTTAATTGTCGGAGCCAGAACATGGACTTGAAAGTTCCCATCGTCATTGCAGACGAATTGACAGAATCGGTGATCGAATCGACCGGCTACCTCGACCTGGCCAGCGGCGAAATTCGCGGCGTGGAATACACCGACTACGACAGCGGCCTGCAAGGCTTGCCCGCAGAAAGCCCCGACTACGAATTCACTTGCGGCACCTTGTCCAACGACGGCCGCGAAGTTGAATTCCGCATTGAGGTTGACGTGGTGTCAGAGAAATATTCAGTGTCAGCCAGCGAATTGCTAGAGCTCAAAGGGCGCGCGGCCAAGCTGTTCACGCTGGCACCTGGCGACACACCCAACACGATTCCACTCGCCAAGCGCAAGGCGCGGTAGGTTGGTAGATCAGCATCTTCATCGCTTCAAGAAATCTGCTTTCTTGCCGTGACCGGAGCTATTTGACGCTGCCCACCCAGCGGCACGATTTGCGCTCGCTGCGCCGGCCTGACACTGCTGCGATCAAACCGCGCCAGCCTCGTCAGTTCGACTTCCGGCTGATTCGTCAGCTCAATCGCCGATGCAACTCGCAATTGCTCGCACCCATACAAACAAAGTACAGCGTTGGAGGTCAGTGGCCCGGATAAATTCATTCAAGAGTCGAACAACAGGTCAGCGAACCGCCAATGCGGTGGTCTTTTTCACCGTGCGCAGCACCAACATCGAATTCGACCTCACCACACCGGGCAGGTGCTCCAGCACCACGGTGTGAAAGCGCTCTAAATCTCCGGCGTCGCGATACGTGAAGCGCAACAAGTAGTCGTTGGTGCCGGCCACGTAAAAGCAGTCAAGTATTTCGGGCACGGCTCGCACCGCGTCTTCAAATGCGGCCATCGCCGCTTGGGTCAATTTTTCTAAATTCACGATGGTGAAACTGGTGCCGGGTTGGCCCACAGCTTTGGGATTGACCAAAGCCACGTATTGGTCGATCACAGCGTTGTCTTCCAGTGCTTTGACGCGCCGCAGACAAGCGCTGGGCGACAAATGCACGCGCTGCGACAGCTCCAAATTCGACAGCTTTCCTTCGCTTTGCAGCACGGCCAAAATAGCTTGGTCTATGGCATCCAATGCCACAGATTCGTCTTTGTTTCGCATATTCAACTCAAAATCGTTCTCAGAAACGAATGATATTGCGTTGAGCAGGGTTTGCCTTGGATCCATTGCGCATTTAATTTCAAGCGCCCAGGGCTAAACTCAGCACTCTTGCAAACCTGTTCATTCCTGCGTGCCGCAGCGCGCACACCGTGAAAGCCCACCATGCAAAAGAACCTCGACGCGTATTGGATGCCCTTCACCGCCAACCGCCAGTTCAAGCAAGCGCCGCGCTTGTTGTCTCGCGCAGAGGGCATGCATTTTTGGACGCCCGAAGGCCGCCAAATTTTGGACGGCATTGCGGGTTTGTGGTGCGTCAACGCGGGCCATGCGCGCCCAAAAATCGTCAAAGCCATTCAAGACCAAGCGGCCGAAATGGACTTTGCGCCGCCCTTCCAAATGGGTCACCCCAAAGCGTTTGAGTTGGCCGAGCGCCTGGTGGAATTGACACCCCAAGGCGTGAACCGCGTGTTCTACACAAACTCCGGTTCCGAGGCGGTGGAAACTGCGCTGAAGATGGCCATCGCGTACCACCGCGTTCGCGGCGAGGGTGCCCGCACACGCTTGATTGGCCGCGAGCGCGGCTACCACGGCGTGAACTTTGGCGGCATTTCTGTGGGCGGCATCGTGGCCAACCGCAAGATGTTTGGCACGTTGCTTGGAGGCGTGGATCACATGCGCCACACCCACGACCCGGCGCGCAACGCGTTTTCCAAAGGCCAACCCGAGCACGGCGAAGAATTGGCGGACGACTTGGAACGCATGGTGGCCTTGCACGATGCATCCACCATTGCTGCGGTGATCGTCGAGCCTGTGTCGGGTTCGACCGGCGTGTTGGTGCCGCCGAAAAGATATTTGGAGCGTTTGCGCAGCATCTGCGACAAGCACGGCATTTTGTTGATATTCGACGAAGTCATCACCGGTTTTGGCCGCTTGGGCTCGCCCTTTGCAGCCGACCATTTCGGCGTGACGCCCGACATGATGTGCGTGGCCAAAGGCCTCACCAACGGTGCCGTGCCCATGGGCGCGGTGTTTGCCAAACAGTTCATTCAAGACGCCTTCATGAACGGGCCCGAGCACTTGATTGAGTTCTTCCACGGCTACACCTACTCGGCCCATCCCTTGGCTTGCGCAGCCGCCTTGGGCACGCTGGACACCTACGCCGACGAACAACTGCTGACACGTGGGGCCAAGATGGCCAAATCGTTTGAGAACGCGGTGCATTCCATGCAAGGCTTGCCCAATGTGATTGACGTGCGCAACATCGGTTTGGTCGGCGGCATTGAATTGGCACCCATTCCCGGCGAACCTGGTAAGCGCGCTTTCAACGTGTTTTTGGACTGCTGGGAAAAAGGCTTGTTGGTTCGCACCACCGGCGACACGATTGCGCTGTCGCCGCCGCTGATCATTGAAGACAGCCATTTGGCGCAAATCGTGGACACGCTGTCGGGTGCGATACGCCGGGCTGGTGGCCATGTGCAATCCAGCAATCACCACGCAAGCGCTGCCGCCCCAATTCACGTCAGCGAATCAACCCATGCGGCAGTGAACACCGCAGTCAGGGCAACAGCTCACGCGGCTTGAAGCTTGCGTTCATTCCCAACCAACAAGGACTCTGCCTAGCGCCCACCTTATGAGCTTCCTCAGCGTTGATGTCGATCTCGCGAAAAAGTCTTATTACGCTGCCACGGTGCAGCGTGCGCAGAGCTTTCCAAAACTCGAAGACGGCGTGAGTTGCGATGTGGCCGTGGTGGGCGGCGGCTTGGCGGGTTTATCGGCCGCGATTGAGCTGGCAGATCGCGGTTACAGCGTGGTGGTGTTGGAAGCCAAAGAAGTGGGCTGGGGCGCGTCAGGCCGCAACGGCGGACAAGCGTTGGCCGGCTTGGCCTGTGACCAAGCCACCATCGAAGCGCAGCTCGGCATGGGCGAAGCCCGACGCATTTGGAGCATGACCCTGGAGGCCATCGCACTCATCCAAGAACGCTGCAACCGGTTTGAGATTGCCTGCGATTGGCAAGGCGGCTATTTGTCATTGGCGGTGAATGCTCGCAAAGCCGAAGCACTGCGCCAATGGCAAGACCACATGCAGTCAGCCTACGCTTTCAAAACACAGTGGATAGACCGGGCCGACATGGCGCAGTGGATAGACAGCCCGCGCTTTCACAGCGGCGTGTTTGACGCCACTTCGGGCCACCTCAACCCGCTGAAATACAGCTTGGGCTTGGCCCGCGCCGCCGCCAGTTTGGGCGTGAAAATTTATGAGCACAGCACCGTCACGGCGCTCACGCAAGGCGACACCGTGCGCCTGAAAACCGAATTCGGTGAAGTGCGCGCCAGCGACGTTTTGCTGGCCGGCAATGTGTATTTGCAAAACTTGGCCCCTGTTTTGCAGACGCGCATCATGCCGGTGGGAACCTACATCGTCACCTCGGAAGTGCTGGACCCGGCGATGGCGCAGTCGCTGATTCCCAGCAAAGCGGCGGTGTGCGACACCAACTTTGTGCTCGATTACTTTCGCCCCACGCCCGACCACCGCGTGCTTTACGGCGGGCGTGTGAGCTACAGCACCAACACGCCGCACGACCTCGAAGCCAGCATGCAAAAACGCATGGCGACCACCTTTCCGCAACTCAAAAACACGCGTGTTGAGTACGCCTGGGGCGGCTTTGTAGACATCTCGATGAACCGCGCGCCCGACTTCGGCCGACTCAAACCGGTGGCCAGTTCGGGCAGCGCCAAAGGCCCCGCCAACGTGTATTACCTGCAAGGTTTTTCAGGCCACGGTTTGGCGCTGACCGGCTTGGCAGGCAAGTTGGTGGCCGAAGCCATCGACGGCAACGCCAAACGCTTCGACACGTTTTCGCGCCTCAAACACCGCAGCTTTCCCGGTGGCAAATTCCTGCGCACGCCAGCCCTGGTCGCGGGCATGGCTTACTACCGTTTGCGGGACATGTTGTGAGCACCGCACATTCACTGCCCCTCGTGCTGGTGCCGGCCTGCAACCGCATGCTGGGCGAACACCCGTTCTCTGTCGTGGGTAAAAAATACCTCGACGCGGTGCGCTTGGCAGGCTGCTTGCCAGTGGTCATGCCAAGCACTGAAGCTGCTGATTTGGAAGCATGGCTGAGCATCGCCGACGGCATCTTCCTGACCGGCTCTCCGTCCAACGTGCACCCCAGCCATTTCAATGAAACGGTGCACGACGCCAGCCTGCCGCTCGACCCTGTGCGCGACGCCACCACCCTGCGCTTGATCCCACGCGCTTTGGCCATGGGCCTGCCGCTGTTCGCCATTTGCCGTGGTTTTCAAGAAGCCAATGTGGCTTTGGGCGGCAACCTGCACCAAGCTGTGCAAGAGGTGGCCGGCCAGCACGATCACCGCGGCGCGGGTGCCGTGCCGGGCACGTCAGCCGAGTTGACTTACGACTTCGCCCACAGCGTGAGCGTGGTGCCGGGCGGTGTGTTGGAACAGGTGTTGGGCAAAACGCCCTTCGAGGTGAACTCAGTGCACGGCCAAGGCGTGAACCGATTGGCCGCGGGCTTGCGGGTGGAAGCGCGCGCGCCCGACGGACTGATTGAGGCGTTCTCCATGCCTGAGGCCAAGGCGTTCAACTTGTGCGTGCAATGGCACCCTGAATGGCAGGCGGCCGGCAACGCGGTGTCGATGCGATTGTTCAAAGCCTTTGGCGGCGCATGTCAGTCTTACCGTGACCGCCACAGAGAAAGCGGTTCTGACCGCGAGCGTGATCCCGACCGCTGAGGCGTCGCGATTCAAGCTCCCCCCGAATCGAGCTAGCTAGCACTCGATTCAACATCAGCACACCGAGAACTCTCATGGCAGACAAAAGCAATTTCACCTTCAGCGACATGGAACAGTGGTTTGACGAACAACGCGTCACCGAAATCGAGTGCCTTGTTCCCGACCTCACCGGCGTGGCACGCGGCAAAATTTTGCCGCGCGAAAAGTTCACCGAAGACCGCGGCATGCGCTTGCCGGAAGCCATCGTCGGCATTGGCGTGACCGGCAACTTTCCCGACGACGGCCCCTACTACGACGTCATTCACCCGACCGACCGCGACATGCATTTGCGGCCCGACCCCAGCACCGTGCGCATTGTTCCGTGGGCCACCGACCCCACGGCGCAAGTCATACACGACTGCTTTGACCGCGACGGCAAGATGATTCCCTACGCCCCGCGCTCAGTGCTGCGGCGCATATGCGGTCTGTACGAAGCCGAAGGCTGGGAGCCCGTGGTGGCACCTGAGTTGGAGTTCTATTTGATCGAGCGCAACTCCGATCCCAACACCCCCCTGCGCCCGCCCAAAGGCCGCAGCGGCCGCGCCGAAACCTCGCGTCAGGCGTATTCGATTGATGCGGTGAACGAGTTCGACCCGCTGTTCGAAGACATCTACGACTACTGCCAAAAAATGGAACTCAACGTGGACACGCTGATCCACGAAGTGGGTGCCGGGCAAATGGAAATCAACTTTTTCCACAACCACCCCTTGGGCTTGGCCGACGAAGTTTTTTTCTTCAAACGCACCATCCGCGAAGCCGCGCTGCGCCACGAAATGTTCGCCACTTTCATGGCCAAACCCATGGCCAACGAGCCCGGCAGCGCCATGCATGTCCACCAAAGCATCTTGAACAAACTCACAGGACAAAACATCTTCAGCAACCCCGACGGCTCGGCCAGCAAAGAGTTTTATTGGTACATCGGCGGGCTGCAAAAGTACACGCCCGCGGCCATGGCTTTGTTTGCGCCTTATGTCAATTCTTACCGTCGCTTGGCGCGCTCCAGCGCTGCACCCATCAACATCCAATGGGGCAGCGACAACCGCACTGTGGGCATACGTTCACCTGTGGCCACGGCCGCCGCGCGACGCGTCGAAAACCGCGTGATCGGGGCCGACGCCAACCCTTACGTCGCCTTTGCTGCCACCTTGGCTTGCGGCTATTTGGGCATGAAAAACAAGATAGAACCCGCGCCCGAATGCAAAGGCGATGCTTACTTGTCTGAGTACCAATTGCCGCGCTCGCTGAGTGAAGCGCTGGGTTGGTTGTCAGACGAAAAAGATTTGCACGATGTGCTGGGAAAAGACTTCATCACCGTCTATTCCGAGGTGAAAGAAATTGAGCACGACGAGTTCATGAAAGTGATTTCGCCGTGGGAGCGCGAGCACTTGTTGCTGCACGTTTGACCTCGCAATCTACCGCGCAATCGACCTCGGAAATGACCTCGCAAAAAAAGCGGAGCAACCCATGAACGCCGTCTTAAAAAATATCCACAGCCACCTCACCGCAGCGCGCACCACCGAACAGTGGCAAGCCGCCGACGCGGCGCACTACATGCACCCGTTCACCGACTTCAAGTCGTTGGCAAACAAGGGCTCACGCGTCATCGTCAAAGCCGACAACATTTATTTGTGGGACAGCGACGGCCACAAAATTCTGGACGCCATGTCGGGCCTGTGGTGCGTGAACGTGGGCTACGGCCAAACCGCGTTGGTGGATGCGGCAGCAGCGCAAATGCGCGAGCTGCCCTTCTACAACTCCTTCTTTCAAACCGCCACGCCGCCTGCGATTGAGTTGGCCGAGCTCTTGTCTCAGGTCACGCCCCCACATTTCAAACATGTGTTTTTCTCGGGCTCGGGCTCAGAAGGCAACGACACCGTGGTGCGCATGGTGCGCAGGTACTGGGACTTGCAGGGCCAGCCCGATCGCAGCGTCATCATCAGCCGCAAAAATGCGTATCACGGCTCGACCATGGCGGGCGCGTCACTCGGCGGCATGAGCTACATGCATGCGCAAGGCGGGCTGCCGATTCCTGGCATCACACACATCGAGCAGCCGTTTTGGTTTGCGCACGGACAGGGCATGACACGCGATGAGTTCGGCATCAAAGCGGCAGGTTGGTTGGAAGAAAAAATCCTCGCCGTGGGTGCCGACAAGGTGGCGGCTTTCATTGGTGAGCCCATACAAGGCGCAGGCGGCGTCATCGTCCCGCCTGCCACCTATTGGCCTGAGATCCAACGCATTTGCGACAAGTACGGCGTGTTGGTGGTGGCTGACGAAGTCATCTGCGGCTTTGGCCGAACCGGCAATTGGTGGGGCTGCGAAACCTTGGGCTTCGAGCCCGACCTGATGACCTTTGCCAAAGGCGTGACATCGGGCTACATCCCACTCGGCGGCGTGATGGTGGGCGACCGCATTGCCTACGTGATGATCGAGCAAGGTGGAGAGTTCAACCACGGCTACACCTACTCCGGTCACCCCGTTGCGTGTGCGGTGGCACTGGCCAACATTCGCCTCATACAGCAAGAGCGCATGGTCGAGAACGTGCGCGAAGACCTGGGGCCTTATTTGGCGCAACACTTTGAGCGCCTGTCACAGCACGACTTGATAGGCGAAGCGCAAAGCGTGGGCCTGATGGGCGCACTGCAAATCGTCAAAAACAAAGAAACCAACGCGCTTTTTGACAGCGCCTTGGAAGTCGGCATGCTGTGCCGCAGCCACTGCTTTGCCAACGGATTGATCATGCGTGCCGTGGGCGACCGCATGATCATTGCGCCGCCGCTGGTCATCACGCGCGCACAGATTGACAACATGGCAGCACTCATCACATTGTGCTTAGACAAC
>JANYJJ010000119.1 GCA_025358485.1 Burkholderiales bacterium | reverse complement strand
GACGCGGGCCAGCAGGCTGGCGCTGAGGTAGTCGCTCAGGCGCGCTCCTGCGCCCAGGGTTGCCTTGGTTCTTGCCATGCCCAGCTCCCGGTGGATGAGATGGGGTATTGTGAGCGCTAAATCCTAAAACTAGGAGTATTGAGACTTGACCCCATGCATCGTGGGGGGTGTTTGGGGCATGCGGCCCGTTTCAAATCCATCACCAGACATTGGCAACTGGGCTTACCCCTGGGCTTTTGATCGTTGCGCCCAGCGCGCCGACCAGCTGATGAGCGGCCGTGCGGCCACCATCAATTCCTGACCTTGCGCGTTCAAGGCATACCCCTGAGCAGGCTCATGTACAAGCAATTCTGCTTCGCGCAACTCGGCCAAGCGGCGACTCAGCACCGACATCGACAGACCTCCGCAAGCGGCCTGCAACTCGCGAAAGTTCAGTGCCCCGCCACGCAATTCCCACAGGATGCGCAGCACCCAGCGCCTGTGCAACAGATCAAGCGCCGCATTGATGGCGTTTTTGCGCTCTTGGGCTGACATCCGCGTTGGGCGCAGATGGGGCAAATTCATTGGCTGGCTTGACACGTTAGCACTCCATCGTGAAAATATTGCTTCTAATTAAGAAGCATTTTTAGAGCATCGACTGTTGACACGACTGCGCTGTCAGCGCGTGGCCTCAACCTGGAATTTGCCATGAAACACACACCCCGAATCGCCCCGCTCGCTGTACCGCTGGATCAGCAAGGAGCCGAGCGAATGGCCAGACTGATACCACCCGGACTGCCGCCGCCACAGCTGTACTTGACCACGGCCCGACATGCCCGCCTGTGGGCGTTTTTGGTTGACAGCGGCACCATTGGCCCGACCGGCCTGATGGATTTAAAACGCCTGCCACCTCGCCTGCGCGAAACGGTGTTGCTTCGCACCTGTGTGGCGAATGGCTGTGACTATGAATTCAACCTGCACGTGCAAACAATTTCGCAGCGCATGGGAATCACGCCTGACTTGATTGACGACATCCGTCAAAGCGACCCCGCATCACCTGACTGGAGCGTGGCCGAGCGTGCCGCCATTCGGTTGGCAGACGCGCTCGTCTTGAGACGCGAACTGACCGACAAGGAGTTTGACGGCCTGCGCGCCGTGCTGGACGAAGAGACCTTGATTGAACTCACTCACCTTGTGGGTCTGTACACAGGCGTCGCAATGATGGTCGCCCTGGCGCGTCCCGCATTCGACCTCTACCGCACAGAAGCGCCGGTGTTGGCGCGCCCTGGCGCGGTTTTCCCCAATCCGGCATGAGCAAGCCGGTGGCAACACTGCCGCGTCTGGGCGGCGTGCTTTTTCTTTTGCGCGCCTTGGCGACTGCGCGGCGAAATGGCAAGCACGCGTTGGATGCATCACCAGCTCACTACTTCTCACCTGCCCTGAATCCTTTGCACCTGGCGCGTTACCGCACCGCACTGGGGTTCAGCGCGTCAGGCGTGCCGCTGACTTACCTGTATTTGCTTGCGCAGCGTGCGCAGCTGGGCCTGATGCTCGCGCCCACTTTTCCGCACGCCGTTGCCGGAATGGTGCACGTTGCCAACCGGTTGTCATGGTCGCATCGCGGTGTCGAGGGCCTTGATATGACATTGCCCTTCGACATCGAAGTGCGGGCTGTCCCTGAACCGAGCAGCCCTTCAGGTGCGCAATTTTTAAGCTTTGAGGTGGGCATGACGCAAGCTGGTCGAGAGGTGGCCGTCTGCTCCAGCCGTTATCTGGCGCGGCGCGGTCACCGCAGTGCCGATGAGAAGCGCACCCACACGCCACCCGAGCGCATTGGCGCACGCATCGACAACTATGGGCTCGAGGCCGACGCTGGCAGGCGGTACGCGGCTCTGTCGGGCGACATCAACCCCATCCATCTTTGGCCTTGGTCTGCACGCCTGTTGGGCTTCAAGCGACCCATCATTCATGGCATGCACACCGTGGGCAAGATGGCTGCTGCGCTGGAAACCACGCAAAGGCAGCCGTTGCGCAGCCTGGCGGTGAAGTTTTTAAAGCCCGCAGCATTGCCCAGCGAGGTGGCGCTGTGCGCGCAAGGCACGCGCGTACAAGCGTGGTGTGGGCCGGTGTTGATAGTTGAGGGTCAAGTCGGCTTTTGACTGCGGACAAGCGCACCTCGAAGCGCGCAAAGCGCTGTTCAGCGCAACGCATACGCCGCCACTGAAGCCGCGGCTTTGCAAGGCTGAACCCATGCGGGAACAGGCAAGCTTTTGCATCGTCTACTCCCGCTTTTGCCCCTGAAAGAAGAAAGCCGCCAATTCAAGGCCCCCAATAAATGTGCAGCATCGAATCGGCCGGGCCGCTCTGATCGGCGGTGGCATACACGGCGTAGTCGGCATAGCGCGAGCCGTCGCCGTTGGTGCCGGATGACAGCGCCGCCGTGCTGGTGGTGCCGCTCAGGCTGATGGTGTCGCCGTTGTCCAGCTGCAAGCTCAGGTCGTGGTTGCTGTCGGTCAGGCTGGTCAGGGCCAAGCTGCTCAGGCTGACGGTGCCGTTGGCACCGTTGCGCAGGTCCAGCGTTTCGATGTTGAAGCCCACGTTGATGAGCGTGCTCATGTCGAAGCTGGCGCTGGTGGACGTGAGGCGCAGCACGTCGGCCCCTGTGCCGCCATTGGCTTGCGACAGGTTGCTCGCGTTGGCGGCCACCAAAATGTCGTTGCCGCCGCCGCCTTGCAAATCATCGATCCCACCACCGCCAATCACGGGACACGCTTTGGGGTCAAGTCTTGCATTTGACATGAATTTTTCTTATTGCTCGCCCCCGTCGCTTCGAATTACCCCACGCGATCCACCACGTCGCCTCGCTTCGCCCAGCGATCGTCGCGAGCCCACTTACCGCGATGACGACGACCGGCGCACACACCCTGAAGGTCAAGCTCGCGGCTGTCATTTGAACGGCGACTCCTGACGTCGAATCCAAGGCTTAATTCATTCTGCACAATTGCCCAAATTTGTTAGCGTATTTGCTAACATCAACGCATGTCTTTCGAGATTGAATACTTCCATGAGCGAGTGCTTACCGGAATCGAATCTTGGCCTGTTGATGTGCTCGCCGACTACGCGCGTCTTGTCGAGCTGCTGGTCGAATACGGCCCGAGTCTTCGTCTGCCTCACTTTCGCGCCTTCGGCGACGGATTGCTTGAACTGAGACCCCGTGGTCGAGCGGGAATTGGCCGTGCG
>JANYJJ010000117.1 GCA_025358485.1 Burkholderiales bacterium | reverse complement strand
GACGCGGGCCAGCAGGCTGGCGCTGAGGTAGTCGCTCAGGCGCGCTCCTGCGCCCAGGGTTGCCTTGGTTCTTGCCATGCCCAGCTCCCGGTGGATGAGATGGGGTATTGTGAGCGCTAAATCCTAAAACTAGGAGTATTGGGTCAAGTCTTGCATTTGACATATATCCATCCCTTCACCCCCTTCCGCATCGAATTCTCCAAAAAGGTCACAGGGTCAAAAAGGTCACGGCGAAGGTCGAGGATTTCTGACGGCTTCAGTTTAGATGGCGTAAGCGCAGACGGCCACACTGGGCTGCCAACGCTCACAACACCGCAGGCCTCACTTCGCCTTCGGCCCCCAACCACTCTTGCGACGCCTGCGGTTTGGGCAACACCTTCACGGCCGCGATCACTGGCACGCGCCATGCCACGCAGGCCAACAGCAACGCGGTGACACCCGCAAACGTCAACGATGCACGCAGGCCGAAATGCTCGCCCAACCAGCCGCCCAACAAGGCACCAGGCCCGGCGGGCAACAAAATCAACCAGCGCATGGTGCTGGTCATGCGGCCTAGCAAATGCTCGGGCGTGACAGCTTGGCGCATGGACAAAAAATTGATGAAGATAAAAACCGCGCCCATGGACCACAGCAGCAACATCAAGGCAAACGCGGCCACACCCCATGCCCTGGCGGCATCGCCCGAAGTTGTGGGCACGGGTGCCACAGCAAGCAGCAGCCAGCCGCAGCCGCACAAGGCAAACCCCAGCACCAAACACGGACCAGGGCCCAGACGGCGACTCACGCGGTGGCCCAGCATGCTGGCCAACACTGAGCCCACGCCGGTGCCCACGTAGCTCAAGCCGATGGCTTGTTCGCTGAGGCCCAAGCTGCGCGTGGCAAACAAAATTTGCACCACCATCGCAGCGTTGTGACACATCTGCCACACGCCCACGGCGCATGCCAGCGCCACCAACAAAGCGTTGGACCGAACAAAGCGCAAGCCCGCTTTGAGTTCACGCCAGAAATGCGCCTCGGCCTTTTGCACAGGCTGCTCATTCACGCGTATGCCAAGCAAGATCACGGCTGACACCATCAGCAAAATCGCGTCCAACAACAGCGCCAGCGGTGCGCCCACGGCCTTGATGAGCACGCCCACCAAGCCCGGCCCTGCCACTTCAGACGCTGAGCCCGCCAGCGCGTTCTTGGCATGCGCTTCAACCAAACGGCTGCGTGGCACCACTTGTGTCAACACGATTTGTGCGGCGCTGCCCGCAGTGGTGGCCACGGTGCCCATCACAAAGCCGCAGAAGTACAACCACGTCATCGACAGCACGCCCGCCCACGCGGCCAAAGGCACGCTGGCTAGCACCACGGCAATGCAAACTTCACCGGCAATGTAGACCGGCAGCTTGCGCACGCGGTCAAGCCACACGCCTGACGGCAAAGAGAACAGCGCGAAGGGGAGCATTTGCACGGCGGTCAGGTAGCCCATTTGTGTGGGCGTGGCCTGCAGCAACACAGCCGCTGTCAATGGCAAGGCCAACAATGTGACCTGGTTGCCGACCGAGCTGATGAGGATGGACAGCCACAAGCGCCGATAGACGGCATCGCGCAGCAAGTCGGTCGGCGAAAGTTGGAATGCGGCTCGCAGTTTTTTTACGAACCGTGCGCGCAGCATTCGGCGGTTCAGCTGCGGTAATCGGCGTTGATCTTGACGTAGTCGTAGCTCAAGTCACACGTCCACACCGTGGCCTGCGACTGGCCGCGGTGCAGGTTGACGCGCACGGTGATCTCACTTTGCTTCATCACGCGCTGGCCGTCGGCTTCGGTGTATGACGGCAGGCGGCCACCGTTTTTGACGACGTGAACGTCGTCCAAAAACAGGTCTATTTTGGTTTGATCCAGGTCGTCGATTCCGGCGTAGCCAACCGCCGCCAAGATGCGGCCCAGGTTGGGGTCGCTGGCGAAGAAAGCGGTTTTGACCAGCGGCGAATGGGCGATGGCGTAGGCGGCCAGGCGGCAAGACTTCTGAGGAATGCCGCCTGG
>JANYJJ010000105.1 GCA_025358485.1 Burkholderiales bacterium | reverse complement strand
CCCGGCAACAGCGCCACGCGTTCGTCGATGTTGGCTTCGGGCAGCACAAAGTAGTCTTTGCCTGCGTCAAACAAATGATTGAAGCGCTGAGCCAAATCGCGCGCCATCTCGATGTGCTGAATTTGGTCGCGACCAACCGGCACGCGGTGAGCGTTGAACATCAAAATATCAGCCGCCATCAAGATGGGGTAGCTGAACAAACCCATGTTGATGTTGGCGTCCACGTCTTCACCGGCCGCCACGTTGGCGTCAGCCGCCGCCTTGTAGGCGTGCGAGCGGTTCATCATTCCTTTCGACGCCACGCAGGTCAGCAGCCACGTGAGTTCAGGAATTTCAACGATGTCGCTTTGGCGGTAGAAGGTGACGCGCGAGGTGTCCAGCCCGCAGGCCAGCCACATCGCAGCAATCTCCAAGCGCGAACGCTCAACGCGCGCCGGGTCGTCGCACTTCACCAGCGCGTGGTAATCGGCCAGAAAGAAAAAACTCTCTACGCCGCTTTCCAAACTGGCCTGGATGGCTGGGCGGATGGCACCGACGTAATTGCCGAGGTGGGGCGTGCCCGAAGTGGTGATGCCGGTGAGGACGCGTTGGATCATGAGGACTGTTCGAGAGTGGGAGCAGGCGCTGAGCGCCCGAGCTGGCCCGAAATCATGGCACAGCCCTGCGCTGCCACGCACCACCTCAAAAAACACGACTCGTCAGAACGTCAGCTTGATGCCCAGCGAAGCCAAGCGGTTGCGGCTGCCACCACTTTGCAGCGCGTAGCCCACATTCAAGCTCAGGGTTTTGCTGACGTTCCAACGCACGCCGGTGCCCATGAAGGCATCCGAACGTTCGGCACCAAAAACTTCGGCGCCCACATCCACGGCATCGGTCACGGCGTATTCCAAAGCGGCGTTCCAGGTGGTCGCGCTTTCTTTTGCAGGGCGATTGGCAGTCCAGCCCAGGTTGAGGTGACCGGTGACTTTGTCAAACAGCGGCTTCGTGGCCACCAAATTGATGAACACCGTCTCCAAACCCGAAGTGCCGCCCGCAGGGCGCAACCAGTTCGCGCCGTAGGCCACTGACAACATCAACGGTGCATCGCCCGAGGCCGACCAACCGGACTTGCCCGACAACCAATACGCTTTGTCGGTGAGACCGTCGCTGCGCGATTGGCCCACACCCGCCGCCAATTGCGTGGCGATTCCTGCCACTGATCCCACACCGCAGCCTACTTGTGTGGTGAGCTGCGTTGATGAAGACGCGCCATCGGCGCTGGCACGCGCCGCAACCGATTCCCACTCACACGTAGCTTTTTCCAGCACGCCCGCGTCTTCAGTGAAGAAAGGACGCCCAGCGTGGGCAGATGAGCAAATCAGCGTGACGCAAGCGGCTGCAATCAGGTTTTTCGTGGTGTTTTTCACAGCCGACTTTTTGAGTGAAATGAACAAGAGTGACGAACTTCAGGCGGCTGTGCGGAACACGCTCACGGTGTGCGCCAAAGCCTTGGCTTGCTCGGCCATTTGACCGGCCGCCGCCGCGGTCTGCTCAACCAGCGCCGCATTTTGCTGCGTGCTGCGGTCCAGGCCGTTGACGGTGTCGTTCACCAAACTGATTCCTGCGCTTTGCTCGGTGGCGGCGTTGGTGATCTCGTGAATCATGGAGCTCACACGCTTCACGCTGGCCACGATTTCGCCCATGGTGTTGCCTGCGTCTTTCACGTATTGACCGCCTGCTTCTACCTTTTGAACGCTGGTGCCGATCAGGCCTTTGATCTCACGCGCGGCTTCGGCGCTGCGCTGCGCCAGCGATCGAACCTCGGCCGCCACCACTGCAAAACCGCGGCCTTGCTCACCGGCGCGGGCGGCTTCAACAGCGGCGTTCAACGCCAGAATATTGGTCTGAAATGCGATGCCGTCGATCACGCTGATGATGTCGCTGATCTTGCGTGAGGCCGCATTGATCTCGTCCATGGTGGTGACCACGCGCGACACCGCGTCGCCGCCTTTGGCCGCCACTGCACTGGCGCTGCTGGCCAGTTCGTTGGCTTGGCGCGCCGAGTCGGCGCTGTGGCGCAGGGTGACGGTGATTTGCTCGACGCTGGCAGCCGCCTGCTGCAAGCTGCTGGCCGATTGCTCAGTGCGCTTGCTCAGCTCTTGATTGCCTGCAGCCATTTGCAAACTGGCACTCGAAATCTCGGTTGCAGCCTGCTGAACATCGCCCACGACTTTGCCGATCTTTTCCAGGAAGTTGTTGAACAAAACCGAGACCTCGTTGAATTCAACGGCCAATGCCGATGGCAAGCGGCGCGACAAGTCGCCGTCGTCTTGGTTCAGCGCATGCACAGCACTGCGCAGTTCACGCAGCGGGGTCATGATCGAGCGGATGGTGAAGAATGAAATTATCAACAAACCAGTCAGACCCAACCCCGACGCAATTGCCATCGACCACATCGTTCGGTCGCTGGTTCCGTGCGCGGCGTTTGCAGCCTCGCTCGCTGCTTTCTCAACTTCGTCGCCACCCGTTTTCAAGGCGCTTTCCAATGCGCGGAACGCCTGGTCGAATTCCTTGACCGCTTCTTCCGAGGCTTTCGGATTGGCCTTCATGTCAGCCGCCGCTTTGGTCGCAGCCTCGCCGTAGCGTTGTGCCAAGGGGAGCGCTGCTTCCAGGGCGGTCTGCGACTCGGGGCTCGGCGCTTTTTCAAGGGCTGTGGTCAGACTGGCCAGCAGCGCTTTGACGTTTTCAGACACTTCTTTCTGCGCTTCGTCCATCACCGCGGCATCACCGCTGCGCGCTGCATGGGCAGCCTTCATGATTTCTGATCGGGTGTTGTCGTGCTTCATGTCGGCGTTCATCGTGGCGCGCACGGCAAAGGCACTGTCTTCCAACGCGGCGGTTGCCAGCTTGGACTGGTTCAAGCCAACGACGCCGGTGCCTGCGACGACACAAGTCACAGCCGCACCCACGGCAGCGAAAGCGATCAGGTGACGGCGAATACTGAGAACGGGCATGGCTGTTTCCTTCAACTGCGGAATGCGTTGCCCTGTCCTTTCGACCCGTTGGCCAGTAATCTTGAGGAAGCTCGCGGTGAATTGCGCTGCGGCGCAAAACCGTGAGGTCAGTCTCGGTCGTAGCTCACGAAACTGCGTGCTGTCAGGCCGATGTGGCCTTGATCGGCTGACCGCAGGACCCTCAGCACCCTTGAGGGTCTGAGCCTCATAGGTCAGCCCAGCTCTTCTTGCCAACTGCCTATTGCGCCTGTGCAACCGCAGTCAATCTAACCAAGCTGCGGGCACAGGCGCTTGCCACCGGAGGCGCAAAGCTCAGCTCAAAACCGATGCACCCACGTCACTCGAAATGAACGCGATTCGGTCGGATGAAAGTGGACATCGTCCACACCGCCGTTCGCTTCGCCGGGCAGCCGCGATGCGTAGTAATAGTCAATGGCCGATGCTTGCTTGTTGCCCAAGTTGAAGCCCTCCAACTCGAAGCTGTTGTTGGCGTTGACTTTGTAGCCGACGCGACCATTGAACAGCGCCGTGCTGCTGGAGCGAACGCTGTTGTCTTCCAGCAGTGGGCGCGGGCCAAAGTAGCGCCACTGCAGGGCCCCAAACCATTGGCCCACGTTGTCAATTGCGATGGCCAATGAAGCCACACCTTCGACCGCGCCGGGAATGCGCTGTCCAACGGCGTCGGCATCGCGAAAGCGCGCTCGTGCAAAAGCGACATCGGCATCGACCGTCAACCAATCTGACAGCTTGTAAAAGTTGGCCAGCTCAAAACCTGTGCGTCGGCTGGGCCTGCCAGCCTCGGTGGTGCCCGCATCGCCGACAAACAGCAACTCCGAGCCAAAGTCCAAGCGGTACACCGACAGCGATGTTTGCAAGCCGGGAACCAGCACGGTTCGCAGGCCCAACTCGGCACCGCGCGACCGCACCAACGCCGTGACCGGATCGACTGCGTCGCCGCTTTTCGGGTCCACACGTATCGTGGTGCCGCGGGCATCGTTGCTGTGGAAACCGCCGCCCGCGTTGACGTAAAAATCAGTTTTTGCCCACGGCCCAAAAATCAAACCCAACTTGGGATTGACGATGGCCGCGTTCACCGTGCCCGAGTTCGAAGGGTTGTCACTGCCAACGTTGAAGCGGTAGCTGTCAGCGCGCACACCCGCCACGGTGCGAAACCACGGCGTCCAGCGGGTGGCGTTTTCAGCAAACAGGCCCACGCTGCTTTGCACAATGTGGTCGCGGCGCGTGGTCGACACGGTTTGCCTGGCCTGGGTGCTCAACAAGCCGTTGAAGATGTTGTCGGTTTGAAATTGCACACCCATGCTGTTTTCTGACTCCATGCCCAAGCCCTTCTGCGCCCAAGCGTGCGTCGCGTTCAGACCGAAGCTGCGGCGTCGGTCAGGCTGGGCAAATTGATCACCTCTGACCTGGTCGTCCAGCGCGTAAGTGAAGTTGGAATACAGATCAAGCCCGGTGTCGATCAAGTAGGCGTTGACTTGTGTGCCCGAAGCTTCTTGGCTGCGCCTCCACGCGGCCGACACGCTGTAGCGGTGCGAGCTGCCGCCGTCTGTGGGGTCGATGGCATCGAAGCGGCCGAGCAAGCCTGCGTCCACCGCCCGCTTGGGGATTTGGTCGGTGGCATTCCAGCGCGCTTGGTAGGCCATGGCACTGACGTTAAAACCATTCAGCGCATCGCCTTCGCTGTAGCGCAGCACGCCGTTCAGCTTGCGAAATTTATCCGGGTTCACAAAGGGACCGTCGTTTTGCATGGCTTCCAGCGCGTACAAAATATTTCCCGCGCCTGCCTGAGGCGAGTCGGCGAGCAGCACGCGTTTGAACCCGTTTTGGCCGAGGGCCACGCTGCCGA
>JANYJJ010000102.1 GCA_025358485.1 Burkholderiales bacterium | reverse complement strand
GACAAAGACCCCGCCGAGATCGTCAAGAGTTTGAAGCGTGGACTTTATGCCACCAATTTTGGCGGCGGGCAGGTGGACATCACTTCGGGTAAATATGTGTTCTCGGCCAGCGAAGCTTTTTGGGTGGAAAACGGCAAAATTCAATATCCCGTGAAGGGCGCAACCATCATTGGCTCAGGCCCTGAGTCGCTCAAAAAAATCACCATGATTGGCAACGATATGTGCTTAGATACGGGCGTGGGCGTGTGCGGCAAAGAAGGTCAAAGCGTGCCGGTGGGCGTGGGCCAACCGACACTGCGCATCGACAAGATGACGGTGGGTGGAACGGCTTGAGTTTGGTCGCTGCGCCGTAGGAAGACACAAACCGAAAACCGTTCGGACTGAGGTATAGAAGTCCTTCGTGCTACATTCCCGCAGATGCGATCGGCAGCCGTTTACCTTTCATATTTTTGGCACTCACCCCGCCCCGCGGCCGGAGAGGCCTACGTACACGCCAGCTGAAAAGTGCTACGAAATCTCCGAAACCGCCGGGCTCACCCCCGGCGGTTTTTTTTCGCCTTTGCACTGATTGAACTTGAACCAGGAGCCCCACATGCCCAGCAAAAACACAGCCTCATCGGATGCCTGGTGTGCGCACAGTGACCACACACGAGAGCGCACCAGCCAAACCGACGACCAACGGATACACGCCGTGACGCCGCTGCCGCCGCCCGAGCACCTGATCCGGTTTTTTCCGATCAGCGGCACGCCTGTGGAGACCTTGGTGAGCGACACGCGCCAGCGCATACGCCGCATCATGTCGGGCCAAGACGACCGGCTGTTGGTGGTGATGGGCCCGTGTTCCATCCACGACCCGGCTGCAGCGATTGAGTACGCACGCAAGCTCAAGGCACAACGCGACCTGCACCAAGACACGTTGGAAATCGTGATGCGTGTCTACTTCGAAAAGCCGCGCACCACGGTGGGCTGGAAGGGCCTGATCAACGACCCGTATTTGGACGAGAGCTACCGCATCGACGAAGGTCTGCGCATCGCGCGCCAGTTGCTGGTGGAAATCAACCGCCTCGGCATGCCAGCCGGCAGCGAGTTTTTGGACGTGATTTCGCCGCAGTATTTGGGCGACCTCATCGCCTGGGGCGCCATTGGCGCGCGCACCACCGAAAGCCAAGTTCACCGCGAGTTGTCGTCGGGCCTGAGCGCGCCCATCGGCTTCAAAAACGGCACCGACGGCAACATCCGCATTGCCACAGACGCCATCCAAGCGGCTGCCGGTGCGCACCACTTTTTGTCCATACACAAGAACGGGCAGGTTGCAATTGTTGAGACCAAAGGCAACCCCGATTGCCACGTGATTTTGCGCGGCGGCAAAGCGCCCAACTACGACGCTGCCAGTGTGGCCGCCGCTTGCAAAGACCTGGAAGCCGCCAAACTGCGCGCCTCATTGATGGTCGATTGTTCACACGCCAACAGCAGCAAACAACACGAAAAACAAATCGATGTGGCGCGCGACATCGCGCTTCAAATCAGCAGCGGCAGCCGCTCGGTGTTTGGTGTGATGGTGGAGAGCCACCTGACAGCCGGCGCACAAAAATTCACGCCGGGCAAAGACAACGCCGCCAAGCTCGCCTACGGGCAGTCGATCACCGATGCGTGCATAGGCTGGGACGATTCGGTCGGGGTGTTGCAGGGCTTGAGCGAGGCGGTGAGAGTGAGGCGGTGAGAGAGCGGCGTGGCTGAGCGTGGCACCGCCGCGATCCAAGTGTCACGAGGCGCTTCTGGTTGATCGGCAAACTCAAATTTATTGCTGCGCCAACAAAGCCAGCCGCGCACGCGCTTGGTGCTTGCGCAGCGGCTGGGCTTTTTCGGCCAGATCAAAACTGGCCCGGGCTGCTGCCAAGTCGGTTTGACGCTCGCTGACAGCGCGACCGCTCACACCTGCACGCAAGTGCAAAGCCTGCGCTTGATAAACCAAGGCGTCTGCGTCGGTGGGCGCGTTCTTCAAAAACGTCGTCAAGTCGCCGAGCGCTTTTTCCAACTCGGTTGCCGCTTCAGCGTCCTGCCGCGTGGCGACCAGCGCCTGCGCCAAAGCCAGCCGAGCCCAGCCGCGCCTACGCACGGTGCCGCCCGTCGTGGCCGCTGACATTTCTGCAATCGATTCGCGCAGCGCCGGCAGCGCATCTGCTGCACGTCCGACAGCCAACAGCGCGCGCCCGTGGTGCATGGCAAACAAGCGGCGCGTCGAATTCCAACGCGGTACTTTGGGGTCATCGCGCACCAAGGCGCGCAGTGTTGTCTGGCTGAGCGTGGTGGCGCTCAGAGCTTCATCTGCCAAATCGGCTTCCAACAACACATTGGCGAAATTGCTGGCGTCCGCAGCCAAGGTGTTGCGCACGCCGACGTTGTCGGGAGCCAGTTTCAGAGCCGCCTGCTTGAAGTTCACGGCGCGACGGCCTTGAGCCACCGCCTCATCCACACGGTCAAGCCGTTGCAGGATCAGCAAGCGTCCGCCAGCAATGGTGCCCAATTGGTTGGGATTGGCGTATTCGTTGGGCTGGTCGCGAAGCAATGCCAGGTAGACGTCTTCCGCTGCGGCAAAGGCTTCCAGCGCTTCGGCGGGACGCTGCAAACTGGGCACCACGACGCTGTAATTCAGCTGCCCTATGCAAAACCAGGCCGACCCCAATTCGTCGCGCGCAGCCACATTGCCAGGAAAGCGCAGCAAGGTGCTGTTCATCAAACTCATGCGCTGCTGACAAGCAGCCATGGCACCAGGCAGGTCGCCCGCACTGCGCCGCAAATTGAACTGCGCTTGCAAGGCACGCGCCCACCACACGCTGTAGCTGGCTTCGTCTTGATGGGCCGCAGCGCCGATGGGAAACAGTTCCAGCGCGCGGGCCAGGTTGCGCGCACCCATGGGCTGGTCGGTCAAGCTGGCGGCGAGGTTGTCTATCTGCAGCGTCACCAAACGCGCATAGGCCGTGCCACATCGCCCGCAAAGGCGGGGTCAGCGGCTGCGTCCACACCGAGCTTGTCAAGATGCGCCACGGTGTCGGTGAGCATGTCTGTTTGCAACTTCATGCCGCCGGGCAGGTACATCACGGTGTCGGCGTAGCGCATGACCAAATCGCGCGCGATGCTGCGCGTCTGCGTCAAACGTGCGCTGGCGCTGTCAAGCGCCTGGCCCGCGCGGTGGGCTTGCCATGCGGTGCCGCACAGGCCCAACACCAGCGCCAACACGGCGGCGCCTGCGGCGGTCACGGTGGCGCGGTTGCGCTGCACAAACTTGGTCAGCACGTAAGCGCTGCTGGCAGCCCGCGCACTCACCGGTCGGCCATCGAGGTAAGCCTTGATGTCGCTGGCCAGCGCGTCGACACTGACGTAACGATCCGAAGCCTGCTTGACCAGCGCCTTCAACAAAATGTTGTCGAGGTCGCCTTCGAGCTTTTTGCGGGTGCTGAGCCACTGCGGATCGACTGCTTCATCTGCCGTAAGTCGACTGGGCTTGGTGGGCTGGTCTTCCAACACGCAGCGCGCGGCCTCGGCCGGGGTGGTGGCGTTGCGGCCGGTGGGGCGCGTGCCGGTGAGCATTTGATACAGCAGCACGCCTAAGCTGTAAATGTCGGTGGCGGTGCTGACCGGCTCGCCGCGCACTTGTTCAGGGCTTGCGTAGTTGGGGGTGTAGGGGCGCTGGCCGCCGAGGGTGGTGTTGCCTTCGTTCCCGTCCAATGGATCCAGCGCTTTGGCGATGCCGAAGTCGAGCAGCTTCACCTGACCTTCGGTGTTGACCAGCACGTTGCCGGGTTTCAAATCGCGGTGCACCAGCAAATTCCGGTGCGCGTGCGCCACCGCATCAGCGAGTTGCAAAAACAAGTTCAAGCGCGCTTCCAAGGTCAAGCCGCGCACGGCCACATCGATGGGTTGGCCCTCTACGAATTCGAGCACGAAGTAGGGCAGGCCCTGTTCGCTGGCACCGGCATCCAACAAGCGAGCGATGTGCGGGTGGCTCAGCCGCGCGAGGGCTTGGCGCTCTTGTGCAAATCGGCGCAGCACGGCGGTGCTGTCCATGCCGCGTTTGAGCAACTTGACGGCCGCGCGACCTTCATAGCTGCCGTCGGCACGGCGCGCTTCAAATACTTCGCCCATGCCGCCCACGCCCACGGGGCGGACGATTTCCCACGCGCCCAAACGCTGGCCCAGTTGGGCGGCAGTTTGTGCCTCGTTTTGAGCGAACTGCGACGCCGCGCTGCCGCCCATGAAAGGCTGCGTACCGCTGGCTTGATCGTGATGGGCCAAAAGGCTGCGAAGCTCGTTCAGGTCCGCGGCATCCAAGCCGGCAGCCATCAGCGGTGGGTCGCGCTGTGCCGTGGGCAAGTCCACCACCGCGTCAAAGGTGGCTTTGATTTGAAGCCAACGGGACGGGTCAGGGGCGGGCGGCGTGGTCACGGCATGAGTGTGGCGCGAGTGTGGCGTGAGAGCTTAGGCGCAGCGCACTGAATTTGCAGCGTTCTTCACTCACCTGCGCGCAGCCGCTGCACAAACATTTGGTTCAGCGCCGTCAGCCCGCTGCCCACCACCTCGCGGTAGCGCGACGGGTCGGCCACGGCTTCCATCTCTTCGCTGCTGTTGCTGTTTTTGCTGCCGATGGCGAGTTGCAGCAAGCCCACGGCGATGGCCCCGGCGGTGTCGGCGGCGACGGTGGGTGCCTTGCGCACCTCACTGAACACGCTCGCGTCCAGCGCCAACGGTTGCTTCAAGGTGAGGGCCCCGCGCGTGGACGACTGCACGCTGTAGGTCGCACCGGTAATGCTGGGGTAGACCTTGGAGCTGACCGACGCCGTGCCCGCCATGCGGCCGAGGAAACCTTTGTTCTCGTTGGTGAGCTGCACAAAGTTCACGCGCAGCTGCACCTCGACCACGGCGGCGTCCAACTCTTTGGCGAGTTCGACCGTGTCGATGGCCGACGACATCATCGTGCTCATGTTGCCGAACGCGCTGCCCATGGCCGACAGGCCGCCCATCAATGTGGGCTTGGCACCACCGGCTTCAGTGAAGCCGTAGCTGCCCATGCCTGCCGGAGCCAGCAACATGCCGTCGCTGCGCACGGCTGGCATAGCTTTTCCGCTGGCCACCAGCTTGCGGTAGGTGGGCGATTGCTGCACCTTGTCGATGGCCACTGTCTCGAAGCCAGCCGCTTGCAAGTCGGCCAAAAACCGCGCGTAGGCAGCGTCGGTCAGCGCCTGAAACTCGGTTTGGCCAACGCCCTTGAGTTTGTAGAACGACGCCACCCGCGCACGCCCGGCCGCCGCAAAGCCCGAGGTTTCAGCGCTTTCGCTGTCGGCCGTGGTGAAGTCAATCGTGAACATGGGCACTGCCACACGCTTCACGCCTTTCAACACCTGCGGCAGCGCCACGGTGAACATGCGCGAGGCTTGTTCGGTGGGGTTGAAAGCCGCGGTGACGGCCACCGGCGCGGGGGCGTCTGCGGCGAAGGCTGTACTGAAGCAGGTGGTGGTGAGCGCCAGCGCGGCGACGGCCACGGAGTTGAGAAGGAAGTTGGTGTGCATGTTGCTCATGTGGATGGCGTTGTTCATGTTGTTCAGAACCCGGCTGCGGTGAGGCTGCCTTCAAAGGCCACGTCGGCCGTGGGCGTCATGGACTTGCCCGCTTTGAAACCGACAAAAGTAAGGCTTCGTTTGTCAGCGCTGATCGTGATGCTGCCGACGCACGTGGCGATGAAAAGGCTGCCTTTGCTGACGCAGGCATAGCCTTTGCCCGACGCTGAGTTGGCACTGAAGGAAACCACCTCGCCCCCCTTCATTTGCACGTCGATGCTGGAGTAAGCCAAGGCTTTGCTGGTGCCGCGAAAGTTGTAGAACAGCGTTTGGGTTTGTGCCTGCAAGATGTCCAGCCGCGGGGTGAAGCTGTCGTCGCCTGAAATGGAGACGGTGCCGCCCGCTTTGCCTGTGTTGACCTGCGCGGTGACTGCCAGCGATTTCAAGGTGGGGTTGGTGGCGGCAGTCAACGCGAGGTTGGTCAGGGTGATGGCGTAACCGGTGGAGGTCGCGGTCAATGCATCGGCGGTGACGACCTTCACCAGCCCTTCGCCCTCGGGTTTCGAGATAAAGGCAGCCGCGTAGTACGGCGAACTTTCAGGCCTGCGGTCTACGGCCAAAGTGCCACGCGCGGTGTACAGCGTGACGATGGGAAACATCAGCGGATCGGCAATAGAAGGCGATGTGGGGTAGTTGATGTCGGCAAAGAAAATCGGCGTGGCAACGCCGTCCAGTGTCAACGTGCCCGAGGTGCCACGCGGCATTTGGGATGCAAAGACATAGCCGCCGGGCATCTCACCCGTGAGGCTGCCGTTCATCACAGTTGGTGCGCTCGGTGGGTTGGGCAGGGTGGTCCCGATGTCCGACAGTTCGAAGCTGGCGTTGTTGAAGGTCAACGTCACGCCGCTGCCGCCGGCTGTGGGTGTCAGCGTCACGCCAGTGCAGGGCTTCTTGCATTGCCGCAGGACGGTGCGTGCCACGCCTTGGGTGTAGGTGAATTCGATAAAACTGGCCGAGCTCGTATCACCCCGTGTGACGCTGTACGTCACGACCTGCGTCGTCAAACCAGTGGCGTTCGTGTTTACGAAGGTGTAGCCCTCACCGCGCGCCGTCAACAGGGTGGTGAAGGCGGGCTCGCCGCTGGCCATTGAGGCGCGCGGCACAAAGGTTTCGGTGGTGCTGCCGGTGACGCTGCCTGTGGCGGTGACGGGGCCGAGGTTGCTTCCACCTCCAGCAGCCGGAGGTACCACGGGTGTGGCAGCCGTTGCATAAGCCGCCGCCAATGACGCGGGCTGCGAAGCCGCCAAGATGGACGCCAGCGTCTGCCCGTTCGCCACCATTTTTGAGATGGCCGTGAGTGCCGTGCCGTAGCTGTTGATGCCGGTGCCAAAGGTCGGCAAGGTGCTGCCGATGTTGAAGTCGGCGGGCAACTTGAAGCTGCTGATCAAGGCCGCCGCCGCAGCGCTGAAGGCCGCAGTGTCGAGCGGGCCGCCGCTGCCAGCAGACGCGGCCGCCGCATTCAGCGCCAACGTGGTCAAGGGCGTGAGCATGGTGGTCACCGAGCCGCCGTTGGCGGTGACGAGGGCGCGCAGCGCGCTGCCTGCGGGCAGGCTGGTGACGGCGGCAGTGGTCTCGTCGGTGTAAGTGCCGCCGGTGGCTTCAACCCACAACGCGCCGCTGCCTGCGGGCACGGTCAGCGCGTAATTGCCGCTGGCATCAGACGTGGTGCAACTGCCCAAGGCCGCGCCGCGCGCGTTGGCTGCCACCGCGTAGCCACAAACCTGCGCCGCGGCCACCGGGCCTTTGACAACCGCACCGGTCACGGTGGTGCTGACCGTGGCGGGCGGTGGGTTCGAGGCAGGCGGCGCGACGACGCCGTCATCGCCGCCGCCGCAAGCCGACAAAGCCAGCGCGGCGGACAAGACAGTGAGCGTGGGAGCGAAACGAAGGGCGTGCAACTTGAGGCTGAGCGACATGGTGAAGATTCCTGTTGAAGTGGTGCAGCAGGCTTGCCCCGAGATGGCTTGCCTTGACCACTTACGCACAGGACGCGGCCGAGAAGGCTCACATCACAGAGAAATATTTTTTGATCTTCTGGAAAACGAAGCGGTCGCCGAAGCGATGAGGCTCAACATGGCCGCCGTCAAGCGGGATGGGTTGCTGATGCAGGCTGGGAAGCAGTGAGTTGCGGGGGGCGAGGCAGGTGGAGTGTTCAGCTCGCCAGCATCGAAGCTTTACGACCCCGGGGTTTGGGACGCAACACGCGAATAAGTGTTCGCCAACACTCGCGCCCTTCGTGATAGACCGGCAGAACCAAAACCGCCGTGCGCCACAAGTTCAGCTCATGGGGTTGCGCGACATCGCGACCTTGTCATCGCAACAGCTCCGCCTCGCGCCCTTGCTCAATGAGAAGCGCGACAGCTTTCTTATCAAACGACACAAATCGCTCACCGCCCAACCAGTGGCCCTCAAAGGCAATCACGCCATCGGCGAAGTCACCGCCCGCCTCCAGCATCAGCAACCCAGCCTCAACGGCAGGCCGATTGACCTGCACGCTGCTCACAGCCATCAGTGCCCGTATCGAGGCGGCGGCATCGGCTGACGTGTATTGATAAACCCGCAGCAACACCCAAACAAACTCGCACAGACAAGGCAAGGTAACGGCCACGAGCTCGGCGTTGGTCAACATCCGAGCGGCGGCGTTGGCTTGCTTCAGGTCGTCTCTGACCACCGCACGAACCAACACGTTCGTGTCAGCCGTGACCTTCACTTTTTCCCTGACCAGCCGTCAGCGCTTGCGGCATTGATCTCTTCAATCGTCGCGATTTTTTTGCTGCGTCCTGCGAGCAAGCCGACGAAGCCACTCATCGTTCCAACTGGCCTGGCCGCCTTGAGCACGCCCCGACCGTCAGGCAACAAATCGAGCTCGATCTTGTCGCCGGGTTGAATGCCGAGGTGCTGCAGCACCTCTTTGCGGAAAGTGACTTGGCCGCGAGAAGTGATGGTCAATATGCTCATAGGTCTGCCGTCATGAACGCCGTTAGGGACACAAGTGTAATGCAGCTTTGCCTTACAGACTCAGCGCGTGAAATGAACGGCCGTCGTGCCGAGTGCAGGTACCTCGAAGCCCGCCGCTTCAAGGGCCGCGCGGTCGAAGGGTCAGCGGCCGTTGGTGGAGAGTTTGGCGATGTCAAATTTGCCCGCCAGGTTGTGAATGACCAACAGGGCGCTGAACAGAGCAGCGTCGGGCAAAGTCCGGCGCTTGGCAAACCGAGCCACGCGAACAAAAGGGGAAGCTTTCTGTTCATCCCCGGTTCATGCGCTTCACAGCGTCAACCTCAACCGCTATGCCAACTGCTTCAGCCATTCGCGGTGATCGTCGCCCAGCGCCTGGGTCAGACTGGCCTGGCGCACGGGCTTCGCGACCTTGGGAGCGCCAGTCAGCGGCAAATCCAGCACGCGCATTTCCCCTTCAAAAAACGCAAATAAATTCGCCGAGAACGCTCTTTTCCCCGGTGCCAACACGACGGCTGTCCGGTTGCGCGGTAACTGAGAAATAAACGGTGTTGCAGCGGTCGTCACCGCGCAACGCGAAAACACCAACGACCGTGAATTGAAATCTCAATCGAGAGCTGGACGCGCTAGCAAAACGTCAGCCTCATTCAGAGCGATAAGGCATGCCCCGTGACTAGGCCCAATACTGTTCGTTTGACGAGAAACACAAACAAACCCCGTTCGGGTTGAGGTGGGTTTCCGACCACCCTGAGGTAGCGAAGGGAAGTACAGCAATGGCCTTCGATACCTCAGTCCGAACGGGGCAGGAGAAGTGGCTAAATGAACTGTCGTGACTAGGCCCCGACGACAGCCTGCAACCGCTTCATTAAAAACGACTGTGGCCAGGTATGGTCGGTTTGAGCAAGCGGCGAGGCAAGAGCGACCGCCGACGAGAAAAGCGACACGGCAAAAATTGCGGTCAGCGCGCGTTTTGGTAAAGAATTTGAGCAGGTCATATTTGATCCCGTAAGTGAGGTTGATGAGATGCCGCTTTTTTGAACAAAACGGCTTCGAATCAATAAACCAGTGCGGCCTCAGGACGCCAAATGGTTTTTCCCGATCAAGCTTGCGGTGAAACGAATACCGACTTCATTTATTGGTCACTCCGCGATGGCGCTGAGCGTGGCCCGCAATCGCAAGTGTTCAAGTGAGAGTGGCCGGATGGCGGCAGCGAAGTCGAGCTCGTTCAATGCTCGACGCGCGGCATTTTCAGTCGCGTCAGGGATTGATTTCAGCTTCACAGCCCACGCCTCACCCAGCGCCAATGACGCACCGCGTTGTGTTGCCGCATGGCCTTTGAGCGTCTCCAACTCAGCCATCGCAGAACTGGCCCGCTCGTCGGCGATCTGATGCTGCTCAACTCGGGCTTCAGCGTCGGCCAAGTTCACCTGCAACCAGGCGAATTTCAGCCGCAGCGCAGGATCGTTGTCGGCTTTTAGCAGCTCGGTAAGCCGACCGAGACCCAACTCGAAAATCGGGATGGCTTCTGCCACTCGCCCATTGGCTGCCAACGCCCTGGCCAGCTGGGGCGCGAACTGCGCCTGCGTGGTGGCCCACATGCTGTCGGGCCCTTCTTCTCGAAGCCTCTGCCCGGCGATGTCCCAACTCCGCTGCGATGCAATCAGGGCCTGCGCATCTTGCGTCAACCGCAGCAGCGCTATCGCCAGCGTGTTGCTGTCGAACATGAGGCTTTGACGCCAAATGGCGCTGCCCGGATTGCGCCTGATGTTGTCTTCTCGCAGGGCGATGGCGGCTTGAGCATTCGCTCGCATCGCTTCGTCATCGTCTAAGCGCTGATAAACCAGTGCGCGACCTGCAAAGACGTTGGCGATGTTGTGATTGGCCCATTCCTGCGGCGCAGGCGACCCGGGTTCGGTGGCGCGGCCCATGGCCAGCATCAACGGTTCCGACGAATACAGCTCGCGAAATTCGGCTTCAGCTTGGTCGTAACAGCGCAAAGCCTCCATGGGGCGACCCATGCTAGGCCGTCCAACGTGGTCATTGAAATGCGCCATGTTGGTCAACACGTTGGCTTGCAGCTCCAGAATCGCCGCCCTGCCTTCGTCGCTGAGCGGCTGATTCAAAACTTCTGTGCCGCGCCCGGCGGCCTTTGCCAACACCGTCAGACCTTCGCCTGGCTCCCCGCGACCGCGCAGCATGTTTGCTTGGGTCAGTAAGGTGATCATGTGTTGGCTGCTGAAACGCCAGTCACCTCGCTTGTGAGCCCACACCCGGTCTGTGAGCTCTAAAGCGCGCGTCACTGTGGCAGTCGCCTCAACGCCGCGTCCCGAATTGGTGAAGGTCGGGCTGCCTTGAATCTGAGCCAACCGTCCCAGCGCCGAAGCCACCAACGCGATCAACTCGGTGTCGTTTGGGGCCACTCGCAAAGTGACATCCAGCGATGCCACGGTTTGCTTGAGCATTGCCTCTTGCGACACCGCGCCACCCGGCAAATGACTGATGGCGTCGCCAAAGCGGAACACCAATTCGCTGGTGATGTGTTTGACACCCGCCAATTGCTTTTGCGCCTCATCACGCGACGCCGCAGCTTGCCGACCTTGTACCAATGCGACACCCAAACCAGCGGTCAAGCCGAGCACCCCCAGCGCTGCGGCCGCCTTGCCTTGCAGCAATGCTGCCGCCAAACCGGTCGCCAATCCGACGCTGCCCAGCGCACTCGCCAGCACAGCCCAGCGATTGCGGGCAACAAATTTTTGCAACACGTATGCCACGCTGGCAGGCCGCGCACTGACTGGCCTTTCGGCCAAGTAGTTGCGCACATCAGAGGCCAACGCATCCACGCTGCTGTAGCGGCGATCAACAGGCTTTTCCAGCGCCTTCAACAAGATGTTGTCGAGGTCGCCCGTGAGGCGTTTGCGGGTGCGCAGCCACTGAGGGTCATTTGCCAGGGTGGGAACCAACTCGGCGCTCAAGCTGCTGGGCCGCGTGGGCTGTTCTTCGAGCACGCTGCGCGCGGCTTCCAGGGGCGTGGTGGCGGCGCGGCCGGTGGGGCGCACGCCCGTCAGCAATTGGTAGAGCAGCACACCCAAGCTGTAGATGTCGGTCGCGGTGCTGACGGGCTCGCCGCGCACTTGCTCGGGGCTGGCGTAGTTGGGCGTGTAGGGGCGCTGCCCGCCGAGCGTGGTGTTGTTGTCGTGACCGTCAACGCCTTCCGTCGGATCCAAGGCTTTGGCGATGCCGAAGTCGAGCAATTTGACTTCGCCTTCGGCCGTGACCAGCACATTGCCGGGCTTCAAATCGCGGTGCACCAGCAGGTTGCGGTGGGCATGCGCGACGGCGTCAGTCAGTTGCAAAAACAAGTTCAAGCGCGCGTCGATGGTCAAGCCACGTGCGGCTTCGTCGATGGGCACACCGGCCACAAACTCCATGACGAAGTAGGGCAGCCCGTCGTCGCTGGCGCCAGCGTCTAACAAGCGCGCGATGTGCGGATGGCTCAGGCGCGCCAGGGCTTGGCGCTCAGACGCGAAACGCTTGAGCACAGCCGCGCTGTCCATGCCGCGCTTGAGCAATTTGACGGCGGCGCGGCCTTCAAAACTGCCGTCTGCGCGGCGCGCTTCGAACACATCGCCCATGCCGCCAGTGCCCACGGCGCGAACGATTTGCCAAGCTCCAAAACGCTCGCCGAAACGCTGACCAAAACGTTGGCCTTCGAGGTCTGGTGCAACGCTGTTGGTGCCGACTGCATCTGGATTCAACACTGCCAAAGCGGCCGGCCGCGTCAAGAAGCCGTCGATGACCGCCTGAGCCGCCGGATGATGGGCCAGCAGTGAGCGCACCTCGTTGCGGGTGGCATCGTTGACATCAGCCAAAGCAATGCGCTTTTCACGCTCGTCCGGCGGCAGGTCAGCGACCTCTTCAAACAGAGCTTTGACCTTGATCCAAGGCGCTGGGGCGTGGGCTGCGGGCATGGGTTCAGACGGTGGAGTGAGGTGTGCTCGGTGAAGCCAAAAGATAAAGCAGCAGAAAAGCAAAAATCAGGTCGCGTGCGGCGTACTTTGTGCGCCACGGCCGAGGGCCAAATCTGCGTCTGTGCGGAATTACGCCGCTTTCCGACGCATGAAGGCTCAGGGCAGATGCAACAATATATTTTCTTATGGCAATCGTCAGCAAAAACCAAGCGCAAGACGTCACGCAGTGGCTGGCCGAGCTGGACACGTCCACACCCGACGCCAGCAACGAGCTGTTCACGCTGCTGTACGACGAACTGCACCGCATTGCGCGCAACCACATGCACCGCGAAACCATGGGCCACACGCTGTCGGCCACGGCTTTGGCGCATGAAGCCTGGTTTCGCATGGCCGAACAAACACGCACGCATTGGACCAGCCGGGGCCACTTTTTGGCGGTGTCCAGCACCATGATGCGGCGCATTTTGGTGAACCATGCGATGGCCAAACGCGCAGACAAACGCGATGCGGCCCTGGTGTCGCTGGACCTCACAGAAGCACAGCAAATTGGCGTGGACGTTTCTGCGGACGTGGTCGCCGTGCACGACGCACTCACCGCATTTGAGGCGGTAGACATGCGCGCCGCCAAGGTGGTGGAGTTGAAGTTTTTTGGCGGCTTGGAAAACGAAGAAGTCGCCGAGGTGCTGCATTTGTCATTGGCCACCGTGAAGCGCGACTGGTCTTTGGCACGCGCATGGTTGCACCGCGAATTGGGCGGCGGCGCGTTGGCTTGAGTGGCCTGATCTGCGTGACGGTCAAAATGCGGTGATGACCGCAGACGCCGTTTCACCCGCCGAGCTGACCTGGCGCTTTTGCACCTTCGCTGAACTCAGCGTGCAAGAGTTGGAGCGGATTTACACAGCGCGCCAGCAGGTGTTTTTGATTGAACAAAACTGCGTCTACCTTGACGCCGACGGGCGCGACTGCGCGTCGCATCACTTGGCTGCGTGGTCAGAGCAGCAGCACTTGCCGCTGGCCTACGCGCGCTTGGTGGCACCCGGCGTGGTGTACGCCGAACCGTCGATGGGCCGCGTGATCACCACGGCAGCCGGTCGCGGCCAAGGCCTGGGACGCGAATTGGTGAAGCGTGTGATTGAACACGCGCAAGCCACCTACCCCGGCCAGGGCATGCGCATTTCAGCGCAGAGCCAGCTCGAAGGTTTTTACGGCGAGTTTGGTTTTGTCAGCCAAGGTGAGCGCTATTTGGAGGACAACATTCCTCACACCGAGATGCTGCTGCCCGCATCGCCGCTCAGCACGCTCAAGCCGTCATGAAGCCCAGATCGCGGACGCTGTAGTTGCCGATGTTGGGCAGCACACTGACCGCGTCGGTGCTGCTCACGCCAAACCAATTTGCCAAGGTGGCGCCGAACTGATCGACCGCCATGCTCGGCAGCAATCGGCCTTGGCCGACGTCGTCAGGCCCGTTGTTGGCAATGACGGGCGGGGCGCCGTAAAACGCCTTGCCTTTGACAGCACCGCCCAGCACAAAATGCATGCTGCCCCAGCCGTGGTCGGAGCCGTCGCCGTCGGTGGTGAGCGTGCGGCCGAAGTCAGACGCGGTGAAGGTGGTCACGCTGTTGGCCACGCCCAGCTCGGCGGTGGCAGCCTGGAACGCAGCCAGCGCTTGGCCCACGGTGGCCATCAAGGCGGGGTGGTCGGTGAGGATGTTGTCGTGGTTGTCAAAGCCGCCCAGCGACACAAAAAACACCTGCCGTTTGGCAGTCAGCGCGGTGCGCGCCGAGATCATCCGCGCCACCATGGCCAATTGCGAAGCCAGCGGGTTGCCGGTGGGAAACACGGTGCGCAACGCGGTGCTGCCAGCGAGCGCAGAAGTCAACTCGGCGTCGGCTTCAATCGAGCGTTTCATGACGCGTGCGTGCTCGGCTTCAAACAAATGCGTACCGGGTGCGGTGACCAGTTTTTTCAGCGCATCGGAGCAAGCCTGCGATCCAAACAACGGCGTTTTGAGCGCGCTCAAAGGCACCGATCCGTTGCTGCTGACTTGGTACTGCACCGTGCTTTGGCCCGACAAATAAACCGCATTGCCCGCCACGCTGACGCAGGTGAAGGTGGCGTTGCCGTTGCCCGCCGCAAACAGGTCGCCCATGCGCCCGCCCCAGCCCGAGGTGGAGCCTTCAGGGCTGGACGATTGCCACACCGATTGCTGGTCGTTGTGCGAGAACAACTTGGGCGGCAAGGGAGTCGACTTGTTGGTGAATTGCAGCTTCGTGGTGGGTTGCACCAAGGTGCCTACGTTGAGCATCACGGCCATCTGCCCGGCATCAAACAAGGGCACCAGGGGAGCCAATTCGGGCGCCAGCGCGTACTGGCGGCCGCCGGGCAAGGCAGCGGTCGGGTTGAGCACAGTGCCGCCCAAAGTAGCGCGGTCGATGGCGATGGCGGCGCGTTGGTTTTGGTAGGCGGTGTGGCTGGCAAAGTCATACGGCACGACGGTGTTGGCATAGTCGTTGCCACCGTACAAAAACACGCAGACCAAGGCTTTGTAGTCGGTGGCCGCAGCAGCTGCGGCCTCGCCCATCGCGGCCAAATTCAAGGCCCAGGGCGCGGCCACCCCGGTCATGGAAACGGCGCTGGCGCGCTTGAGAAATTCACGGCGTGAGTTGATGGAAGTCATGTTGTTTCCCCTTATTTCTACGCGTTACTTTTGGGCCAAGTATTCGGGAGCCACCATCACCAAGGTGATGGCCGCGTTGATGCGATTGGCCTGGCCAGCAGGCGTGGCCACACCTATCGTGTCGATCGCAGTTTTGAGCGCAGTCAAGGTCGTGCTGCTCAGTTGCCCAGCGGCCAGCAGCACGTTCAACTCCGCGAGCAAAGCCGCCGAATCGCTCACCAGCGGCATCAAGAAAGTGGTGTTGGCTTTCAAGCCGGCCGCGCCGCTGGCGATGGTTTTTTGCATGAAATTCACATAGCCCGCCACCGACGATTCGGTGGTGATTTGAAACTCGGGGGCTTTCAGCGCGCGGCTGGCGATGGGGCTGTTCGGCGGCACATAACCGGGTCTGAAAAAGTTGAAGACCGACGGCGCGCGCAGCGGGCTTTGGCCGAGCTTGGTGGCCGGGTCAGACAAATCGCCGATGGTCCAGGTGTCGTCGGCGGAGGTGACGTCAAAGCTGCGCGCCCACTGCACAAAGCGCAATACGGGCTCACGCAGTTTGCCGAAGGTGGGGTCAGAAAGCCCGGCATCGGAACGCGCTTCGGTGTCCAACAAAATGGCTTTGATGACGGCCTTCAAGTCGCCCCTGGTTGGCCCCACAGACCCTGCACCGTTGTCTTTGAACTTGGCCGCCACACGCGCCACGTAAGCCGCACTCGGGTTGCTGGTGACGAGGCGCTGTATGAGTTGGCGACTGATGAAGGGCGCGGCATTGGGGTGCGCGATCAATGTGTCGAGCGCCAAGCGCAAGCTCTCCACGCCGTCGGTATTGGGCGGGATCACGGAGCCAAGAAAACGCTTTTCGCCTGTCTCATGGCGGCCGGCAATTTGCACCATGGGGCGGATCACGCGGTCGGGGGTGTCTGCGTTTGCCACACCACTGCCCACCGAGGTGTCCAAGTCCCATCCCGTAAACACGCGCGCCATTTGGCTGACCTCCGCTTGGCTGTAGCTGTCGGTGGCTTGGCCGCCCGTGAGCTTGGGGCTGCCGTCGATGTTCAGCTCGGTCAGGCCGATGCTGAACAGTTGCATGCATTCGCGCGCATAGTTTTCATCGGGCAGGCTGGACACGACAGGGTTTGCTTTTTTGTTGCCGCGAAAGCTCAAGTAAGCACCCATGGCGGTGCTGGTGGACACCTCGCCAAGCAGCGTGCGGTAGCTGCCAAACGCATTGGCTTCCAACACGTCCATGAAGGCCGCAGCCGAGAAGCTTTTGAACGGTATGCCCGCGAGCCCATTGAGCGACACGACGATGATTTCTGACAGCGCCAAAGTGACCCGCTGGCGCAGCGTGTCGGGGCTGCTGAGCAGCTTGCGCCAGAGCATGTCGTTGCTGCCGACGGTGCCGTTTTTGTTGGCCACGGCGTCGTAGCCTTTGCTGCGCAACCACTCCACATTTGAGCTGCTGCGCGGCAGCGCGAATTGCGCATCGAGCCAACCGCTGTAGCCCAAGCTGCGCACTTGTTCGATGTCGGCGCTGGTGGAACCCAACGAGGCTTGCGACAAAAACCGAGAGGCTTGTTCGCGGCTGATGCCGGACGGTGGCAGGACTGGTGGCAGATCTGGTGGCAAATTCGGTGAGTTAGCTGGCGGCGCAACGCTTGCATCGCCGCCGCCGCCGCAAGCGGCCAGAACCGCTGCACTCAAGCTGGATGCGGCAGCGGCCAGGCCAGTCGACCAATCGCCGTGCAACGTGGTCGGTGGTGTTTCTGTCGGGGTCTCGGGCATGGCGCACTCCTGCGGCTGTGGGGCTGGTGATGGGGCTGGTGGGGGTGATCGTGATCGTGATCGTGATCGTGACGGGCCTGCCATCACAACCCTCGCCGAGCCGATGCCGTTGACGCCGCGGGCCGAGCTTTACCCTTGTCTACAAATGTGTCGGCTTGAAATGCAGCTGCGGCACACCCTTGACAGCGCCAATGCTCAACGCCAGTGCTCAACGCCAAATACTCAACGCCAATACTCAGCGCCCGGGACGCTGGTCGGTGGGCAGATCGCGCGAATACTGGGCCACGCGATTGCGCCCGCCGCGTTTGGCGGCATAGCAGGCCGAATCGGCCGCGCGCAGCACGTCCACGTGCGATGTGAACGAGGTGTCTACCGACACCAAACCGATGCTCGCGCCCACGGTCAAGCGGCGCGCTTCCCAGACCAGTTCATAGGCTTCTACCGCAGCGCGCAACTTCTCGGCAACAGCCAATGCCTGTGCCGGTGGGCAACGGTGCAAGAGCACGGCGAATTCGTCGCCGCCCAAGCGCGCCACGGTGTCGGACTGCCGCACTTCAGCACTGAGCCTTTGTGCGATATCGCGCAGCAGGGCGTCACCGGCTGCATGACCGGCGGTGTAGTTGACTTCCTTGAAGCGGTCGAGGTCGATGAAAAGCGCGCAAAACGGGTACTGCTGCGCATGCTGCGTGGCTTGCTCCAGCAGCACTTCGAAGTTGGGGCGATTGGCCAGGCCGGTGAGGGCATCGTGGCTGGCTGTCCAGGTCAGGCGCTCGCGTTGCTCACGCGCATGGGTGACGTCCTGAATGATCCAAATGGTGCCCTGCGAGGTGTCACCAGCGACCAACGCGCGACCTCGCATGTGGGCCCAGAAAGTCTCACCCGAGCGACGCACCAATTGCACCTCGCCCTCGAAAGTTCCGTTCAACATGAAGGCCGGGCGCGCCCGCTCGCCCAGTGCCACATAGGCTTCTTCAGACGGGTAAATCAAGCGAGTGGACTGCCCCGTGACTTGTGATTTGTCCAAGCCCAGCATGCGACACAAATTGCGGCTGACCAGCTCAAATTTGCTGCTGCGCGAGAACGCAATGCCCACTTCAGCGTTGTCGAGCACAGCTTCCAATTGACGCAACAACGCTTGCGTTTCTTGCTCGCGTTGCTGGCGCTGCACCATCACGTGCTGGAACGCGCGGCCCAGTTGGCCCACTTCACTGCGCCCGCTGGGCCAGCCTTCGTGGTCTGCTGGCTGACTGCTGTCGCGTTCGACCAGCGCCCGCTCCGCGCGTCGGCGTAAATCGCCAATGGGCTGGGTGACGAACCAGGCAAACAGCGCGGCCACCAGCGCCGCTGACAGCCCGACCACTGCGGCCACGCGACGCGCGGTAGCTTGGGCAGCCATCAAGGGTTGCAAGGCCACGGCTTCAGGCGTGATGCGCACCACCATCCAATCGGCCGAGGTCAAACCCGCCATGGACACGATGTGCGCGCCCTGCGAAAGCTTTGCAGTTCCCTCCGCGTGGAAGGTGCTGCCATTGGCCACCCATTGACCAAACGCTTCGGCAAATCCGGGCTCATCTGCAGCCGCGCCCATGAGCCGCGCGCCATCGGTGTGCGCCAAGACCCGACCTTTGGCGTCGATCACCATGTCCACCGCGCGGTCCAAATTTTGCTCACGACTGAGGCTGGTAAGGATGCTGTTTTCACGCAGATGCAAGGCCGCGCCAAGGCAGCCAATGACCACCCCTTCTGCCGACTTGACGGGCACCGCGAAGACCACGATCGGTACTTTGCTGTTGCGTCCGACCATGGCCCCAGAGACGGTCGCTGAGCCTGTTTTCATGACCTGCTGAAAGTAGTCGCGGTCACGCACATTCGGGGCCGTGGTGTCGGGCACACCGCGCTGAAAACGGATCGGGACTTGACCGCTTGGCAATGCCACGAAGACAGAGTCAAACAGCGCGGTGAGCGCAGGTTTGTCTTGTAAGTACAGCGATGCGGCGGCGGGGTCTGCCAGCATGACGGGTGTGATGCGTCCACCCACTGCGGCGAGGGCTGTGGAGAGCAGTTGAATCTTGGTGCTGAGCAACGCTGCGGTGCGCTCCCTGTCGTCAGCGTCTTGGCGCAGCAGCAGTCGCTGCAAATCGGCTTGGTTGGTGGTCAACACCAAATGCGTGGTCACTGCGGCCGACAGCACGGCAGTGACGATGGCCATCGCCATGATCTTGAATTTGAGCGTGGCAACCCAGTCGCGTAACCAGGGCGTGACTTGACTCAAAGACATGTGGGTGTGGTTGTGGGTGTGGTCGCGGGTGCGGTCGCGGGTGCGGTCGCGGGTGTGGTCTAACGTCGGGGCGCAAGCGCACCATGCACCCACTGCCCGAAACTGACCTCGATGATGCCGACACAAGCCAGCGGTCAACATCGCATCAACGCGATGTTTGTGGGTCAGTTCTCAGACGAAGCTGCTGGCACCGCGCGGTGTGCGCACGTCGCTCAGTGAGCTTCGTGTTGCAGGGCGCGCTGCACCTCGGTTTGCCACGGCAGCGCGTGCACGATTTCGTTCAAGTGCAAGCTGGCGCTGAGCGCAGGCAAGGCGTCGCCGTGCTCATCAACGATGCGCAAATTGGTGATCAAACCCATGGGGTCGGCCATCGCCACAACCCCTTCTTGAAGCTGCACCCAGTCCCAAGCCACACCGGCTGCACCTTCATCTGAGGAGCGACCCCAAACAGTCTGTCCTGAACACGGGTTGTGGGCGTTGCCCGCAGACAGCACTCGCGTTCCCAAATGACCAAAATTGAACAAGGGAACACCAAGGGCCTGCCACAATACGGGGGGCCAGGAATAGACAATCCAGGCGGGGATCATGATGCGGTCTCCAATTGCGTTCGATGCAATGATTTGCGATGGCTTGAGTGTGTTGCAGGCGGCGATTTTTGCCACCTGTAAGAACTGACAGGTTGACCGGCAAAAGCGCGTAACACCGCGCAACAAGGTTCGATGCCAGACAGACAGTGATTGAGAGCAAATGCTGCAACAGAGTTACACGTCAGTGTTGGAAGCAGGGGATCGCGATCAGCTCCTCTCAGAAATCGTCCGGTTCACTCAGAACTTGGGATTTGAGACTGTGTCTGCCACCACCATCATCGACCACATGCTGGGAGACGCAGAGTTCATCACCTTGGACAACACGCCTGCGAGCTACCGGGAGAGTTTTTCGGACAAGTCGAATTGGCGCGTTGATCCAGTAATGCAACATTGCAAGCGCCAAAGCGTCCCGATTATTTGGGATCAAAAAACATACACAGCAATCGGCTTGGGAGCCAAGTGGGAGCAGCAGGCGCAGTTCGGCTATCAAACGGGGATAGCGATGGCGCTGCACTTACCAGAGGGCAAACATTTTTTTCTAGGCGTCGACCGCGACCAGCCTTTGCCTAAACATCCTGACGAACTGACCCGTCTGGTTGCCGACCTGCAGTTGTTTGCCGTTCATGCGCAGCATGCCGCACACCGTGTTCTGCTGCCTCAATCACCCGACCCAAATGTCCCGAGTTTGACTCCACGCGAGCTGGAATGCCTGCGTTGGACGATGGAGGGGAAAACCGCCTGGGAGGCGGGCAGCATCTTGGGCATCACCGAAAGAACCGCCGTTTCGCACTTGACCAATGCTGCGCAAAAATTAGGCTGTGGTAACAAGCACCAAACCGTGCTGAAAGCACTGCGCATGGGATTACTAAAGTGATTTTTCGCACAGTCCTAAACGACCAAGCGGCTTAACGCAAGCTGTAAGAGTTGACAGTTCTCGGAAAACACACGTCCTGCTTCAATAGCTTTGTGTACTAACGGTAGTGCATCTTTAGCAACTCTCGGAGCCTGACATGAACCAAGAACTGAATGTTTCCATCGAACTGGCAACTGTTGCGAGCGTCTTCGTGCTGGGGGCTGAAACTCCTGTCGTTCTTGACGAAGCGCTGTTGGCGCAAATTGCTGGTGGCGTCACCAGCGGCCCCAATGGCGGTTGGTGAATCGCTGACCCGTTGCGCTGACATCGGCGCAATGAGCTTGTAGCCCAGACCAACTGGTCATCGCAAGGCGCGGTTTGATCAGGAAAAGATTGGGCTGAAAGCGCAGGGACTCATTGAAACCCACCTCCCTCTTCCGCCCTGAGTCAATCCAGGGTCAACAGCAGGCTTGGTTGGGATCGATACAGCTCATACGGCCGGTGTCGTTGACAGTTCTCACTGGCAGTGCGCTCGTGGTGGTGGGCTTGGTCGGTGTTGCGCTGGTGGAAGGTCGATACACCCGCAAGGCGCACGTTACGGGCTACCTCATGCCCGACAAAGGCGTGTTGCGCTTGGTGTCTCCGCAAGGGGGCACGGTGTTGGAGCGGCAGGCCCAAGAAGGTCAGGTGGTGAAACAAGGCGACGTGTTGTTCGTCGTGTCCACCGACCGCGCCACGTTGGGGATCGACGCCCAAGCTGCGGTGCAAACTCGGCTCAACGAGCGAGAACAGAGCCTGCAAGTGACAGCGCGCCGACAGACCTTGTTGGAGCAGGCGCAGAGGTCGGGACTCGACAAACAACTCGACGCGCTGCGCCGCGAGATGGCCCAGCTCGACGTTGAGGCCGAGCTTCAAAACCAGCGGCTGCTGTTGGCGCAACAAGCGCAAGCGCGCGTTGAATCTCTGCGCGCTGACAACTTCATTTCGCAAGCCCAAGTCCAAGCACGCTCAGAAGAAGCGCTGAACGTGAAGGCGCAAGTTCAAGCCGTCGCACGCCAGCGTGCGGCCAAGCAACGCGAAGTGGAAGTGCTGGACGCACAGCGCCGCGAGCTGCCACTGCGCGCTCAAAACCAGCAAGGCGAAATCGGCCGCGACCTGGCCCGCTTGGCGCAAGAGGCGGCTGAAAACGAAGTACGTCGGCGCGTGGTCATACGTGCGCCGCAAGACGGTGTGGTCACTGCCGTGATGAGCGATGTAGGCCAAACGGTGGCGGCCAACGCGGCCATGGTCAGCCTGTTGCCACAAGGTGCCAAGCTGCAAGCGCAGTTGTTTGCGCCGTCCAGCGCGGTGGGTTTTTTGCGTCCTGATCAGTCAGTGCAGTTGCGTTACCAAGCCTTCCCCTACCAAAAGTTTGGCCACCACGCGGGCCAGGTTTTGCAGGTGTCGCGCACGCCTTTGCAAAGCAGCGATCTGGCCACGTTGCCGCTGCCTGAAGCGCTGAAAACCAATGCCGCTGCCGAGCCGATGTACCGCATCACCGTGGCCTTGAGCGAGCAGTCGGTGCGCGCTTACGGGCAGAACCAAGCACTTGCGGCGGGCATGCAGATCGACGCCGATGTGTTGCTCGAACGCCGACGTTTGATTGAGTGGATTTTCGAGCCGCTGCTCAGCGTGACCGGGCGCCTTTGATGGCGGCGCTTCACTTCGGTTGGTTCAAACCACGCGCGCCGATGTTGCTGCAAACCGAGGCTGCCGAGTGCGGCTTGGCCTGTTTGGCGATGGTCGCCGCTTGCCACGGCTTGGTGACTGACCTGCCCACTTTGCGCAAACGCTTCCCGCTGTCGCTGAAGGGCGCGACCCTGGCCGACCTGACGCGCATCGCCGCCCAATTGCACTTCACCCCACGTGCGCTGCGCGCTGAGCTGAGTCACTTGTCGCAATTGCAATTGCCCTGCGTGCTGCACTGGGAGCTGAACCACTTTGTGGTGCTGACTGAGGTGACGTCCAAAGGCGCGGTGGTTCACGACCCCGCGCGCGGCGTGCGACGCCTGAGCACCGCCGAGGTGTCGAAAGCCTTCACCGGGGTGGTGTTAGAGCTGACGCCTGCGGCCGACTTCAAACCCAAGGTGCGCAAGCAAACCGTCACACTGCGCCAACTGCTGGGCCGCGTGACCGGGCTGAAGCGTTCGCTGCTGCAAATATTTGCTTTGGCGTTGGCGCTCGAAGCCTTCATGTTGCTGTCGCCGTTTTTCATGCAGTGGGTGGTGGACGGCGTGTTGGTGAGCGCCGACCGCGATTTGCTGGTCACACTGGGTTTGGGGTTTGGCCTGTTGGTGTTGATACAAGTGGCCACCGGTGCCATCCGTTCTTGGGCGGTGTTGTATTTGTCGGCCACGTTGAACTTGCAGTGGTTGTCGAATGTGTTCGCGCATTTGATGCGCCTGCCCATGCCGTGGTTTGAGAAGCGACACACAGGCGACGTGATGTCGCGCTTCGGCGCGGTGCAGCAAATTCAACAGACGCTGACCACGCACTTTATTGAGGCCGTGCTTGACGGTTTGTTGGTGGTGTTGACGCTGGCCATGATGTGGGTTTACAGCGGCACGCTCACCGCCATTGCACTCGCCTGTGTGGTGGTTTATGCGCTGCTGCGCTGGGCGTTTTTTCGACCGCTGCGCGAAGCAACCGAAGAAGCCATCGTGTTTGACGCTAAAAAGTCCAGCCACTTTTTAGAGTCGCTGCGCGGTGTGCAATCCATCAAATTGTTCAACCGCCAGGAAGACCGTCAAGCACAGTTCATGAACCGCGTGGTCGACGCAATGAACGCGCACATCGCCACGCGCAAGCTCGATTTGGTGTTCAGCGTGACCCACAAATTGGTGTTTGGTTTGGAGCGGATTGCGGTGGTGTGGGTGGGCGCGCTGTTGGTGCTGGACCGAAGTTTTTCGGTCGGCATGCTGTTCGCCTTCTTTGCCTACAAAGAGCAATTTGCGCTGCGCGTGAGCGGGCTCATCGACAAAGTGGTTGAGCTGAAAATGCTCAAGCTGCAAGGCGAGCGCTTGGCCGACATCGTGTTGACCGCGCCTGAAGAAGAGGTGCTGACGCCGCCGCGCGCCATGGGCGGAGCCGCAGCGACAAGGGCACCGCGCTTGGAACTGCGCGATGTCGGTTTTCGCTATTCCGAATCGGATCCCATCCTGCTGCGCAACTTGAATTTGCTGATTGAACCCGGCGAATCGGTGGCCATCGTCGGGCCCTCGGGTTGCGGCAAAACCACCTTGCTCAAACTCATGTTGGGCATTCATGCGCCACAGCGCGGTGAGATCTTGGTGGGCGGCGTGCCGCTCAAGCAACTCGGCCTGCGCGCTTGGCGAGAAAGTTTTGCCACTGTCATGCAAGACGATCAATTGTTTGCCGGCTCAATCAGCGACAACATCAGCTTCTTCGACCCGCAAGCCGACGCCGCGTGGGTGGAAGAGTGCGCGCGTGTGGCATCGGTGAGCGACGACATCGAGGCCATGCCCATGGCCTACCACACGCTGATTGGAGACATGGGCACCAGCATTTCGGGTGGGCAAAAACAGCGCTTGTTGTTGGCGCGCGCGCTGTACAAGCGGCCACAGTTTTTGTTTTTGGACGAAGCCACCAGCGCCTTGGATGTTGACCGCGAGCGCCTGGTGAACCAGGCCGTGCGCCAGCTCAACATCACCCGCGTGATCGTGGCGCACCGGCCAGAGACCATTGCCTCAGCAGGCCGGGTGATTGTGTTGAGTGAGGGGCGCATTGCGCAGGATTTGCGCAGCGTGGGGACGGGGTCACTTGCGTCGGGCAGTTGAAGGATCAATTGAAAACGCAGTTGAAAGCGCGGTTGAAGGCGCAGTTTGGTGCTCCAACGTGGTCAACCACAACATTGCTTGCTCGCGGTTTTCACCGCACATGTCCACGCTGGGCATCAGGCTAGAGCACACGGTGGGCCGATCGGGGTGACCAAAAATGGCGCAGCGTTGGTCGATCAACAAATGCACGCAACGCTCGCCCGCAGCCTTGCTGATGCCGTTGACCGCCGTCACACCGGGAATCGGTGAAGAGATCGATGGCGCGGTGCAACACGCACCGCATTCAGGGCGACAGTTCATGCGCGCGAAGCCCGGGTTGGGGTGACTTCCCAAGGGCCGCTGCCTACAATCCCAGCTTGCTCAAAATTTAGGCAACGCATGTCTTCGTCTTCGGTGTCATCCGTGATTTCTTTTCCGAAAAAATTTGATGTCATTGTGGTGGGCGGAGGTCACGCCGGCACCGAGGCCGCGCTGGCCGCTGCGCGCATGGGCTGCGCCACTTTGCTGCTCACCCACAACATCGAAACCTTGGGGCAGATGAGCTGCAACCCGTCCATCGGCGGCATAGGCAAAGGCCACCTCGTCAAAGAGATCGATGCCATGGGCGGCGCTATGGCCGCAGCCACCGATGAAGCAGGCATTCAATTTCGCATCCTCAACAGTTCGAAAGGCCCGGCCGTGCGCGCCACGCGGGCGCAGGCCGACCGGGTTTTGTACCGCGCGGCCATACGTCAGCGCCTGGAGAATCAAGAAAATCTGTGGCTTTTTCAGGGTGCATGTGACGACCTGATTGTGGTTGGCGACCGCGTGACAGGCGTTTTCACGCAAGTGGGCATACGCTTCGATTGCAAAACTGTGGTGCTGACCGCCGGTACTTTCCTGGACGGCAAAATCCACATCGGCTTGCAAAACCACGCGGCAGGGCGGGCGGGCGATCCACCTGCCGTGCGTTTGTCCAGCCGATTGAAAGAACTCAAGTTGCCGCAAGGCCGTTTGAAAACCGGCACTCCGCCGCGCATCGACGGGCGCAGCATCAACTTCAACGTCTTGACCGAACAACCCGGCGACGGAATGCCGCATTCAGACGGCAATGGCAACGTAAAAGCGGCCAGCGGCCCCGTCCCAGTGTTCAGCTTCATGGGCCGCGCCGACCAGCATCCACAACAAGTGCCGTGCTGGATCACCCACACCAACGAACAAACCCACGCCATCATCCGCGCGGGCTTTGACCGCAGCCCCATGTTCACCGGCGTGATCGAGGGCGTGGGGCCACGCTACTGCCCGAGCATTGAAGACAAAGTAAACCGCTTTGCAGACAAAACTTCGCATCAGATTTTTCTGGAACCGGAAGGGCTGACAACTCACGAGTTTTATCCGAACGGCATTTCGACCTCTCTGCCATTTGACGTGCAGTTGGCGGCCGTGCAGTCCATGGTCGGTTTGGAGAACGCCCACATCTTGCGGCCCGGCTACGCCATCGAGTACGACTTCTTTGACCCGCGCGCTTTGCGGGCCACCTTCGAGACGCAGGCGATACAGGGCTTGTTTTTTGCCGGACAGATCAACGGCACCACAGGTTACGAAGAAGCTGCTGCGCAAGGTTTGTTTGCAGGACTCAACGCCGCGCTGCAAGTTCGCGAACAAGCCGCTTGGTTGCCGCGCCGCGACCAAGCCTATTTGGGCGTGTTGGTCGACGACCTCATCACCAAAGGCGTGACCGAGCCTTACCGTATGTTCACCAGCCGGGCCGAGTTTCGCCTTCAACTGCGCGAAGACAACGCCGACATGCGTCTCACCGAAGCAGGGCGCAACTTGGGCTTGGTGGACGACGCGCGCTGGAATGCCTTCAACCGCAAGCGCGACGCGGTTTCACGTGAAACAAAGCGCCTGCAATCGACGTGGGTGCACCCGAGCAAGTTGACAGCATTGGACGCTGAGCGTTTGCTGGGCAAGGCGATTGAGCATGAATACAGCTTGGCCGACTTGCTGCGCAGACCGGCCGTTGATTTTGATGCGGTGGCGCAGGCGGCCACAGCAGCAGGCTCAAGCGATGTTGTTTCACGTGAAACACTGCGCGCCGAGCTGGGCGACTTGCTTGCCGATTCAGTGATCGAGCAAGTGGAAATCAGCATCAAGTACGCAGGCTACATCGGCAAGCAACTGGAAGAGGTCGAGCGCGTCGCGCACTACGAGAACTTAGCCTTGCCCACCGACTTGGACTATTCCCAGGTGCCTGCACTGAGTTTTGAGGTGCGGCAAACGCTGAACAAGCACCGGCCTGCCACCTTGGGTTTGGCGTCACGAATGTCGGGCGTCACACCAGCGGCCATTTCTTTGTTGCTGGTTCACTTGAAGAAGCATCGGTCTGAAGGATTCGGCGGCGCAACCCGTAAAACCGTCAAACAGGAAGTAGCCGCTTGACGGAGGAGGCCGCTCCTTTGGAATCGGCGCTTCGTCAGCCGCTGCTCGTGGTGGCGGCGTCGCTGCAACTCAACTTAACTGAGCCGCAAACCGACACGCTATTGGCCTACCTGGCCATGCTTCAACGCTGGAATGCGACCTACAACTTGACGTCAATCCGCGATGCGCAGGGTATGTTGATCCAGCACCTGGTCGATTGCATGGCCGTGATCAACCCGCTGAAACAACACTTTTTGAAGACGCCGACGTTGACCAACCCGCGGCTGCTGGACGTCGGCAGCGGCGGTGGCTTACCGGGCGTGGTGATTGCGGTGATGTGCCCCAACGTCACAGTGGTCAGCGTCGACACCGTTGGCAAGAAAGCCGCCTTCATCCGCCAAGTCGCCGCCGAGCTAAAGCTGCGCAACCTGCAGGGCGAACATGCGCGGGTCGAATCGTTGAAGCTGGCACCGTTCGATCTCATCACATCGCGCGCATTCGCTTCACTCGTTGATTTTGTGAGTCTGACGCGCCCGCTTCTGGCTTCTGAAGCCTGCTGGATGGCCATGAAAGGCAAATTGCCAGAAACGGAAATGGCGGACTTGCCCGCGAATGTCACGGTGTTTCACGTGGAACATTTGGCCGTTCCCAAGCTGAACGCGGATCGCTGTCTGGTCTGGATGAAACCTTCCCTTATTTGATCATCATGTTCGGCATCTCCGATTTCCCCGCCTTTTGCGCCGCCGTGCTGCTGTTCCTGGCATTGCCTGGCCCTGGCACTTTTGCGCTCATCAACTCCACTGCCAAAGGTGGGTTCGGCGCCGGGGCAGCCGCGGTGTTCGGTGTCATGGCGGCAGATCAAGTCCTGCTGTGGGCAGCGGTTGCCGGTGTGGCGGCGCTGCTCGCCGCCAACCCTGCTGTTTTCAAAGTGGTTCAGTATGGCGGCGCAGCCTACTTGGCTTGGATAGGTTTCAGGCTGTTGTTCGCTCGAGAAGGCTCGGCCTCGCCCATACACATCGAACCGCACCACTACGCGCGACAAGCCTTTTTCATCACCTTACTCAACCCCAAAGCCATCGTCTTTTACATGGCGTTCTTCCCGTTGTTCATCAACCCCACCACTCACCAAGGCACGGTGACCTTTGCCGCCATGGCTGTCACCATCGCTGTGATCACAGCGGTTTACTGCCTCAGCTTGTGCGCCGTGGCAAACGTGCTGACTGAAAAACTCAAAACCCGCCGCCGTCTCACCATTTGGTTGGAGCGCGCTGCGGGTGTATTTCTCATTGGGTTCAGCATTCGGCTGATCCGAAATTAGTCACCCACCGAACCGTCAGCGCACCATGGCTCAAATCTTCTGCATTGCCAACCAAAAGGGCGGAGTGGGCAAAACCACCACCACCGTCAACTTGGCCGCCGGCCTGAGCAAAGTGGGCCAGCGCGTGCTGGTCGTCGACCTCGACCCGCAGGGCAATGCCACCATGGGCTCAGGCGTAGACAAGCGCAAGCTGGAGCTGACGGTGTACGACGTGCTGCTGGAAAACGCGTCCATCACCGAGGCACGAACCCGCGCCGAGAAAGCGGGTTACGACGTCGTCGGTGCCAACCGCGAGCTGGCCGGTGCCGAGGTGGAACTGGTCGACTTGGAGCGCCGTGACCAGCGCCTGAAAACCGCACTGGCCGCGGTCGCGAATGACTACGACTTCGTGCTGATCGACTGCCCGCCGAGCCTGAGCATGCTGACCCTGAACGGCCTGTGCAGCGCACACGGCGTGGTCGTGCCCATGCAGTGCGAGTACTTTGCGCTCGAAGGTTTGAGCGACCTGGTCAACACCATCAAGCAAGTTCACGCCAACCTCAACCCCGAGTTGAAAGTCATCGGCCTTTTGCGCGTGATGTTCGACCCGCGCATCACGCTGCAACAACAGGTTAGTGAGCAACTCAAATCGCACTTCGGCGACAAGGTGTTCAACACCGTCATCCCGCGCAATGTGCGTTTGGCCGAGGCACCCAGCTACGGTTTGCCCGGCGTGGTGTTCGACCCATCCTCCAAAGGCGCACAAGCCTTTGTGGAATTCGCCAAAGAAATGGTCGAGAGGATAGGCAAGCTGTGAACCCTGACTTCGACGCCGTCTTGTTGTCGCGCATCGAAGACGCCGGGTTGAACGCCAGCGCGCCGCCCGAACAACGCTGGCTGGACGGCTGGTTGGTGCGCTTTTCGCCGGGCAAAGCCAAGCGTGCACGATGCGTCAATGCTGTTGCCAATGGCGTCAGTTCGATGGCCGATAAGCTGGCTTTGTGCTCCGCGCTGTACCGACACGCCGACCTGCAGCTGGTTGTGCGCATCACGCCTTTCAGCCAACCCCCAGATTTAGACGCTCAACTGGCCGCACGAGGCTTGTCAAAAATCGACGATACCCGCGTGATGGTGTGCCCATCGTTGGCTGCGCTGTCGCCGCCAGCCGTGCCACCGAGCGTCTGCATCAAGCAAATTGACTCATCGGTGTTCGCCCAAACCGTCGGCGAATTTCGCGGCTCACCTGAATCGCAGCGTGCCGCGCAGGCCAAGCGTCTGGCGGAATCTCCGGTTCCTTTCACCGCTTTTGTGGTGCAAAACGCACAAGGCGAGGCTCTGGCCTGCGGCCAAATCGCCACCGAATCGGAGTTTGTAGGGCTCTACGATGTCTACACCGCATCGGCCCATCGGTCGCTGGGCCAAGCGAACATGCTGTGTGGGCACATGCTCACCAAAGCACGCAGCATGGGTGCGACCGTCGCCTACCTGCAAGTAGAAAGCGACAACCACGCCGCCCGGCACATCTACTTTCGCTTGGGTTTCACCGACGCCTACGCCTACCACTACCGGCAGGAACCGTGATCCGCCTACGCTCTTGGCATTGCGAGAAGCGCTGAAAAGCATGGAAAAAGTTCCCTGCCATTGAATTCAAATGCCGGCGCTTGGCTCGAATTTCCAGGCTGTGTGCAGGGCATGTCCAAGCCCTGCGCAACCACTCTGTGTGGGTCAGCCGCCGACGAACAGAGATTTCAAGAATTCCTTCATCTGTGCTTCGGTCATCATGCCGCTCGTTACAACCCAGGGCCTTGGCTTTCATGTCGTAGGCCTTGTCCATCATGGCCATGAACTCTTTCTTGGACACCATGCCGTCTTTGTTCTTGTCCACCATCTGCATTTTGAACAAGGGCATGAAATCGTCCTGCGTACCTTCGGCGGCGCGGGCCGCAGCGCTGAGCCCTGCCAAAGCGGTTGCAATGATGAGAACTGCTGTGAGTTTTTTTGAAAACATATCCCTCTCCTGAAGGCTTGTGAGACGGCTTCGCGTCAATATTTGTCGTTCGCCGAGCCTGCGCAAAAGTGCGCTGCTTGTCAGTGGGAGCGACGTGGTCTTCCTTACCAATTTCTGAGCTCCAGCTGGGCGCATGTGCTGGTCACGTTTTTTACGGACAGCTTGATAAATTGTTTGATTTCCGATTGCCGCTTGAAGGTGTTGATTGGCAAGTTGCCCAGTTTGGGATGCAAGCGCATGCTGTTGTCGACGCCCACAGCGTGGAAAACACCGTCACACGCAGCTTCGGCGTGCATGGTCGGCGCCATCGCCCAGCCCAAGCTCCTAGCTTAGGTTCTGCCGCAGCGACGAACTCGTGACGCTGCGGAGCCAGATACTTGCCTGATCCTTGTGGACACGGCGATGCCAGAACTGATGCACCGCAATGACCGGCGACTTGATCGGCGTCTCGATGATGCGCACGTCCGAGTAGCGGATGCAGACATCGGCCAAGTCACGCGGCACGGTGGCGATCAGGTCGGACTCTTCGATGACCGGCAACAGACTCATGAAGTGCGACAGTTCCAGCAGCACCTTGCGCTGCAGGCCGCGTTGCTGCATGAATTGCTCGAAGACATGCTCGCGCCCGTCCGGCCGAACTACCGCATGAACTGCGGCCAAGTAGGCCTTCAGCGTGATCCGCGAACCAATGGTTGGATGCGCTTTTCTAACGATGCAGACGTGCGGGTTGTCGAACAGCTTCTGCTGGAAAAACCCGGCTCTTTGCAGGTCGGGGAAATAGCCCAGAGCGAGGTCGGCCTCGCCAGATTCGAGCGCCGCTGCAGCTGCATCGCGTGGCAACGAGATGGCGCGAAGGCGCGCCCGCGGCGCCTCGCGCGTGAAGCGGACAAGCAGCTTGGGCAGGAAGTTGATTTCACCGATGTCGGGCGTGATGATGTTGAAGGTGCGATCGGTCGTCGCCGGGACAAACACCGAGCGTTGCAAGATGTCGGCACGCACCATATCGAGCACCCGGCGCACCGGCAGCGCGAGTTCGAGGGCGCGCGGCGTGGGTTTCATCTGCGCGCCGGCGCGGACGAACAACAAGTCGTCGAACAGCATGCGCAAACGTGAAACTGCTGCGCTCATTGCCGGCTGACTGAGGCCGATGGCATCACCCGCGCGCGTCACGCTGCGGTGCTCGGTCATCGCATCGAACGCCACAAGGAGATTCAGATCGACCGTAGTTATATCCATGCAGTGGATTCTATGTATCTCCAGAATCAACTGGCTGGATAGCAATTCGATGTCTAGACTGCGGCGCGTTCCCTGTGCAAACGCCCCGAACAGACGCGAAACCTCAGAAAACTAGACCATGACCAGCATGTCACTCACTCAGGCCAACACGATCGTGCACGCGGCACTGGCGGCGTCTGCCGCTGCCGGCTATCGGCCGATGGCCGTCGTCGTCGTTGACGCGGCAGGGCATCTGAAAACTGCGCAGCGCGAAGACGACGCGAGCATGTTCCGCATCGACGTGGCGACCGGCAAGGCCTGGGCCGCAGTCGGCATGGGCGCGTCGAGCCGCGTGCTGGGCCAGCGCGCGAAGGAAAACTCGAACTTCTACGTCGCGCTGGCCGCAACCGCGCAGGGCCGCTTCCTGCCGCAGACCGGAGCGGTGCTGATCCAGGACGCACAGGGGCGCACGCTGGGTGCGGTGGGGGCGTCTGGCGGCACCGGCGATGAGGACGAAGCCATCTGCATCGCCGGGGTGCTGGCAGTCGGCCTTCATCACGGCTGAGCGCGGGTCTGCGATGACGGCGCTGCGCTGCAATTGCGGCATCGACGTGCATGCGCATGTCGTGCCCGAAAACTTTCCGCCCTACCTCGGCGGTGCTACGCCGGCCGCCTGGCCTTCGACGGCCGAGGCCGCCGCGGCGGGTGGGCTGTGCCACCGGCAGATCATGATCGCCGGAAAGAACTTCCGAACCGTCTCTGAGAAGTGCTGGAGTGCTTCGCGGCGCATCGCCGACCTGCCAGCGATGGGCCTCGCGCGGCAGGTGATCTCGCCGATGCCGGAGCTGTTGTCCTATTGGTTCGAGCCGGGTGCGGCGTGCCGTTTGCTGCGCTACCTCAACGAGCAGATCGCGGCGATGGCGGCCGAATCCGGCGGCGCGCTGATCGGCTTCGGAGCCGTGCCGCTACAAGACATCGGGCTCGCCATCGCCGAGCTTCGCCACGTCGTCGAAACACTCGGCTTCAGGGGTGTGGAGATCGGCAGCAACGTGGGCGGGGTGCCGATCGGCGACCCGCGCTTCCTGCCATTCTTCGAGGCCTGCGAGGCGCTTGGTGCGGCCGTCTTCGTGCACGCGCTCAAGCCCGTTGGTATGGAGCGGCTGGTCGGCCCCGCCGCGCTGCAACAGGTGCTCGCCTACCCGACCGAGGTGGGTCTGTCTGCCGCCTCGGTGATCACGTCGAACCTGATGCTGAAGTGCCCTCGCTTGCGCATCGCGTTCAGCCATGGCGGCGGCACACTGGCCAGCCTGTTGCCGCGGCTGCAGCAGAGCTGGTCGGTGTTCCCGGCGCTGCGTGAACAGGTTGGGCAGGCCCCGCTCGAACAAGCCCGGCGGCTGTATTTCGACAGCTTGGTGTTCGACGAACCCACCTTGCGGCATCTGGTAGCCACCTTTGGCGACACGCAGTTGATGCTCGGCACCGACTACCCGTTCAACTTCCACGAGCGCGCGCCGGTCTCACGCGTTGAGGCCAGCGGATTCAATGAAGACGTCAGCGCACGCCTCGTGCATCGCAACGCCGAAATATTCCTCGGCATCGCCAACGGTACGACCGCATGAAATCACCCTGGATTGAATCGCTGCGCAGCGTCGCGCTCAACGTGCCCGACCTCGCGCAAGCGGAGGCGTTCTACACCCGCGTCTGGCACCTGAAGGTCGTTTCACGATCAATGGATGCGGTCTTTTTGCGCGGCACCGGCGCGGATCATCACCTGCTGTCGTTGCACCCCGGCAGCGCCACAGCGCAGGTGCGGCGGGTGACCTTGCGGGCCCGCTCGGCCGAAGCCTTGCATTTGATCGCACAGGCCACGCTGAGGGCAGGCGGCACGCTGCTCGAGGTGCCGGGCCCGCTGCATGGCCCGGCAGGCGGCCACGGCCTGCTGCTGCGCGACCCCGATGGCCGCGTGTTCCAAGTGGTTCACGGCGACGCGTTGCACGCCGACGCGGGCACGCGAGAAGACCACCCAATACGCCTCGCCCACGTCGTGCTGAACGGTCACGACCTGACGGCCGCGCAGCAATTCTTCGAGCGGGCGCTCGGCTTCCAGCTGGCCGATCGAACCCGTGTGATGGCCTTCATGAACTGCAACGACGACCACCACAGCATCGCCGTGGCCGACGCCGACAATGACGCCCTGAACCACATCGCGTTCCTGATGCCCGACCTCGAATCGGTGATGCGCGGCGGAGGCCGCATGAAAGACGCGAGCCACCCGATCGAGTGGGGCCCCGGTCGGCACGGCCCGGGCGACAACGCGTTCAACTACTTCATCGACCCGTTCGGCGTGGTCATTGAGTACACCGCCGAGGTCGAGCAGATCGACAACACCTACCGGGTCGGCAGCCCGGACGACTGGCAATGGCCGCCCGGCCGCGTCGACCAGTGGGGCATTTCAGCACCCCCCAGCCCGCGACTCAAGGAAGCGCAACGCGCGGTTTTTTTCGCTCCGTCCACCTCTCAAGGATCCGCATGAAATTGACCACATTTTTAAAGGACGGACAGCCCCGTCTGGGCATCGTCGAAGGCGAGCACGTCATCGACCTCCAAGCCGCGCTGCCGGAAGTGCCTGCCGACGTGCGCGTCGCGCTGGAAGCCGGCACCGACCTCATGGCGGCGGCGGCCGCTGCGCTCGCCAGCCGCGCGCCTCGTCTGCCGATGGGCGACCTGCAATTTGCGCCGCTGGTGCCCAACCCTGGCAAGACCGTCTGCCTTGGACTGAACTACTTCGATCACGCGAAGGAAGGCGGCCGCGAGAAGCCCGACTACCCGTGGTTCTTTCTGCGCGCCACAAGTTCGCTGATCGCGCACGGCGACACCGGCCGCGTGCCCCGCGTGTCGTCGAAGTTCGACTTTGAAGCTGAGCTTGCGGTCGTGATCGGCAAGCGCGTGCCGCGGCACACCAAGCAAGTTGACGCGCTCGGGTACGTTTTTGGCTACGCCTGCTTCAATGACATGTCGGTGCGCGATTACCAGAAGCGCACGCCGCAGTGGACGATCGGCAAGAACTTCGACGCGACCGGCGCGTTCGGCCCGGTGCTGGTCACGGCCGACGAACTGCCGCCCGGGGCGGCAGGGCTGCGGATCCAGGGCAGGCTCAACGGCCTGGTGATGCAGGACGCCAACACCGACGACATGATCTTCAGCGTCGCACAGACAATCCGCCTGCTGGCCGAGGTGCTCACGCTCGAGCCGGGTGACGTGATCGCGATGGGCACGCCGGCGGGCGTGGGCCAGGCACGCACACCACCGGTGTGGATGAAGGCCGGCGACAGGTACGAGGTGGAGATCGAGCGGATCGGCACTCTGACCAACCCGATAGGCGACGAGGCCGGGGAGGGCGGCTGAGCATGGCGCCGGTCTTGGATCCGACGCAAGTTTTCGATCCGTCACATGTGTTCGACGTGGCCGTCGTTGGCTTCGGCCCCTCGGGCGCGGTGGCCACCGCGCTGCTCGCGCAGGCGGGCCTCTCGGTGCTGGTGTGCGACAAACAGCGCGAGATCTACGACAAGCCACGCGCGATCGCTCTCGACCACGAGATCATGCGGGTGTTCCAGCAACTGGGCATTGCCGACGCGATTCAGGCCCACGTCGAACCATTCACGCCGTCGGAATACCTCGGCGTTGACGGGCAGACGATCAAGCGCATGACGATGGTCGACCCGCCGTATCCGCTCGGCCACACGCCGTCGATGGTGTTCACTCAGCCACCAGTGGAGCGCGTGCTGCGCGACCACGTAGCTGCGCAGCCCAACGTGTGCATCGTGCTCGGGCAGGGCCTGGGTTCGCTGTCGCAAGACGAAAACGAAGTGACGCTCCAAATCGTTGGCGACGACGGCGTGACCAGCGCCGCGCGCGCGCGTTACGTGCTGGGTTGCGACGGTGCCTCAAGCACGACGCGTTCGCTCGTCGGCATCGAACTGGAAGACCTGGACTTCGACGAACCCTGGCTCGTCGCCGACGTGATCGTCAACGAGCACGGCCGCGCCAAGCTGCCGACCACCAGCGTTCAGTATTGCGAGCCGCAACGACCTTGCACTTTCGTAATCGGGCCGGGCAACCACCGTCGCTGGGAGATCTCGCTGCGCCCCGGTGAAGACCTGAAAGCGGTCGTCACGCCCGAGGCCACCTGGACGCTGCTCTCACGGTGGCTCACGCCCGAAGACGGCGAGTTGTGGCGACAGGCGAGCTACCGCTTCCACGCGCTGGTCGCAAAGACTTGGCGCAGCGGCCGCGTCTTCGTCGCCGGCGATGCAGCGCACCAGCAGCCACCGTTTCTCGGCCAGGGCATGTGCCAAGGCATCCGCGACGTGACCAACCTCGCCTGGAAGCTCGCGGCGGTCTCGCACGGTGCGGTCGTTGGCTCGAAGGCGCAGGCGCTGCTCGACAGCTACGGCACCGAGCGGGGCGCGCATGTTCGGGAGCTGACGCGCCGCATCAAAGGCATCGGCGCGGTGATCTGCGAACGTGACGAATCGAAGGCGCGCGCGCGGGATGCCCACCTGCTCGCCGAATGCGGCGGTGTCGTGAAAGACACACCGCGCCAGGACGTGTTGCCGCGCCTGGAACTCGGCTGCCTGTCGGCGCAGCCAGGTTCTGCGCGTGGCACGATCTGCCCGCAGCCGATGATCGAGTGGGGTGTCGATGCAGGTGCCGACACAGACACCCATGCGCGTGCCGCTGCCGGGGCGTCTGCCCGCACGTTGCTCGATGACCGCGTCGCGCGTGGGTGGCGCGTCGTGGTCGACGACCTGTTGTGCGAAGTCGGCCCGCTTGCGTCGGGCGTCACTGTGGTGCACGTGGGCGCGCGAGGTTGGCGCGAGTCGGACGGCGTGCTTGCCGCATGGATGCGCCGTCACGAGTGCCACGCCGCACTGGTGCGCCCTGATCACTACGTGTTCGGCACTGCCTCGACGCGCTTCGAGCTCGATGCGCTGCTCGCAGAGCAGGCTGCGTTGATGAGCTGACGCACCGCCCTCATCGATCTTTCGACCGTGAGGGCCAAGAGCCCGTCACGGTGCCGGGTCGGGTGAGCCAGCGGTGCTGACCATTTCGCCTGCGCAAGCTTGCAGGACCCCACGCAGCCACATGTGCGCCGGATCGTGGCTCAGGTGGTGAGGCCACACCAGCACCTCTTTGAGCGTCGGCATCGTGAACGGCGCGTCGATCATGCGCAGGGGCAATTGCTGCGCGAAATGCAGGGCCAACCGGCTGGCCAGCGTGGCCACGCGATCGGTGCCGATAATGAGAAGGGGCACGGTCGAAAAGTTGTCCACGGTGGACTCGATGCGACGCTGCTCGCCAAACCGCGGCAAGAACCAGTCTTCGAAAGTGGTCACGTTGCGCTCGTCGCCAAAGCGCACGGCGATGTGTCCGAGCTTCATGTACTGCTCAAAGCTAAGGTGCTTACCGACTTTCGTGTTGCCCGACCACACCATGCAGACCTGCGTGTCTTCGAAAAGGCGCACCTGCGGGTGGTCTAGCGTCAGGACGTATTGCTCGGGCAGAACGAGCAGGTCAATGTCCCCGCGCTCGAGCACGTCGTTCACGTCTTTCGGTGGACTGCGGATGTCTAGCTTGAGACCGGGGGCTTGCGACGCGATCCGGCTCACGGCGGTCGCCAGCACCACGGTCGTGACGTAATCGGAAGCGCAGACCGCGAAGCGCCGTTCAGCGGTGGACGGCTCGAAGCCGGGCTTGAGCGAGATCGCTGCGCGCGCGCGCAGCAGTGTGTCGCGCACCGGGCCGACCAAGCTTTGCGCCAGCGGCGTGAGCGTGAGGCTCCGCCCCACCGGCACCAGCAATTCATCGCCGAAGAAGTCGCGCAAACGACCGAGCGCTGCGCTCGCGGCCGACTGCCCGATGTGCAGCCGCTTGCTCGCCTTGGTCACGTTGCGCTCCTCAAGCAGGGCATCAAGGACGATCAGCAGGTTGAGGTCGAAACGTTCCAGTCGCATGGTTTTGTTGGCAAGGGTACGGGCAGACGTGCATTCGCGTTTGCATGTATCAGCGCAAGGGTTTGCCCTTGGTATTGCTCGCGCAAATAGACGGCATCAACGCAAACTGTTTTTCGTGCCGGCAGGGTCTGCCTATCCTCGCACGGTGCGCTAAGAAAAGCATCGAATGCAAGCGCCAACAAAGCACGGAGACACTGTGAAAACTACACCTGACACCTTTGGCGGCAAAGCCGTTCTGACTCTCGCGCACGTGGCCGGCATGGTCGATATGGTCGCACTGCCAGTCTGGATAGGCGCGCTGATGCAGTATTACCGCTACAGCCCTTCGCAAGCCGGTCTCACCGTCACGCTGTTCCTGCTCGGCGTGGTTTCGGCCAGCGTGCTGTTCGCTCCGCGTTTCAACCGCGTACCCAAGCGCCCGGCGGCGGCTTGCGGATTCGCGTTGGCGGCGCTCGCCTTCTTTTTGGCGAGTCGGCAACCGGTCGATGCTGCAAGCTTCCAGGCCTTGGCCGCGCTGCACGCGCTCGGCGGCTTTGGCGTGGGCTGCGCATTGACCTTTACCCACGGCAGCATTGGCCGCAGCGCCAACCCGCACCGTCTGTTCGGCGTCGTCAACATCGCGCTCGGCTTCTTCGCGGTGGCGTTTCTCGGCGGTATGCCGCCGTTGCTACAAAACACGTCGGCCTCGATGCTGTTCGTCATCATCGCAGGCTCCATGAGCCTGGGCGCGGTGGTCTGCGCGCTGTTTTTTCCGACCGTTGCATCGATCCCCGAATCGTCTTCGCATGCCCAGTCGCCGCCGCAGCCGGGCGCCGCCCCGGCACGCATTCCGCGCGCCGCCTGGTTTGTCATCGGCGTCGTGATGTGCCTGACACTGAATCAAGCGATGGTCTTCAGCTTCGTCGAACGAATCGGCGCGGCGCGCGGCTTCGGTATGGACCGCGTCAACGGCGTGCTGATCGCACTCGGGCTGGTCAACTTGCTGCCGGGTGTCATGGCAGCCCTTCTGCAAACGAAATGGTCGGCGGTGGCGGTGGGCTTCGCCGGGCCGATCGGTCAGGCGCTGTTGGCACTCATGTTGTCAAGCTCCTTGAGCTTTGCCCCCTATGCCGTGGCCGCCAGTCTCTATGTGTTCATGGTCATATTCACCCACAACTTCCTGTTCGGTTTGCTGTCGCGGCTCGACCCGAGCGGCCGCGCCGCAGCTGCCACGCCGGCCATGATGATGATCGGCTCGTGCATTGGCCCTGCGCTCGGCGGCGTCCTGGTGCAAGGCCTCGGCTACGCAGGCCTGGGCTGGATGGCATGCGGCGTGTCCTGCATCGCGGTGCTCGGCATGTGGCGCGTGCGCAAGCACTTGCCCGAAGCAGCGGCCATGCAGAACGCGCGAGCCATCGACGCGCGATCCGCCGGTGCGCAAGCCGTGCGCGCCTGAAGCGCTGTGCAGCTGCTGACAAACCGCGCACCGAGCCCCCTCATGCGAACCCTTTACGGATCCATGGCATCGCGCGCGCACCGCGTGGTGTGGATGCTGAAAGAACTCGACCTGCCTTTCGAGCACGTGCTCACGAACTTCATGGACGGCAGCACGCGACGGCCAGAATTTTTGGCGATCAATCCGAACGGCCGCGTGCCGGCGTTAGACGACGACGGCCTGCTGTTGTGCGAGTCGCTCGCGATCAACCTATACCTGGCAAAGAAGTATCCGAGCCCGCTCACGCCGGTCGATCTGGTTGAAGACACGATGGCCACGCAGTGGAGCTTCTGGGTCGTGACCGAGGTCGAGAAACCGCTGTTGTTCGCTTCGGCCAACCTCGCGCTGTTCGCAGAAGCCTCGCGCAACGCCGAAGAAGCTCAGATGGCGATCACCAAGCTTGACCGTCCGATGAAGGTGCTCAATGCGCACCTGGCGAACCGGCCGCACCTGCTGGGCGAGCGCTTCACGGTGGCCGATCTGAACGTAGCGACCGTGATGGATCTGGCCCCGCAATGCGGCATCTCGCTGGCCGCGTGGCCGTGCGTCGAAACGTGGCACCAGCGATGTCTCTCCCGCCCGGCTGCGGCCGACTGGAAGGCAATTTCCTTTTCGATTCCGCGTCCGCCCACGCCGCTCGGCGTGCTGCGGATGTTCGTCTGAAGACATGCGGCTGTTCGCCTGATAGACGCCCTGATTTTTCGACAGGAATGATGATGTTTGACGTGAAGATGGTGATCGAGAACGAGCATGTCGGTGCTTCGGGTGGCGCTACTTTCGAGCGCCGCAACCCGCTCTCGGGATCGGTGGCCAGCTGCGCTCCGGCCGCGACGCCGGACGATGCGCGTGCAGCCGTCACCGCGGCCGCCGCCGCTCTGCCCGCTTGGTCGGCAAGCGGGCCGAACGCGCGCCGCGCGGTGTTGCTGAGGGCTGCGCACGAACTCGAAACGCGCGGCGCCGAGTTCGCCGTGGCAATGGCGAACGAGACCGGCGCTTCGGCGATGTGGGCCGGCTTCAACGTGCACCTGGGCGCCGCCATGCTGATCGAGGCGGCATCGCTCACGACCCAGGTGAGCGGCGAAGTGATCCCGTCCGACACGCCCGGCAGCCTGGCGATGGGCCTGCGCGTGCCGGCAGGCGTGGTGCTGGGCATCGCGCCGTGGAACGCGCCGGTGATCCTCGCGGTGCGGGCGATCGCGGTGCCGCTGGCGTGCGGCAACACGGTTGTGCTGAAAGCTTCGGAGTTGTGCCCTGCAACGCACGGCTTGATCGCCCTGGCACTGGTCGCGGCCGGGCTGCCGCGCGGTGTGCTGAATTTCATCACCAACGCACCTGCCGATGCGGGCGCGGTGGTCGAAGCAATGATCGCGCACCCGGCGGTTCGCCGCGTCAATTTCACCGGGTCGACGCATGTGGGCCGCGTTATCGCGCAGGCCTGTGCGCGCCATCTGAAGCCTGCGGTGCTCGAGCTCGGAGGCAAGGCACCTTTTGTCGTGCTCGACGATGCCGACCTCGACGCCGCCGTAGACGCCGCTGCGTTCGGCGCGTTCATGAACTCCGGGCAGATCTGCATGTCAACCGAGCGCATCGTGGTCGACGCAGCCGTCGCAGACGCCTTCGTCGCCAAGCTCAAAGCCAAAGCCGAGCGCTTGTCTCTGGGCGACCCGCGCGATACCGCGGCCGGCCCCAAGGTGCTGGGTGCCGTGGTGGATCAGTCGACGGTCGAGCGCTGCAACGCCTTGATCGCCGATGCGCTTGAGAAGGGTGCCACGCTGGTCTGCGGTGGCGCTGTCAATTCGCTGCTGATGCCCGCCACGCTCCTCGACCATGTGACGCCAGCCATGCGCATCTACTCCGAGGAAAGCTTTGGGCCGGTCAAGCCTATCGTGCGTGCCGAGGGCGACGAGGCCGCAGTGGCCTGTGCCAACGACAACCCCTACGGCCTCGCGGCCGCCGTGTTCGGCCGCGACATCGCGCGCGCATGGCGCGTAGCGCAACGGATCCAGTCCGGCATCTGCCACGTGAACGGCCCAACCGTGCACGACGAGGCCCAGATGCCGTTCGGCGGCATCAAGGACTCCGGCTACGGCCGCTTCGGCGGCAAGGCCGGCATCGAGGCCTTCACGGAACTGCGCTGGCTGACGTTGCAGACCAGTCCGCGCTATTACCCCTTTTGAAACAGACAGGTCACCATGACGACGAACCCTGAAGTCACCCTCGCCGAACCCGGCCTGAAGTTCCCAGAAATTCTGATCTATCGCGGCTACTCCGCGCCGGTGCGCATAGAAGCCGACGTACACGACCTCGAAGTCATCGGCCGCATTCCACCCGAGCTGAACGGCGCGTATTTCCGCAACAGCGCCGACCCCACCTACCCGCCGCTGCACGGCACCGACATCTTCCTCAACGGTGACGGCATGGTGCACAGCGTGCGCTTAGAGAACGGCCACGCCGACCTCAAGACACGTTACGTGCGTACCGCGAAATTCGAACTCGAACGCAAGACGCGGCGTGCGGTTTTCGGCGCCTACCGCAACCCGTTCACCGATGCACCTGAGGCAGCCGGCACCGACAGCAACACCGCCAACACTTCGATGTTCTGGCACCACGGCAAGCTGTATGCGCTGAAGGAATCCGGTCGTCCTTACGAGCTCGATCCGAGAACGCTCGAGACGCTGGGCGAGCGCGACTTCAACGGCACGCTGAAGAGCCAGACCTTCACCGCCCACCCCAAGCTTGACCCCGAAACCGGCGAGGCGATCGCTTTCGCATACAACACTGCGGGCGTGGCCAGCGACGAGATCGAGATCTACACGCTCGATGCGACCGGAGATATCGCGCGCACCGAAAAGTTCAAGGCACCGTACTGCTCGATGGTTCACGACTTCCTGGTGTCGCGCAACCACATCGCTTTTGTGATCTGCCCGATGGTCTGCGACTGGGAACGCGTCAAGCGCGGCGAGCCGTACTGGCACTGGGATGCGACCAAGAAGACGATGATCGGCATCATCCCGCGCGACGAGGGAGTCAGGGCGATCCGCTGGTACACCTGCCCGGTCGTAGCGATGGAAACCCACACCTTCAACGCGTGGGAAGAGTCCTCGGCGCAAGGCACCCGGCTGCACCTCGACCATTTTGTTACGGGCTCGGGCTGGCTGAGCCAGTTCCCTGACATCCACAACCCAGAGGCGAAGGAGAAGCCGCCGTTTGGCGAGCGCTGGTCGTTCGACCTCGCCGACCCGACCGATCACTTCGAAATTCGCCGCCTCATCAACCACATCGGCGAGATGCCGGTGATCGACTCGCGCTACGCGATGAAGCGAGCGCGGCATTTCTGGTTCGGCACCTTCAACCCGGCCTTCGGCCCGATGCTGCCGATCGGGCCGAAGGGGCCTCCGTTCACCTGTTTGGGCCACTTCGATGAGGCCGCCGACAAGCTTAACTTTTACTACGCCGGGCCCGATTCGGCGCCGGAAGAACCGTGCTTCGTGCCCAAGAACGCCGACGCACCCGAAGGCGAGGGCTGGCTGCTGACGATGGTCGGTCGGCGCGCCGAGAACCGCACCGACCTTGTGATCCTCGACGCGTTGCACCTCGACCGCGGGCCGGTAGCGATCGTCAAGTTCCCGTGCCGCGTGCACGAAGGTTTCCACGGCACGTTCGTGCCGGCTGGCGCACTCGGCTGGTGATCCCGCCGCTTATCGAAAGCCCCTGATGAAAATGATGATTTTTGGTCGCCGTCGCGGCGGGATGACCCAACGCGAACTGCACGCCTACATGACCGACGTGCACGGTGCGATGGTGATGCGCTACATCCATTCGCAGCCCGACATGGCACCGCGCCGCTACGAGCAAAACCTTGTCTTCGACAGCGCCTGCCGAGTGCCCGGGCAAGGCAGCGACCCGTTCGCGCTGAACCGCGACTTCGTCACGCAAGTCGGGTTCGACAACCCGGCGCAAGCCAGTGCCTCGCTCAACACGCCGTTCTACCGCGAGCAACTTCAACCCGACGAAGACCGCTTCGTCGATCAGGCCAGCGTCGTGAAAATCCCGGTCGTTGAGCGCGAATGGAAGCCTGCCACTGCCTCGGGCAAGCACAGCGTGAAGCTGTTCCTGCTGCTCAAGCGTGCGCCGTCGGTGACCCATGCTGAATTCATGACCACGAGCGACGCCGTCATGCAGTCGCTGTGTGCGGGCGATGCGCTCGCCGCCAGTCGCTGGGTGCGCAACGAGGCGATGCAGCGCCCCGGCCAAGAGGCACCGGTCGACGTCATTCACGAGCTGTGGTGGGCGAGCGAAGCGGCCGCGCGGGCCGGTGCGGCGAGCCTGATGGCGGTTGCCCAGACCGATCTGTCGGCCTCGATCGAACCGGGCTCGAACTGCCTTCTGCTGGCGCATGAACGTGTGATGTTCGCAGGGAGCGCATTGTGAACATCCTCGGCCCAGACGCCCTTGTTTTCGGTGTCGACGATCTCGACACCTGCGCCCGCTACCTGCTCGACTACGGCTTGAAAGGGGTCGGGCTCGATGCCGCCGGGGGCCACTTCGAGGCGCTCGACGGCACGGCCATCGTGCTGCGCCGCCGCGACGACCCGGCATTGCCACCCTTGCTCGGCTCCGGCCCCGCAGCCTTCCTGCGTGAAACCGTTTACGGCGTGGCCGATGCAGCCTCGCTTGAGGCCATCGGCAACGAGCTGAGCCGCGACCGTGAAGTGCGTATCGACGCGCAAGGCGTGCTGCACAGCGTCGACGACAGCGGTTTCGCACTCGCATTCCAGCGCAGCGTGCGCCGCCCGTTCAGTGCGCCGCCAGCGCTCGGCAACTCGCCCGGCGCTGCACTGCAGCGCCCGATGAACGACGTAGGAGCCGACCCAGATGCCGAGATCGCGCCGCGCACCTTGTCGCACGTGGTCTATCTCGTGCCCGACGCCGCGCGCGCCGAGGCCTTCTACGCTGACAGGCTCGGCTTTCGCGTGACCGATCGCTTCCAAAACGTCGGCCCGTTCCTGCGCCCGGCGGGGTCGTCGGATCACCACACCCTGTTCCTGATCGAGACCCCTCACAAGTTGCTCGGACTGGAGCACTTCACCTTCCACCTCGGCAGCGCCGGCGACGTGATGCAGGCCGGTACGCGCTTCGTCGCCAAAGGTCACCGCTCGTTCTGGGGGCCCGGCCGCCACCTGTTCGGCTCGAACTGGTTCTGGTACTTCGACAGCCCGCTCGGCTGCAAGGTCGAGTACGACGCCGACATGGACCTGCACGACGACGCGTGGTCGGCGCGCGAGGTGCCGATCAGCGCCGACAGCTCGCAACTCTTCTTGTTCGAGTCGCGGCCCAAGTGGGCACCGGGCGGCCCGCCGCCCACCTGACGACAAAACCAAGCACAACGAAGGAGACAAACTTTGAACATCCCCCGCAACACCGCCGACCCGCACCGGGTTCGGCTGCATCCCCGAGCGCTCGCCGTGTGCGCCTTGCTCGGCCTGCCCACCGCCCACGCGGTCGAGCTCACGATCGACAACCCGGACTGGTCGGCGCGCTTCGACAACACGGTCAAGGCCGGCACGATCTACCGCCTGAAGAACGCCGACCCCGTGCTGGTCGACACCTTCCGCCAGATCCCGACTGGCGCACCGCCGCCGGCCCCCGCGAGCTTCAGCTTTCCGTCGGCCGAGAATTTCAACGCCGGTGACGACAACTTCCGCCGACGCGGTTTCGTCTCTGAGCGGCTCGACCTGCTCTCTGAGTTCGACCTCGTCTACAAGAAGACTTTCGGCATGCGCCTGAGCGCTGCGGCCTGGTACGACCACGCCTACCGCGGCAAGACCGACGCGACCGACCCGGTCAACGGCCAAACGCCGATCGACGAGTTCGCCGAACACACCAAGCGCATCGCCGGCCGCAAGGCCGAGGTGCTCGACGCGTTCGTGTTCGGCGGCTTCGACCTCGGCGACAACCGGCGGCTCAACGTGAAGCTGGGCCAGCACGCACTGCAATACGGCGAGAGCCTGTTTTTCGGCGACAACGCGGTCGCGAAAGCGCAGGGTCCAGTGGACATCAACAAGCTGCTGTCGTCGCCGAACGCGCAGTTCAAGGAAATCATCCGGCCAATACCGCAGATATCGGCCAACCTGCAGCTGAGTCCGACGATCTCAGTCGGCGCGTACTACTACCAGTTCCGCTGGGAGGCCGATCGCCTGGCACCGGCCGGCAGCTATTTCTCGACCGCCAACATCCCGTGGGGCAGCGCGCAGCCCGAGTTCATCGGCATTCCCGCGCCGGCGCCGTTCGCCGGCAACTACCGGCTGAGTCCTGGCGGCGACCTGGAGCCGCGCAACTCGGGGCAATTCGGCGGGCAACTGAAGTGGCGGCTCGACGAAGCCGACATCGGTGTCTACGCCGCGAAGTTCCACGACAAGGACGGGCAGCTCTTCAGTAACCTGAACTCCCGCACCCCGGCGGCGAGCAACTGGTACTACCAGTTCCCGGAAGACATCAAGGTGTACGGCGCGAGCGTGTCGCAATCGCTCGGCGACTTCAACCTTTCGGCCGAGGCTTCGGTGCGCAGCAACATGCCGCTGCGCAGCCAGAACATCGTCTACGCGACCGGCTTCGGTCCGACGCCGCAGATCGCACGCGGCCGCACCGCGCACGTGAACCTGTCGACGCTGGCGAGCTTCGGCCCGAACGTCATCGCCCGCGAGTCGGTACTCGTCGCCGAGATCGCCTGGAACCGCGTGCTGAGCAAGGACGACCCTGACAACCAGCTCGACGCCGGCCGCACCCGCGACGCGACCGCGATCCAGTTCATCTACACGCCGACCTACCGCCAAGTGTTGCCGGGGCTCGACATCTTTGTTCCTATCGGCGCGCGTTACACGGTCGACGGCAATTCGTCGGTCACCGCCTGGGACGCCAAGGGCGCGGGCAACGTCACCCTCGGCCTGAACGGCACCTACCTCGGCAACTGGCAATTCACGCTGAATTACACCAAGTACGTCGGCAAGGCAGCGCCCTTCGTCGATTACAGCGGCCTGCTGCCCGGCGGCAGCGGCCACGCGATCTACGGCCTGGGCAACAACTTGGCTGACCGCGACAACCTTGCGCTGTCAATCCGCCGCACCTTCTGATTTCGAAAGACCCACCATGAACGCAAGAACCCACACCGCGGTGCATGCCGCGACGCTCGCTCTCGTCCTGGCTTGCACGGCCGGCGCCCACGCCGCCACCGCCGAGGAAGCCGCGCGGCTCAAGACCGACCTCACGCCGCTCGGCGCCGAGCGCGCCGGCAACAAGGACGGCAGCATCCCCGCCTGGACCGGCGGCTACACCACACCGATCCCTGGCGACGTGGCCGGCGGCCGGCGCGGCGACCCGTTCAAGAACGAGAAGCCGCTGTACTCGATCATGGCCAAGAACGCCGAACAGTACGCCGACAAACTCACCGACGGCAGCAAGGCGCTGCTGAAGAAGTACCCAGACAGCTACCGGATCGACGTGTACCCGACCCATCGCACCGCCGTTGCGCCGCAATGGGTCTACGACAACACCTTCAAGAACGCAACCCGCGCGAAGATGACCGCCGACGTGCCTTCTGAGGTGTTCGGCGGCACGCCGTTCCCGATCCCGAAGACCGGCGCCGAGGTGATGTGGAACCACATGCTGCGCTGGCACGGCGCGTCGTTCCAGTCGAACGTGACGCAGTACCAGATCACCTCCGACGGCAAGCCAGTGCTGACCACCGAAGGCGTGGTCGACTTCCAGATTCCTTACTACTTCCAGGACAGCAGCCTCGAGGCCTTCGCGAAAGCGCCCGAGGTGCAGCTGATCAAGGTGACCAACAGCGGCCCGCCGATCCGCGCCGGCGAGGCCATCATCGGCCGCCTGCAGATCGACCCGTCGAAGACGCAGTCCTGGGTCTACCTGACCGGCCAGCGCCGTGTGCGCAAGCTGCCCAGCCCGTGCTGCGACACGCCTTCGCCGGTGACTGCGGGCGTGATGAGCTTCGACGAGATCGAGATCTGGACTGGCCGCATCGACCGTTTCGATTTCAAGATCGCGGGCAAGAAGGAAATGCTTGTGCCCTACAACGGCAACCGGCTGCTACAGCCCAAGACCGATGCTGAGGTGCTCTCGAAGACCGGCCTGAACCCCGACGCGATGCGCTGGGAGCTGCACCGCGTGTGGGTGGTCGACGCCACCCTGCGCGCCGGCCAGCGTCATCCGGCCGCGAAGAGCCGCTACTACTGCGACGAAGACACTTGGCAATGCTTGCTCGCCGAGCGCTGGGACGCCAACGGCCAGCTGTGGAAGACGCTGTGGTCGGCGAACTTCGTCGCCCCCGATCTGCCGGGCACGGTGATGGGCGCGTTCGGCTTCAACGACCTTCTGTCGGGCACGGCTTACGTCTCCGACCTTTACAACAGCAAGGCCGCGCACTACGTACTGAAGCCGCGCTACGCCGACAGCGTGTTCACGCCCGACGCGATGGCCAGCGAAAGCGTGCGCTGACCATGCGTCGTGTGCCGAGAGCTCAGGACGCGCTTCAGCTGGTGATCGGCGGCGTCGTCGTGGCTTGCTGCGCAGTCTGGTCTGTTAAAGCCAGCGCCCAGCCGGTGACCTCGGCGCTCGATCGGCCTGCGCTGATCGTGAACCACCCCGAGCGCGGCACGATTCTCGGCGCCGCACACGCCGGCGCGCGGCTCGTGGCGGTCGGCGAGCGCGGCATCGTGATCGTGTCGGACGACGCAGGCGCGCGCTGGCGGCAGGTGCCGGTGCCCGTGAGCGTCACGCTCACCGCCGTGCGTTTCGTCGATGCAAGGCACGGCTTCGCGGTGGGCCACGGCGGCGTCGTGCTCGCCAGTGCGGACGGTGGCCTCACCTGGGCCAGGCGGCTCGAAGGCCGTCAGGCCGCGCAGCTGGCGCTCGACGCCGCCCGGGCCGACGGCGACCCGAAGGCGGTCAAGCAAGCCGAGCGCCTGGTGGCCGACGGCGCCGACAAGCCCTTTCTCGATGTGCACTTCAGCGACGCGAACCACGGCATCGTCATCGGCGCATACAACCTCGCCTTCACCACGACCGACGGCGGTATTCACTGGCAGTCGGCCATGTCGCGACTCGACAACCCCAAGGCCTTGCACCTTTACGCGCTGCGCGCGCGCGGCAATGCGCTGTTGATCGCCGGCGAACAGGGCTTGGTGCTGCGCTCCGACGACCAGGGCCGCAGCTTCAGGCGCCTCGCCGTGCCGTACAAAGGCAGCTTCTTCACCGCCGAGTTGCCGTCGGCCGATGGCCGCGAGATGGTGGTCGCCGGCCTGCGCGGCAACGTCTGGCATTCAAGCGATGCCGGCGAAAGCTGGACCGCTTCGGCCGTGCCGATGCCCGTGTCGATCACCGGCTCGGCGTTGGTGCCGGGCCATGCCGGACAGGCCGTGCCCGCAGTCGTTTTCGTCAATCAGGCGGGGCAGGTGTTACTCAGTCGCGGTGATGCCATTTCGGCGTCGGCCGGCGCACCCTTGCCACCCTTGACAGGCGTGATGCCTCTGGCCAGCGGCGAGTTGCTAACCCTGAGCGTGGCCGGCGTGTCGCTGCAACCGGCGGCGTCCGCCAACGCCAAGACCGGAACATCGAAATGAACGCGTTCGATGGCGCTCTTGGCGACGCATCGCCGCGTTTGCTGGCTGACTTCGACCGTGCCTCGGGCTCGTCGTTGGAACGCCTGCTGTTCAACCACCGCGCCTGGGTGCTGGTGCTGTGTGCGCTGATCACCGCGCTGCTCGGCTGGCAGGCCACCAAGCTGCAGCTGAACGCGAGCTTCGAGAAGACCATCCCGACGCAGCACCCGTACATCCGCAACTTTCTCGCGTACCAGTCGGAGCTGACGGGCCTCGGCAACGCGGTGCGCATCGCCGTTGCTTCGCCAAGTGGCACGATCTTCGAGGCGAGCTACCTCGACACGCTGCGCAAGCTCAGCGAAGAGGCGTTCCTAATCCCGGGCGTGAACCGGGTGCAGATGAAATCGCTGTGGACGCCGTCGACGCGCTGGATCGGCGTGACCGAAGACGGCTTGGAGGGCGGCCCGGTGATCCCCGACAGCTACGACGGCGGCGATCACGTGGGCGCGAGCATGCAGCAACTGCGGCTCAACATCGCACGCTCTGCCGATGCCGGCACGCTGGTCGCCGCTGACGGCCGCTCGAGCGTGGTCTACCTGCCGCTGCTCGCGCGCGACACCGAGGGCAAGCCGCTCGACTACGCGCAGCTCTCGGCGCGGCTCGAAGCGCTGCGTGCCAAGTACGGCGCGCTCGGCGTGCAGGTGCACATCACCGGCTTCGCGAAGATCGTCGGCGACCTGATCGAGGGCGTGCAGGCGATGCTGGGCTTCTTCGCGGCGGCGGTGCTGATCGCGGCTGCGGCCGTGTTCTGGTCGACGCGCTGCGTGCGCTCGACGCTGCTGGTGGTGGCCGCGTCACTCGTCGCCGTCGTGTGGCAGCTCGGCCTGCTGCCGGCCCTGGGCTACTCGCTTGACCCGTATTCGATCCTCGTGCCCTTCCTCGTCTTCGCGATCGGCATGAGCCATGGAGCGCAGAAGATGAACGGCATCATGCAGGACATCGGCCGGGGCACAGCGCCGCTGGTGGCGGCGCGCTTCACCTTCCGGCGCCTGTTCCTCGCTGGTCTCACCGCGCTGTTGGCCGATGCGGTCGGGTTCGCGGTGTTGCTTGTGATCGACATCCCGGTGATTCGCGAGCTGGCCGTGGCCGCGAGCCTCGGCGTCGGCGTGTTGATCATCACCAACCTGATCCTGCTGCCGGTGCTGCTGAGCTATACAGGCGTCAGCGCGAAGGCAGCGCGGCGCAGCTTGCGTGCCGAGACCGGCGCCGCCGCGTCGCAGGGCCCGCGCGGCATCGTGGCGCTGCTCGACCGGTTCACCCAGGCCCGTTGGGCCTCGGGCGCAGTGATCGTCGCGGCACTGCTCGGTGCGGGCGGATTCGCGGCGAGCCAGCACCTGTCGATCGGCGACCTCGACCCTGGTGCGCCCGAGCTGCGCGCCGGCAGCCGCTACAACCGCGACGTCGCATTCATGAACGCCGGCTACGGCGCTGCCAGCGATGTGCTGGCGGTGATGGTCAAGACGCCCGACGGCGGCTGCTCGAACGTGGCCACGCTGAACAAGGTCGATGCGCTGGAATGGCAGCTGCGTCAGTTGCCCGGTGTCGAGTCGACCAACACGCTGGCGCTGCTGAACCGGCGCGTGCTGGTCGGACTGAACGAAGGTAGTCCGAAGTGGTACGACCTGGTGCCGAACCAGGACATGCTCAACACCGTGACGGCCGGCGCGCCGCGCGGCTTATATAACGACAGTTGCGGGTTGCTTACTCTGTACGTCTACCTGCGTGATCACAAGGCTGAGACGCTCTCTGGTGTGGTCGCACACATCGAAGCATTCGCGAAGGCAAACGATACGTCCGACGCGCAGTTCCTGCTCGCCGCCGGCTCGGCTGGCATCGAGGCGGCCACCAACATCGTCGTGAAAAACGCCTGGCGACAGATGCTTTTCCTGGTCTACGGCGCGGTGGCGATCCTTTGCGTCGTCACGTTCAGGTCGTGGCGCGCCGTGGTCGTCGCGGTGCTGCCGCTGATGTTGACATCGGTGTTGGCTGAGGCGCTGATGGTGTGCCTCGGAATGGGCGTGAAGGTGGCGACGCTGCCGGTGATCGCGCTGGGTGTAGGCATCGGCGTTGACTACGCGCTCTACATCCTGAGCGTCACGCTGACGCGCATGCGCGCGGGTGCCAGCCTGTCAGAGGCCTACCACCACGCGTTGCTCTTCACCGGGAAGGTCGTGATGCTCACCGGCATCACGCTCGCACTCGGCGTTATCACCTGGACGCTCAGCCCGATCAAGTTCCAGGCCGACATGGGGCTGCTGCTGGCCTTCATGTTCCTGTGGAACATGCTCGGCGCGCTGGTGCTGTTACCCGCGCTCGCGCACTTTTTGCTGCGCCCAGCGGCGCCAGCCCTGCGCCTGGCGCAAACCCATCCCGAGGAAGAAGCAGCATGCCTGTCGTGAACAAGGTGTTGGTCGTCGGCGGCGGCATCGCCGGCATGTGCACGGCCATCGAACTGCGCAAGCGCGCCATCGAGGTCGATCTGGTCGAGATCGACCCCGAGTGGCGTGTGTACGGAGCCGGCCTGACGATCAGCGGCCCGACGCTGCGGGCCTTGCGCACGGTCGGTGTGCTCGATGCGGTGATGGCGCAGGGCGCCACCTGGGAAGGGCTGGACTTCTGCGACGCCAGCGGCAAGCCCTTGATGCAGATGGACTTGCCCACCTGCGTCGGCGCCGAAGACCTGCCGCCGACCGGCGCCATCATGCGGCCGGTGCTGGCGCGCATCCTGGGGCAGGCGACGCTTGCCGGCGGCGCATCGGTTCGGCTGGGCTGCACCGTCACCGATGTCACGCAAGACCCGGACGGTGCGGACGTGGTGTTCAGCGACGGCACCTGCGGCCGCTACGACCTCGTCGTGGCCGCCGACGGGCTGCACTCGCGGCTGCGCGCCACGGTGTTTGCAGACGCGCCGACGCCGCGCTTCACCGGCCAGGGCTCGTGGCGCGCTGTCGTGCCGCGCACCGTGGAGCGGGCGCGAATGTGCGTCGGCGCGCAAACCAAAGTCGGCCTGAACCCGGTCTCGGCGAGCGAGATGTACCTTTACTGCCTCGACGCGCGCGTGACCAGCGAACACGTCGTGCCCGCGCAATGGCCATCGAAGCTCGTGCGCTTGCTGGCCGAGTTCGGCGGCGACGTGGCCGACATACGCCGCGGCTTCGATGATGGCCATCTCGACGCGAGCCGCATCGTCTACCGCCCGCTCGAAGGCCTGCTGGTGCCGGCGCCTTGGCACCGCGGCCGCGTGCTGCTGATCGGCGACACAGCACATGCCACCACGCCGCACCTGGCGATGGGCGCAGGCCTCGCCGTCGAGGATGCAGTCGTTCTGGCCGAGGAGCTGTCCCGAGATGCCGCTGCCTCGCTGGACGATGCGCTGACCCGTTTCGCCGAGCGCCGCTTCGAGCGCGCCCGGCTCGTGGTTCAGAGCTCGTTGCGGCTGGGCGAGATCGAGCAGAGCGGCGGCTCCAGAGACGAACATTCGCAGCTGATGCGCAGCGCGCTCGCCGCGGTGACCGCACCGATCTGATCCGACCAATTAAGGAGCACAAGCGATGAAACGCCCAATGAAAAGAGTCGTCACCGGTCACGACGCCGAAGGCCGCGCCGTGATCTCGGTCGAGGGCGAGCCGCCGCACATCGCAGAGCTCAGCCACATCCCCGGCACGGTGTTCTACGAGCTGTGGAAGACCGATGCCACGCCGGCACCGCTGAACAATGGCGCTGACCCTACGCTGGTGCCGCTGCGCCTGCAGCCGACGCCGGGCGGCACCGCCTTCCGCATCGTCGACATCCCGCCCGACACAGTCGAGTTTCTGGCGCACGGTGCTCGCACCATGGAGGCGGCGTTCGCCGAAATCGGCGACAGCCACGCGTCGACCGTCACGGCCGATTCACCACACCCGCTGATGCACCGCACCGAATCGATCGACTACGGCATCGTGCTCGAGGGTGAGGTCACGCTCTTGCTCGATCAGGGCGAGACGCTGCTGCGCACCGGCGATGTCGTGATCCAGCGCGGCACGAACCACGCGTGGGCAAACCGCAGCGGAAGCAACGCGCGCATGGCGTTCATCCTGGTCGACGGGCGCTACGGCGCGCCGATTGCCGAAGCGCTTGCACGGCGATGAGTCGGCCATGAAATTCGCAACACTGCAGGATGGCCGCCGAGACGGCAGGCTGGTGATCGTGTCGCGCGATCTGCAACGGGCTGTCGCCGCCGCACCCATCGCCGACACGCTGCTCGAAGCGGTCGAGCACTGGGACGACGTGGCGCCGCAGCTTCGGCAACTGTCGGATGCGCTGAATGCCGGCCGGGCCCTCGACGCCTTCACGTTCGATCCGCGACAGACGATGGCACCGCTGCCGCGTTCGCCCCAGTGGTGTGATGCGTCTGCGTTCCTGAACCACGGCAAGCTGATGGAACAGGCATTTGGCACGCCACCGATTCCGCTCTTCGACAGCGTCCCGGTGATGTACCAGGGCGCATCCGACGACTTCCTCGGCGCGCACGACGATGTGCCCTTGCCCGACGAAGCGCACGGTATCGATTTCGAGGGCGAGTTCGGTGTGATCGTCGCCGACGTACCGATGGGCAGCACCCCGGCTCACGCGGCCACACGCGTTCGCCTTCTTGTGCAGCTCAATGACTGGAGCTTGCGCGCACTGGGCCCTCACGAGATGAAGACCGGGTTCGGCTTCCTTCAGGCCAAGCCGTCGACCGCCTTTGCGCCGCTGGCTATCACGCCCGATGAAATCGGCGAGGCCTGGCGCGACGGCCGCGTGCATCTGGCATTGCACGTGCAGTGGAACGGCCAACGTTTCGGCGAGCCCCATGGCGGCGAAATGAATTTCGGTTTCGGTGAACTGATCGCGCATGCCGCGCGCACGCGGCGGCTGCGCGCCGGCACGGTGATTGGATCGGGCACCGTGTCCAACGTCGCGCGAGCGGCCGGTTCGGCCTGCATCGCCGAACGGCGCGTCATCGAGATGATCGACGCAGGCCACGCCAGCACGGCCTTCATGCGCTTCGGCGACCGCGTGCGCATGGCTGCAACTGATGCGCGGGGTGCCACGCCCTTCGGCGCGATCGACCAGCGTGTGATCGACCAGCGTGTGATCGGGCCGCTGGCCAAAGCGGGCCCCGCATCGTGAGGGTGCTTGTCACTGGTGCCGATGGTTTCATCGGCCGCACGTTGGTCGAGCGTCTCCTGCGTAAGGAAGCGGTGTTGGGCACAGCGTTGACCAAGCTGATCCTGCTCGACCAACACTTCGGCGTGGCCCCACAAGACCCGCGTGTCCAGCAGCACGCCGGTGACATCGCCGACCCGTCCTTGCTGCGCCGGGCGCTCGCCGACGGCGTGCAGTGCGTCTTCCACCTCGCCAGTGTGCCCGGCGGTCAGGCCGAGCGCGACCACGCGCTCGGGCAGCGGGTGAACCTCAGCGCCACCTTAGAGCTGTTCAGTCAGCTGCGTGAACAGGCGCACCCGCCGGTCGCGGTGTTCGCAAGTTCGATCGCGGTGTACGGCGCTCGGCTGCCGGAGGTGGTGGACGAGTCGACGCCGCCCGCCCCGCACCTGAGCTACGGCGCGCAGAAGGTCATCTGCGAGGTCTTGCTGCGCGACTTCAGCCGCCGCGGCTGGATCGATGGGCGCGCGCTGCGCTTGCCCGGCGTGGTCGCCAGGCCACGTGCGCCTGCGGGGCAGACGTCGGGTCTGATGTCTGCCTACATGAGCGAGGTGCTGCATGCGCTGGCGGCTGGCGAGCGCTTCGTCTGCCCGGTCTCGGCGCAAGCGGTGTCGTGGTGGATGTCGGCGGAGTGCTGTGTCGACAATCTGCTGCATGCAGCCACGCTGCCAACGGCCCTTGTGAACGAGCAACGCACCTGGGTTCTGCCCGTTCTGCGCTTCACGATGGCGCAACTGGTGGACGCGTTGGCGCACCGCTTCGGC